>CAZOIK010000406.1:0-17573 GCA_964579765.1 uncultured Bifidobacteriaceae bacterium
AACGGCCTGCCGCCTGCGCCCGCGCGCGGGGGCCGCGGCGGCGCGCCGCCGACGCCCGACATCATGCGCGATCCGGATCTGATGGCGGCCGAAGTGAAGAAGGCCGCGGCCGACGGCCACGTCGCCTGCATCGTCGAAGCCGGGCACAAGGAGATGGGCCGCGACGTCAACTTCGTCCGGCAGGTCGCGATGAAATCCGGCGTGCCGGTCGTCATCGGCGGCGGCTTCTACAGCCAGCCGTGGTATCCGAAAGAGATCTCGACGATGAGCGAGGACCAGATTTTCAAGGCGCTCGTCAAGCAGGCCGACGACGACGTGGTCGGCGCGTGGGGCGAGATCGGATCGTGGGACGAGATCTCGAAGGACGAGCGCAAGGTGTTCCGCGCGGTCGGCCGCGCGCACGTGCTGACGAACATCCCGATCTTCACGCATACCGGCATTCCGGGGAAGTCCGCGATCGAGCAGCTCGACATCTTCGAGGACCAGGGCGTCGATCCGCGGCACGTCGTCATCGGCCACCTCGGCAACCTGGTGGATCCGAACGTCTACGTGCAGAAGCAAATCTGCCGGCGCGGCGCGTTCGTCGGCTTCGACCGCCAGGGCGGCAACAACGACGCGCAGCAGGTGCCGATGGTGATGGCGCTCATCGAGGCCGGCTTCGCCGACCACCTCATGTTCTCGGCCGACGCCAACAGCGGCTACGCGAAGACGGTCACCGTCTTCCTGCCGAAGCTGAAGGCCGCCGGCGCGACGGATGAGGTGCTGCACAAAATCATGTACGACAACCCGCGCCGGTTTCTCGCGTTCGTGCCGAAGCGCCCGCGCAAGCATTGACGTGAAGGGCCGGCGTCAGCCGGCCTGAGACATGCGATACCAGTTCGATATCGTCGCCTTGACGATGTCGAGCCGGGGCGATAGTGTGTCGCCGGACTGATTCATCCGGAGATTCGACGTGAACTCACCCGCCAAACTCGCAGCGATCGTCATCGTCCTCGCCGCATCGACGACGGTGATGGCGCAGTGGCCGCACTACACGCCGTCCGGCGTCCCGCTCGGACCGGACGGAAAAGTCGCCGCCAACGCGCCGGCGCCGCGGACGGCCGACGGCCATCCCGATTTGTCCGGCGTGTGGGAGATCAGCCGCGATCCCAGCCTGCCTCCGCCCGCGCGCGGCCGCCGCGGCGGCGGCGGATCGCCCTTCGGCAACGTCGGCAACAATCAGCCCGACCAGAAGGCGCCGTACCAGCCGTGGGCCGAAGAACTGGTCAAGAAGCGGATGGCCGACAACAGCAAGGACAACCCCGACGCGCACTGCCTGCCGATGGGCATCGGGCAGCTGAACGCGCACATCTACCCGCGCAAGATCATCCAGACGCCGAAAGAAGTCCTGATCATCTACGAGGCGTCGGGGACGACCGTGCGTGAGATCTTCCTGGACGGCCGGCCGCTGCCGAAGAAAGATGACGTCGATCCCTGGTACAACGGCTATTCGGTCGGCCACTGGGACGGCGACACGCTCGTCGTCGAGACCACGGGCCTGATGGACGACGGATGGCTCGACGTCCGCGGCAGCCCGCTCACGAGCAACGCGACGATCACCGAACGCTTCCGCCGGCCGAAGTACGACCAGCTCGAGCTCGAGGAGACGATCGACGACTCGAAGGCGTACACGAAGCCGTTCACGGCGAAGGTGTTCTACAAGTACAGCCCCGACACGCAGCTGATCGAGTTCGTCTGCATGGACAAGGACGCGCAGCACTACGTCGGCGGCCGCAGCGGCGCTCCCGCGCAGCCGCGCCCGTAGCGTCCGCCTTCAGGCTGTGTGAGGCCTGCGCGGCCTTCACGGTCACACGCGAATGCGGATGCCTCGGCGTTGCAGCACCACCGCGACGCCGAGCCAGCAGGCCGTGTAGGCGACCGCGAACAGCAGCGACGTCCACTCGCCGCCGACGCCGGTGATCGGCGCGAACACCGCCCAGTAGATCGGATCCTTGCGCCGCTCGAGCAGGTGGCCGACGAACTCGGATCCGAAATAGATCGCGAGCGGGTTGACGCCCAGCGCGAGGAACGGCCGCGCCCAGCCGCGGACGCCGCGCATGTCCACGATGTAGACGCAGGCGGCAAGCGCGGCCGCGGCGAAGCCCGACATCAGCAGCGCGTACGACCCTGTCCACAGCGGCTTGTTGATCGGCCACAGCACCGACCACGCGATCCCCAGCACGATCGCGCCGGCGGCGCCGGCGGCGAGCCCGGACAGCTGCGTCCGGCGGTTCGGATGGCGGCGCAGCCACTGTCCCGCCATCGCGCCGAGGAGCGCCGTCGCGATCGTGGGCGCGGTGCCGAGCAAGCCTTCGGGATCGAACCCCGGCATCAGCGTGTGCGAGCGGAAGACGAGCGCGTCGATGTGGCCGGCGAGGTTGTGGTCGCGCGTGATGGCGCCGGCGGCCGATCCGGCGAACGGCACGAGCGTCAGCGCGGCCCAATGGCCGGCGAGCAGCACCGCGGCCCAGATCGCCTGCCCGACCACACCCGACGATCGGACGATGAGCGCGGCGCCGGCGTAGGCGAGGCCGAGCCGCTGTAGCACGCCCGGCAGCCGCACGGCGGAGATCGCCGGAAACGCGGACACCAGGTTGAGGACGATGCCGAGGACGACGAGCACGACGGCGCGCCGCAGCACCCGCGTCGTCGCCCGCCAGTCGCCCGCGTGCTGCGCCTCGCGGCGCGCGAACGCGAACGGCATCGCGCAGCCCATGACGAAGACGAAGAACGGAAAGACGACGTCGGCGAGCGTCCAGCCGTTCCAGTCGGAATGCACGAGCGGCGGAAACACCGCGTTCCAGTCGCCCGGGTTGTTGACGAGGATCATCGCCGCCACGCTCATCCCGCGCACGACGTCGAGGGAGGCGAGGTGATGGCGATCGGAGGTCATCGCCGCACGGACGGCCGGCGGGGCTTCCGCAGCCGCGCCTCGCTGGTGGTGTGCGCGACGTTCTCGCCTTCGCACCAGCACGACGGCAGCGACGCGGGCTCGCCTTCGAGGAACAACTCGTTGCCGCGCGCGAACGCGAGCATGAAGGGACGCATGACGAGCAGCTGGCTGTGATAGAGCTCGAGCGCGGCGCGCTTGCCGAGTGCCTCGTCCCGCGTGAGCGCCACGCTCACCCAGCGGCCTTCGCCCCGCGGGAAGCGCGGCGGCGGGAGCAGCGCGCCGTCGGCGCCGTCGCCGTCCGAGAGCGGCCACTGCCGGTAGTGCACGAGATAGTGAAGCACGCGCGGTCGCACGCCGCCGGCCCGCGAGAGCGCGTCGAGCGCTTCCTTGAGGAAGATGTGCGTCGAGCAGTGGTCGGGGTGTTCGTCTTCAGGATGCGGCGTGACGATGAGCGTCGGCCCGAACGACCGAATGACGCGTTCGAGCTCGCGGCGCGTGTCCATGCCGCGGTAGGTGATGCCGCGGATCACCTGCTCGGTGAGCGGCGGGCTGATCTGGCCCGTGTAGGGCGACTTGAACGCCGCGGCTTTCGCCGACAGATACTTCGACGCGAGGTCGCACAGCCCTTCGTCGGGAAAGCCCAGGAACGTGAGCGACCTCGACGGCACGCCGAGCGCCCCGAGCGCCGCGGTGGCCTCGTGCTCGCGCAGATCGCCGTACGTCTCGAAGTCGCGCGGTTCGAGCCGCGTCTTCCCGCTGAGCCCCTCCGCCGATTCGACGCCCTGCGGAAACGCGTCGCCGCTCGTCAGCCAGATCACATGGACGCTGCCGCCGCGCAGAACGACGCGGCGGATCAGGCCGCCCGCGCCGAGAATCTCGTCGTCGGGATGCGGCGCGATGACGAGCAGCCGCGTCGTGCGCTCGATGGGCACGTCGAGCGGCGGCGGCAGGCGCGTGATGACCGGCTGTGCGTCGGCAGACGAGCCCGTCGCGAGCGCGAGCAGCAGCACCGCCGGCGCGAAACGCATCCTCATCTGTGTGTAAGTGGCTTTTGTATCACAACGGCGCAAGGAAGCCGTTGTGAGTGCGATCTGGCACGTCTACGCGACGCGACGGAAGGCCTATCGACTCACGAAGTCGCGGTAGTTCTGCGGCGTGAGGTGAATCGTGACCGGCTCGCCGGCCGTGCCGAGCGGCCGCGCGGTTTCGCCGTTGATCGTCAACGTGAGCGCGGCGGGATCGCCGATGCGCAGCACGACGTCCTGCTGCGCGTCGATCTGCACGTGGTCGCCGGAGTCGAACAGCTGATAGGTGACGCGCGTCCCGTCGGCCGTGCCGCTCACCCAGCACGGTGCGCTCGGGCTGAGGTCCAGATGCAGCGCCGCCCCCGGTATCGGCGTCGTGGGCGTCACGGGTGCCGTGGACGTCGATGGTGTCGCGGGCGGATCGGCGTTCGCCGCGTTGACGCCGGTGGTCGGCGCCGGCGATCCGGCGGCAGGCTCGGCGGCTGGCGGCGGCGACGGCGCCGTGTCGGCGAGGGTCGCGAGCGCCGCCGGCTGCTCGTGCGTGGCGGCCGGGGAGCGGCTGACGTGCGGGTAGGCGCCGAACGCCATGTAGAGCACGCTGCCGCACGCGAGCGAAAGCGTCAGCGCGACGAGCTGACCCCAGGTGCGCCGGCCTTCCGCGTCCGCGACGTCGGGCGGCGGCGTCCGGCTCGCCTTGCCGCGTTCGGCCGCGGCCGTGATCTGCTGCAGCGTCTCGCCGGCGTCCGTCTGCTTCGGCTCGCACGCCTCGCGGAAGCGCCGCACGATCGCTTCCGCGTCGCAGCCCACTTCGCGCGCGTACGCGCGCAGCAGGCCGCGCGTGTAGAGGCCGCCGGGCAGGCCGCGGATCTGGCCGCGCTCGATCGACTCGAGAATCGGAACGCTGATCTTCGTGCGGCGCGAGAGCGTCTCGAGCGACAACCCGGCGCGCTCTCGGGCTTGTGCGAGCTCGCGGCCGATCTCCGTCATGCGAGTGCGGGAATCACGAAACGTGCCGCGAAGACGGGCGGCGGCGCGCGAGGAGAGCGGCGCGCGAAGTGAGCCGAGGTTTACTGCGTACGGTGAGCCGTCACCGTCAGTCGGTGAAGGCCTCGTCGTAGTCGGCCGTCGCCGCGCGGACGACCTTCACCGCATGCGCGCGTCCGTAGACGCGTGTGATGCTCGCGCGGCTCTTCCGCCCCGGGACGAGCTTGTAGGTGAGGAAGTAGTGCTGCAGCCGCTCGATGAGCACGGCCGGCACGTCCCTGATGTCGCGGGCGCCGCCCCAGACGTAGTCGTTCTCGAGCACGCTGACGATCTTGTCGTCGGCTTCGCCGCGGTCGATCATCTGCAGCCCGCCGACGACGCGCGCGCGGACGATGATTTCGTTGCGCGTGATCGCGCGCTCGCTGAAGACGCAGATGTCGAGCGGATCGCCGTCGCCGCGCCTGGCCTTCGGCGCGAGGCGGCAGACGCGATCGCCGCAGTACGTCCGCGGGACGAAGCCGTACAGCGTCGGAGGCTGCGCCGACGAGCGCTGCGGGCGATCGACGCGCAGATACCCGGACACTTTATCGACTTCGTATTTCATCAAGTCGAACGGCGTGATCTCGATGTACGCGTTGAGGACGTCCGGCGGCGCGGGCCCGGCGTCGAGCCCGTGCCAGGGATGAGGTCTGAAGCGGTTGGTCGGTGGATGCGGTTTCGGCACTACAGGTATACCGCGCGCGTTCCGCGCGGAGCGGAAGAGGAGTCACGCGGTGAAGACATCGCTTACGGTCGCGCTGGCGCTGGCGGTCGCCGGACTGCTGTCGGTGCGGGCCGCCGAACCCGACGCGAACGGCCTCGACGTCGTCAAGGTCCGGAAGAACTTCTACATGATCGCGGGCGCCGGCGGCAACATCGGCGTCCAGCTCGGCTCGGACGGCGTCGTGCTCGTCAACGCCGGCACGGCGGCGGCCTCCGAGCGGGTGCTCGCGGCGCTCAAGACGCTGACCGACGGCCGCATCCGCTACATCATCGACGCCGACGGCGGCCCCGACTTCGTCGGCGGCAACGAGAAGCTGTCGAAGGCCGGCTTCACGATCTTCACCAACACGCTCGGCAGCAACGCCTTCGTGCAGTCGATGACC
Organism: uncultured Bifidobacteriaceae bacterium; assembly: GCA_964579765.1. Lineage (GTDB taxonomy): Bacteria > Acidobacteriota > Vicinamibacteria > Vicinamibacterales > CAVVIG01 > DATNBT01. The sequence continues at coordinate 6,087 of CAZOIK010000406.1, forward strand.
AACGGCGGCGGCGCGTCGATTCTGTCGCACGACAGCGTGCTGCGGCGGATGAGCGTCACGACCAGGCCGCCGTATCCGGGCGACGCGTGGCCCAACGAAGCGTTCTTCACGCCGCGCAAGGCCATTCGCATGAACGACGAGGGCATCGAGATCCTCTACCAGCCCGCCGCCCACAGCGACGCCGACAGCTTCGTCCTCTTCCGCGGCTCCGACGTCGTCGTCACGGGCGACGTGATGGACACGACGCGCTTTCCGGTGATCGATCTCGCGCACGGCGGCAGCATCGAGGGCGAGATCGCCGCGCTCAACAAGCTGATCGACCTGACCATCGCGCCGACGCCGTTCATCTACAAGGACGTCGGCACGTACGTGATTCCCGGCCACGGCCGCCTCAGCGAGCAGATGGAAGTCGTGGACTATCGCGACATGGTCGTGCTCGTCCGCGACGTCGTCGCGGATCTGATGAAGCAGGGGAAGACGCTCGACGAGATCAAGGCGGCGCATCCGGCGCTGCCGTACGAGACGCGCTACGGCACGCAGCCGGGCGCGACCGACGCGTTCATCGAGGCGATCTACACCAGCCTGCGGGCGAAGCAGTCATGAGAAAACCGTTCCTCGTCGCTGCGGCGCTGCTTGTGGCCGCGAGTGCGTTCGCGCAGGGCCGCGGGCGCGGCGCGCCGCCGCCTGTCGGCAAGGTGGGCGCGCCGATCGATCTGACCGGCTACTGGGTGTCGGTGGTCACCGAAGACTGGAAGTACCGCATGGTGATGCCCATGCGCGGCGACTACCAGGGCGTCCCGATGACGCCCGAAGCGCGCAAGATCGCCGACGCCTGGGATCCGCAGAAGGAAGAGGCCGCAGGCGATCAGTGCAAAGCCTACGGCGCGCCCGCGCTGCTGCGCGTGCCCGAGCGGCTGCACATCACCTGGCAGGACGACAAGACGCTGAAGCTGGAGACCGACGCCGGCAAGCAGACGCGCCTGTTCCACTTCGAACGTCCCAACGCCCCTGTCGCAGGGCGGCCCTTTCAGGGCCGCCAGCCCTCGCTGCAGGGCGACTCCGTGGCCGACTGGGAAGGCGGCGGCCGCGGCGCGACCGACGGCGCGATGCACGTGCGCACGAGCAACCTCAAGGCCGGCTTCCTGCGCAAGAACGGCGTGCCGTACAGCGACAAGACGACGCTCGAGGAATACTTCGAGGTGATCACCGAGCCGGCCGGATCGCCGCTGCTCGTCGTCACGATTGCGACGACGGATCCGACGTATCTCCGGACCCCGTTCGTCATCAGCTCGCAGTTCAAGAAAGAGCCCGACGGCGCGAAGTGGCATCCGACCGAGTGCTCGGCGACGTGGTAGTTGTGGGGGCCGGCGTCAGCCGGCCGTGGAGAATGAAATGACTCGCGACATTGTTTTGGCGCTCGCGGTCGTCGCGCTCGCGGCGATGCCGGCGCGCGCCGAAATCGATCTCTCCGGCTCGTGGCAGTCGCTCAACCACGAGGACGCGCTCGAGCGCGGCGCCGGGCCCAACCCCGACGACTGGACGGGACTGCCGCTGAACGACGCCGGCCGCGCGAAGGCGCTCAGCTTCTCGCAGTCGATCATCTCGATGCCCGAGCGCACGTGCTGGTTCCAGACGCAGTGGCACATCGCCGCCGGGCCGTTCAGCCTGCGCATGTGGGCCGTGCCGGATCCGGTGACCGGCAAGGTGCTCGCGTGGATGATCGGCTCGTGGGAAACGCGCGCGCCGATGACGATCTGGATGGACGGCCGTCCGCATCCGTCGAAGAACGCGCCGCACGATCAGACGGGCTTCACCACCGGCGTCTGGAACGGCAACGAGCTCATCACGACGACGACGCATCTCAAGACCGGGTACATGCGGCGCAACGGCGCCGCGAGCAGCGATCAGGCGACCATCACGACGCACTTCCGCCGGCACGGCGACCTGCTGACGCTGACGCTGATCATGGAGGATCCGGTCTACCTGACCGAGCCGTACATTCTCACGCGCTCGTACCAGCTCAGCACGAATCCCGTCGCCATCGGCGGCCCGCCGTGCATCGTCGGCGACGAGGGCGTCGCGGAAGGCCGCGTGCCGCACTACCTGCCGGGCAAGAACCCGTTCACCGAGGAGATGCTGAAGCGCTACGGCATCCCCGTCGAGGCGGCGATGGGCGGCGCGGAGACGATGTATCCCGAGTACCGCGAGAAGATCAAAGCCAGGTTCGTGCGCCTGGCGAAGTGCACGATCAACTGCGGCTAGGACGTTCTTCAGATCTCTCGAGCCAGGCGCGTCGCGAGCAGCTTCGCGGCGGCGTTCAAGCGGTCGTCGAAGCTGGAAAAATGCGTGTCGCTGACGCCGGCCTGGCGCGCGATTTCTGCGTACGACGCCAGATGCAGGCTGTCGAATCCACGCAGCCGGTAGCGCTCGGCGAAATCGCCTGCGGCGCGAGACACCGCATCGGTGACGTCCACGACCAGGTACGCCGGCCATTGCGCCTCGAAGTCGCGTTTCGCTGTGGCAAATGCCGCCGGCGCCAGCAGACGTTCGCGCCGGAGCCTCGCAAGCGTCGCACGCATTTCCGCGTAGGCCACGCGCGAGGTCGAGACGACGGCCGCACGCTCGACCTCCGAACGCACCGCCTCTGAGCCGGACTCGGCGACATACAGCTTCACGAGACTGCTGGTGTCGAGATAGAGCGTCACCCTCGATCCTCGATGACGATGGACGCCGCCGTCCGCCGGCCGCGCCGCCGGGCCGGATGTCTCGCGCCGGCCGGCTTGGCGCCATTCCAGGTGGCGCGTCCCTCGGCGACGAGCTGGTGCGCCCAATCGAGATCGGCCGCCGTTTCGACCGGGCTGATGGTCGCGACCGACCGGCCCCGCTCGGTGACCAGCAGCCGAACGCCGGCGCGCACGCGCTTCAGATGGCGGCTGAGGTGCGTCTTCAGTTCACGAATGCCGACGGTCTCCATTCGAGCCCCCCAATCATGTGACCACAACGTTACCACGATGTAGTCTCATCAGAGGCTCGCCTGAGGGTCCGACCGGAGCGCGGGTCTGGGAACACCCTGGTTCTTGAAGACGCCGAACCGGGGTGGTTGATGATTATTGTCGGGCTGGCGGGATTCCGACGGCCGGGGCCGTGTTATCTTTGTCTCTCAAAGCTTTGGCGACATCAGGGGACACGCGTCCGGCCGCTTTTCGCCTCACGCTCGCTCCGCGGCGGCGCTTTGAGGCCATCGACGTCAGCGCGCGCATCGCGCGCGAGAGCGGCGACCTTCTCCGGTCCTACCGCCGGGCGCTCTACTGCTCGCTCCACACGACCGCCGGCTACCTCGAGCAGAGCCTCTCGACGCGCCTCCGCCACGATCAGGATCGCCTCTCGCGCTTCATCGGCTCCTTCGGCGTCGTCTTCCCGCAGGGCGCGAAGTACCGCCACGACCAGATGGAGCTGCGCACCGAGCTCAGCGACGCGCAGAAGGAAGCCGAGCCGCACAACGCCGACTCGCATCTGACGTTCATCGGCGCGGGCCTCAGAAACTGCGTCACGTACCGCACCGACACGGGCGCGCCGGTGTTCTTCATCGATCTGGACGGCACGTCCCACGCCATGTGCCGCGTGCGCGAAACGACGATCGTGGCGTACGACGACGAGCGCGTCGTCGCGAAGGCGTCGGTGACGATTCCCGTCTCGAAGCACCCGATCGATTCCATCAACCTCGCCGACGATCGGTTCGGCCTGATCGATCAGGTCAACGAGCTGCTGGCGCACACCGGCCTCGAGCACGGACGCGTGGACATCCTGCTGCCGGTGGCCGAGCGGAACGCCGGCCTCACGGTCAACGAGTACGAGACGCTGCTCATGCGCCACGACCTCGTCGAAGTGCTGCGCAACCCGCTGCACTTCGCGAAGGTGAAGGGCCGCAGCATGCTCGACGATCCGCGCACGATTCCCGGCAAGACGCTGAGCTACGCGAAGTACGACATGGTGCGCGTGCTCAACTCGCTGATGGAAGCGTTCGGCCTCGAGCAGTCGTCGCTCGAGCGGCTGGTCGCGAAGGTGATGGCGCTGCCCGCGCGCCGCTTCATCCGCTCGCGTCGCGTCAGCTTTCTCGCCGCGCCCGCCGCCGGCGCGCCGGCCGCGCGTCTCGTGCGCGGCACCTATCAGAGTCCGATCCTCGTGCAGTGGCAGGCGGCGCAGATGCAGGCGCGCCGCCTCGACATCTCGATCGTCCAGCTCTCCCGCCAGCGCCGCCACTGACGACCGCCAGTACGCAGGCGCCGCGCCATTCGACGTGCCGGCCGCCGCAGCGTCTCTCTACTCCCGTCCGCCGCGGCGGGGACCGAACGACGCGCAGCCGTCGCACGGCTCGAACGGCGTGAGGAAGAAGTTGTCCGGGTCGGCGACGAGCGCGCCTTTCAGGTTCGGCGGAATCGGGACGGCGACGGCGCCGTCCGAGACGACGTGCAGCCCGGCGGCCTTCATCGCGGCGACCAGCGCGTCGATGTTCTGCGCGCGGAGCTGCAGCCGGGCGGCGCCGCGATCCTGAATCTTCATGTGCAGGGGCGTGCGCGCCACGCCCTTGTACTCGACGAACTCGATCGGCAGCATCGAGCCGTGCGCCTGCGCGCGCAGGTGCCTGACCTGCACCTTCGACAGCCCGGTCAGCGCGCGGACGGATTTGTCGGCGGTGAATTTCGTCTCGTCCGTCACCTCGAACCCGAGCACGTCCTTGTAGACGTGCCGAGTGCGATCGAGATCGCTGACGGCAATCGACAGCCGCAGTCCGACGACGTCGCTCGTCGAGCCGCCTGCGGCCGGCGCGGACGCCGGCTGTTCGATCTCGAGAAAGCGGTTGTCCACGTCGCGGACGATCACCGCGCGCGCGCCGTCGGCGAGCGTCACGGGCGTCCGGCCCTTGGTGACGATCGGCAGCCCGGCCTGTTTCACGCGGCCGAGGACGGCGTCGAGATCGCGCACCTCGAGGACGAGCGTCGCCGCGCCCGGATCCTGGACGTGCAGGTCGATCGTCTTGTGATCGACGTCCTGGATGTCCATCACCTCGACGGCGAGCCGCGTGCCGGGCACGCGCGCCGACTGATGGCGCTCGCGCGCGCCGGGGATGTCGAACATCGCGAACAGCCGCGGGTTCGCGCGGTTGTACGGCCGCGCGCCCGAGGCCGGCAGCGCGGGCACGTCCATCCCGAAGACGTCATGATAGAAGGCGAGCGACCGGTCCATGTTCTCGACGAACGCGGTGAACACGCCGGTGCCGACGACCGCGCCTGACGTCGTCGCCGGGGCCGCCGGCGCCTGGCCCGACGCGGCCGCCCCCGACATCATCGAGACGACGACGCCGCATGCGGCGACGGAGAGTGCGCGGATGCAATATTTGGTCATGGCGCTTGAACATTAGACCGGTCAACGCCGTCCGTCAACCTGTCACCGTCTCACCGTCTGTCGTGACGTCGCGTCGGCGGCGCTCGCGGTCGCCGCGGCGTCGAAGTTGCGTGCGTCGCCGGCAGGAGGCTGCGCGACGGACATGCGGTGGACGCTCAGAGGCTCTCACGTCGCCGGCGTCGTGATCGCCGCCGCGCTCGTTGCGCTGGCCGTCACCCGGACCGGGTACGGGCAGGGGCAGTCCGCGGCGCCCGGACTCGTGCCGATCGTCTCGTCCAATTGCCAGCCGTTTCAGCAGACGCTGGCGGTTGACGTCATTCCATCGCCGCCCGTCTCGAGCGGGCAGATCAGGATCACGCCGGGCGCGACGATCACGATCGAGCAGATCGCGCTGCGCCTCGACGCGCTCGACAACGTCGTGACGCCGATCATGGCCGCGGTGACGACCACCGTGCGCGCGAACACGAGCACCTACTACGTGCCGATGCGCGCCGACGTCCCGTCGGTCATGCCGGGCCGGCCGCTGACGCTGATGCAGGCCGGGCCGCTGCACGCGGACGGCGGCACGAACGTGACGCTCACCGTCGTGACGGATCCCAACTACACCGGCGGCCGTGGCCGCGCCGAGTGGTCGATCTCCGGCCGGGCGTGCGGATCGCCGTAGCTTCATCGTCCTTGGTGCTTCGTTCCGGTTCCAGGTCCGTTCTTGGTCCTGGGTCCTCAGTCCCTGTGGCTGCTAGGGCTGATCGCCGGTGTCGAGATGCAGTTCGCTGCGCAGGCGCGACGCGAGCGCTGGACGCGACTTGTCGAGATCGTGCGTCTCGCCCGGGTCCGCGCGCAGGTCGTAGAGCTCCTCCTTGCCGTACTGCGGCGTCGCGATCAGCTTCCACAGCGCGTCGTGATCGCGATAGACCACCGCGAAGCGGTTCGGCAGGAAGTACGTCTGGTGATGCGTGAACCGAACTGGCGTCGGCGACAACAGCGACTGTCCCTCCCACGTCGAGGGAATCGGCAGGCCGAGGCGATCGAGAATCGTCGGCGCGATGTCCACCTGTGTCGCGAACGTGAGGTCGGGATACTGCGCGGACGGAATGTCGTAGAGCAGCAGCGGGATGCGGATGTCCTGGTTGTAGAGATGCCACCCGTGCGCCCAGTGCCGCTCGCCCAGGCCCTCGCCGTGATCCCCCGTCACGACGACGACCGCGTCGTCGAGATAGTGCTTCGCCGCGAGCGCGTCGAACACGCGGTGGATCATGCCGTCGGCCTGCAGCACCTTGTCGTCGTAGCGATCGGGTTTGTTCAGCTGCGAGACGATGCGGTACGGGTCGATGCCGGGGCTGACGCGATCGTCGGGCCGCGTGAACACGTGCGACTCGGGAAACTGGACGCCGAGGTAGTGCGTGGACATCAGGTGGACGTAGAAGAACGCCGGCCGATCGGGCGACGCCGGCGGCACGCGCTCGAGCCCCTCGAGGACGAGGCGGTCGTCGTCCATCGTGTAGCGGCGCGCGTCGGTGCCGTCGAAGAGATGCTCCTCGCTCGCGTGATAGAAGCGCGGCAGCCCGTTCCACGCGCGGTGATTCCCCGAGAGCAGGAACCACGTGTCCCAGCCCTCATCGTGCAGGACGTCCTGCAGCTGAAACGTCTCGGCGCTGATGTCGCGGAACTCGCGGCTGCTGAGCGTGCTCGTGATGCCGCAGAACGACTCCGAGCACGTCGAGAACGCGTCCGCCACCTGCTTCATCCTGCCGCTCTCGACGAGCGACGCCAGAAACGGCGTCGTCTTGCGCGCGTAGCCGTACACCTGCATGCGGTCGGCGCGCAGCGAATCGACGATGACGAGGACGACGTTCTTGCGATGTGCGGCGGACACCGCTTTGGGATACGCCGCGCGCAGCTCGGCGTCGCGCGTGGCCATGGCGTGCCGGCGCGCGGACGGCTCGAAGGCGAAGCCGTCGGGACGGAAGAAGCTCGAGACGAGCTCGTTCTTCCAGTACAGGTTGTCGCGGTCGGCGACACCCGCGGTGATGGTCGTGCCGAAGACGCCGGCCAGCGCGAGCGCCGTGACGCCGACGCCCACGCCGCGCAGCCTCCCGGCACGCGGCGGTGCCCCGAACCACGCCTCGACGCCGTCGTCGATCGGCCGTCCGAAGAACGCGAACGCGGCGGCGATGGCGGCGAGCGTCCCGCCCGCGAACACGCTGATGCCGGTGGCGCCGATCGGGAACGGCTCTCTGCCCGACCACACCGTCGGCGCGAACGCCGACACGAGGTGCGCGGTGATGTTGCGGTCCCACGACAGCGTGCTGACGACGTTCAGCGCGTAGAGATACGCCTGCACGGTGCACGTGGCGGCGAGGAGGACGCGAAAGGTGCTGCGCGGCCATCGCCGTCCCGCGCGCGCGCTGACATCGACCAGCGCGCCGGCGAGCGCGAGCAGCGCGACGTCCCATTCGGCGACGAGGAGCACGTGCGCCGCCACCGCGCGGACGCCGTAGCCCGACTCCCACGCCAGCGCGCTCGCCGCCGCGGCGCTGACGATCACATGACCGCCGACGACCATCGCGAGAGCAAGCCGCTGGCGTGCGCCAGTTTGCATGGACGTTACAAGTGTAGTGCATGGCGTGGGTCACATCCGCGCGCTACGGCCGCGCGCCGGACGGCGGGGACGTCAGCGTGACGTGGAGGACGCGCGGTTCGAGGCGCTCGACCCTGATGCCGAGCGGGATGTCGAGCATGGACGCGTCCACGAGCACGACGTTCTTGCCGGCGTGCGCCTGCGCCAGGTCGGCGCGGGCGACGAGGTCGGCGAGGCTCACCGACCCGAAAATGAAGTCCGTCCCGCGCAGCCACACCTGCAGGCTCTCGGCCGACTGCGAATCGATCACGAGGCCGTTCGGCACGTTCGTGAACTCCACCGGCACGCTCTGCACGCGCACCGACTTGCCCGGCAGCAGAAACGTCGCGCTCCACACGAGCACCGACAGGACGATGGACGCGGCCACGACGCCCGCCGTCACGCGCCGCCGGTGCCGCGTCTGATGCGGCCGCGCGGTTTCGGGACGCGTCGTGTCTTTGAGCGTCTCGACGAGCGCGTCGGCGTCGGCCACGGCCGACGCGACGCCTTCGCGCATCAGCGTCACCGTCCCGCGCTCCTCCGAGACGACGATCACGCTCGCGTCCGAGCGCTCGCTCAAGCCGAGCCCCGCGCGATGCCGCGTGCCGTATTCCTCGGGGACGGGACGCTGCGTCAGCGGCAGAATGGCGCCGGCCTGCGTCACCTGGTCGCCGTCGATGATCACCGCGCCGTCGTGCAGCGGCGACGCCTTCTGGAAAATGGCCAGCAGAAGCTCGGGGGAGACGCGCGCGGCAATCGGCACGCCGCTCGTGATCAACTCGGCGACCGAGTCGTCTTCGAGGACGACGATGAGCGCGCCGCAGCGGATGCGCGCCAGCGCGAACGCCGCGCCGGCGACCGACGCGAGGACCGGCAGCTGGCTCTCGCGCGCCGCGCGTCCCGGCAGGTCGAGCCGCATGACGGCGCGCCGCAGCTCCGGCTGAAAGGCGACGACGAGCACGAGCAGCGCGAGGACGGTGGCCGCGTCGAGCACCCAGCTGGTGATGAGGAGGCCGAGCTGATCCGTGAGCAGCGCGCCCACGCGCAGGGCGACGATGCTCAACGCGAGCCGCAGCGCGCGGGCTTCGGTGCTCCACCTCAGCAGGAGCGCCATCGCGATCGTGAGCACCACGAAATCGACCGCGCCCTGCCAGCGAAGCGCCGCCATCAATTCCAGTATACGAGCCGCTGCCGAGGGACTTCTCTCATGCGACAAAACGACGCGGCGCACGTGTAATTCCTGCGTGCCGCCGCGCGGGACGCCGGCGCGTCGAAGCTGAACCGTACCGCCGCATCTTCTTCAGGTCGAACGCGTTTCGCGTCTTCACGAGCTCTGGTATCGCGCTTGCGTCCGACGGGCGGCGTCCCCACGTCGCGCGCCGAATTACCAGGGAGGCATGATGCTCGATCGCCGTGTTGTGCCGTACGTGTTCGCGCTCTCCATCTGCGCGTGCGCCGCGGTGGCCGAGCCGCGGCTGCTTCGCACGGCCGGCCCCGGGTACGCCGGCGCGGTTGTCGCGGGCGTGGCCGTGGTCGCGGGCATCCTGGTGTGTCTCGCGACCCGCGAGCTCCATCGCCGGCTCGCGCGCGAAGAGCGCGGACGCCAGCACGCCCTGCGCGCGCTGCGGCACAGCCGGCAGCTCGAGGCGCTGGCGACGGCGTTGTCGAAGGCGCAGACGACCGCCGAGGTGACGCACGCGTGCCTCACCGAGCTCGTCCCCGCCGCCGACGCCGTCGTCGGCGCGCTGGCGCTGCTCAATGACGACGGGACCGATCTGGACATCGTGGACAGCGTCGGCCATGCCGACGCGGAGGTGGCGAGCCGCCAGCGCGTGCCGCTCATGGCGCGGACCGTGTTGACCGAGGTCGTGCGGCGCCACGTCTCGCTGTCGGTGGACGCGCCCGAGCGCCGCTGCGTCGAGCGTCCCGATCTCGTCGTCGATCCCGTGCTGACCGCAAGCGAGCGCGCCATCGCGATGCCGCTGCTCGTCTCCGGCCGCCCGATCGGCGTCGTCGTCCTCGGGTTCCGGCAGTCGCGCGAGATGCCGGGCGAGCGCCAGAAGCTGGTCGTCGCCGCGGTCAAGCGGACGGCGCTGGCCGTCTACCGCGCGCGCCGGTACGAGCTGGCCGAGCTCGCGCGGGCCGAGGCCGAGGCGTTTCGCCGGCGGGCGGATCTCGAGCTGCGCGAACGGCAGAAGGTGGAGGCCGCGCTGCGCGAGAGCGAAGCGCGGTATCGCGCGCTCGCGGCGCGGACGACGCGGCTCTATCAGTTGAGCGCCGGGCTGTCGGAGGCCATCACGCTCGACGCGGTCGCCAAGGTGGTCGTGCGTCAGGGCAGGACCGTGGCCGGCGCGTCGTCGGGGATGGTGGCGCTGCTCGGAGACGGGCGGCGGTTCGAGACGCTGCACGCGGAGGAGTATCCGGCGCAGATCGTCGAGGCGTGGCGCAGCTTTCCCGCCGAGCACGGGTTGTGCGCGACGGCGGCCGTTGACTCGACCCGCGCCGTCTACATCGGGTCGTTCGCGGAGTGGCAGCAGCACTATCCGCGGTCGGCGTCGATGGCGGCCGACGGCGGGTACGCGTCGGCGGCGGCGCTGCCGCTCATGGTCGAGGGATCGGCCATCGGCGCGCTGCTGTTCCACTTCACGGTGCCGGTGAACTTCGACGACGAGTATCGCGCGCTGCTGACGTCGATCGCGCAGCACGCGGCGCAGGCGATCGACCGCGCGCGGCTGTACGAGACGGCGCAGCAGGCGCGCGCGGACGCCGAGGCGGCCAACCGGTCGAAAGACGACTTCCTCTCCATCGTCTCGCACGAGCTGCGGACGCCGCTGAGCGCGGTGCTCGGGTGGGCGGCGATGCTGCGCGCGCAGACGCTCGACGCGGCGCGCGCGCCCCGCGCCGTCGAGGCCATCTACACCAACGCGACGCGGCAGGCGCATTTGATCGACGAGCTGCTCGACGTGTCGCGCATCGTCGCCGGCCGCGCGCCGCTCGACCTGCAGGAGGTGGATCTCGCCGAGGCCGTGCGCGGCGCCGTCGAGGCCATTCTGCCGCTCGCCGAAACCAGGCGGCTCGACGTGTGTCTCGAGCCGCTGCCCGGCGACGTGCACGTGCTCGCCGATCCGCGGCGGCTCGAGCAGGTCTTCCTGAACCTGCTCGGCAACGCGGTGAAGTTCACGCCCGAGGGCGGACGCGTCGTCATCGACGTCGTCCGCGGCGAGCGCGCGCTCGACGTCCGCGTGACCGACACCGGCTGCGGCATCGACGCGGCGTTTCTGCCGCACGTGTTCGATCGCTTCCGCCAGGCGAACAGCACGGCGAGGCGAAGCGCCGGCGGGTTGGGGCTGGGCCTGTTCATCGCGCGGCGGCTCGTCGAGGCGCAGGGCGGCCGCATTCGCGTCGACAGCGGCGGCGAGGGGCAGGGGGCGACGTTCACCGTGTCGCTGCCGCTCGCGGAGAGCCAG
>CAZOIK010000407.1:0-3837 GCA_964579765.1 uncultured Bifidobacteriaceae bacterium
GTGATGCCCGCGGCCTCTTCGATCAGCTGCCGGCGATCGGTCGGCCGCGTGCTGAGGATCATGGCGATCTTGCCCTGCTCGATGATCGCGTAGGCCTTGGCGCCGAGGCCCGTGTCCATCAGCAGATCGTGCACGTCGCGCAGACGGCACACCTGGCCGTCGATCAGGTACTCGCTCTCGCCAGATCGATAGAGCCGGCGCGTGACTTCGACTTCGCGCGCGACCGACTGAATCAGCTCCTCCGCGTTCATCGTCGCCGGCAGCGCGTCGGACGCCAGCGCGTCGTGATGGCCGTTGACGCCGTGGCCGTTGTGTCCCTGAACCTCGGGCTCGAGCGCCGGCCCCGACACGCTCTTGACGACGCCGCTGAACCGCAGCCGCACTTCGGCGGCCGCCGACGGCTTGCGCGCGTCGCTGCCGTTGCTGATGACGTCTTCCATCCGCTCGCCGCGCAGGCTCTTGGCGCTTTGCTCGCCCATCACCCACGTGATCGCGTCGGCGACGTTGCTCTTGCCGCAGCCGTTGGGCCCGACAATCGCCGTGACCCCTTTGTCGAAGGCGAGCTCGGACCGATCGGAAAACGATTTGAAGCCGTTGATTTCTAAACGTTCAAGGCGCATGGCACACACCCGGGCATCGACACCGATGCCGCAAGACGCAGAAATGTCTGGCTGGGAGGCAGACTCTCGAACTGAGCGACCAAACGGCCGCCAGTGTACCAAGGCCTACTTATTGGGGCAAGACCAATCTCTTGCCCCAAGTGATTGTGGTTAGTTGACCGAAGGCGTCGGAAGGTGCAACGCGGCGGACTTGGCCGGAGCCTTCGACAGCTGCGTCAGCCGCTGGGCCTCGCCAAACTCCGTCAACGCCACGCGGGTCTGCGGATCGACTTCGATCAGGTGGTGTTTGGCGACGCTCATGCCGAACAGCGCGCGATCGATCTCGTAGCGGATCATCGCCTTGACAAAGTCGTGGTCCTTCTTGAACGCGTCTTCGTCGATGCGGATGTGATCCGTCTTCAGCTGCTGGTGGAAGTCGGCGATCATCCCCTCGTCCACCGTGAAGTCCGGCTTGACGGTCTTGCGTCCGACCGGCGTCTGCTTGACGTGGGTGTCGCCCTCGACGTCGAAGCCGGTGGCGAAGTTGCCGAACTCGCCGCCGTTGCTCGAATTCCAGAGCGCGCGTCCGAAGCGGGTCGGGTTGAAGCCCTCGACGGGGCCGTCCACGCGCTTGTCGGGCTCGATGCCGCCGCCGCTGTAGACGGGACGCCCGGCGTCGGTGTGCTTCAGGTCGCTCGCGTTGTGCGGCTTGTTGTCGTTCTGATCGCGCATCGTGTACGTCAGGTACTCGTCGAACGCGGCGTCCCACGGACGCTGAATGAGCCGGCCGCTCGGCGTGTAATAGTGCGCCGTCGTCAGCGCCAGCCCCGCGCCGCCGCTGATCCGGTACACCGACTGGACGAGCGCCTTGCCGAACGTCGTCTCGCCGACGACGTACGCGCGGTCGTGGTCCTGCAGCGCGCCGGTGACGATCTCCGACGCGCTCGCGCTGCTGCGGTTGGCCATCATCACGATCGGGATGTTCGTGAACTCGCCGTCCTCGGTCGCGCGATAGTCCTGATCCGAGTTCGCGATGCGCCCGCGCGTGTAAACGATCATCTTGCCGCGCGAGGTGAACTCGTTGACGACTTTGATGGCCTGGTCGAGCGGCCCGCCCGGGTTGTTGCGGATGTCGAGCAGCAGCTGCCGCATGCCCTGCTTGGAGAGCGACTCGAGCGCGTGCCGCAGGTCGCGGTCGGTCGTCTCGCCGAAGTCGCGCAGCTGCACGTAGCCGGTCGTCTGGTCGATCATGAAGTAGGCCGGCACGGTCGGGATGATGATCTCGTCGCGCACCAGCTCGACGGGGATCAGATCCTTGTAGCCGCGCCGCCGCAGCGAAATCTGCACGGCCGTGCCGCGCGCGCCGCGCAGCTTCTTCATCGCCCGATCCGTGCAGTCGCCCGGCGCCGCGCAGCTCCAGTTCTTGGTGTCGTCGCCGGCGATGACCGCGAGCACGTCGCCCTGCCGCATGCCGGCCTTGGCCGACGGCGATCCCTCGAAGACCTTCTGCGCAATCACCTGGTTGTCGATGGCGGTGATCTCGATGCCGATGCCGTAGTAATGGCCTTCCTGCCGCTCGCGCATGCGCGCGTACTCGCGCGGGTCGTAGAAGCTCGAATGCGGGTCGAGCGTGGACAGCATGCCGCGAATGGCGCCGTAGACCAGCCGCTCGGAGTCGATCTTTTCGACGTAGTTCGACTCGATCGCGCTGAGCGCCGCGGTGAACGCCTTGTAGTGATCCGGCACCTTGTCGTCGGCGGCGACGAGGCGGCGCCCGAACAACCCGCCGACCAGCGCAAACACGGCTACGGCGGACACGACGGCGGAGAGCAATCGGTATCGTCGCATGCCCGCATGCTAGCAGATAACTTCCGCGCAGGCAAAGACTTCCGGGTACATCAGCTTCGTCAAATCCTTAGTGCCGGCGGGCGCTTTTTCTTATAATGGAGGCACAGGAGCACAACCCCATGTTTGGTTCGCTTGGCATGCCGGAGCTGATCGTGATCTTCGTGATCGCTCTGATTATTTTCGGTCCCCGGAAGCTTCCCGAGCTTGGGCGGTCCCTGGGCAAGAGCATCGCGGAGTTCAAGCGCGCCTCGAACGAGCTCAAGAGCACGCTCGAAGAGGAAATCCGCATGGAAGAACAGAAGCAGCAGCGGGAAGAGGCCGCGAAGGCGGCGCAGATCGCGGCAACCGCGACTGACGCGCAGCACGTCCAGCCGGCGGCGCAGCCGGCCGACAAGACGGCGTAGCCGCGCGCGCCGGTGGCTCTCATCCCGTTTCCCGGTTCGCAGTTGGGAGCCTTGCAGCCCGAAATCCCCGACACCAACGACGAGGACGATGGCGCCGCCGGCAAGATGTCGTTTCTGGAGCACCTCGACGAGCTCCGGAAACGCATCGTCTCGTCGTGCATCGCGGTCGCCATCGCGATCGGCGTCAGCTTCGCCTTCATCACCCACATCGTCAACTTCCTGCTGACGCCGACCTGGCGCGTGCTGCCGCCCGGCAGCCGCATGATCTACACGCAGCCGAGCGAGGCGTTCGGCCTCTACATCCAGGTCTCGCTCATCATGGGCGTCGTCCTCGCGGCGCCCTGGATCATGTATCAGGTGTGGCTGTTCATCGCGCCGGGCCTCTACGCGAACGAGAAGAAGCTCGCCATCCCGTTCGTGACCATGTCCACGACCGGGTTCATCGCCGGCACCATCGTCAACCACTACGTGATGTTCCCGTTCCTGATGAAGTTCTTCGCGAGCTTCAACACGGCCGACCTGGTGTTCATGCCGCGGCTCGAGGACGTCTTCGACCTCTACACGAAGATGCTGCTCGGCATGGGGCTGATCTTCCAGATGCCGACCATCGTGTACTTCCTCGCGAAGATGCGGCTCGTGACCGCCGGCTTCCTGCTCCGGCACTTCAAGTACGCGTTCCTGATCATCTTCATCCTGGCGGCCGTGATCACGCCGACCGGCGACATGGTCACGCAGACGATCTTCGCGACGCCGATGATCGCGCTCTACCTGCTGAGCATCGTGATTGCCTGGATCGTGCGGCCGAAGAAGGCATCCGACTAGCGAGCGGCGGCCTCGACCGTGGCCATCCGATCGTCCTCCGCGCGACAGATTGACACGCTCATCGCGGACCTCTCGTCCGAGCGGCCCGTGGTGCGCGAGACGGCGCTCGCGCGTCTGACGGTCATCGGCGCGCGCGCCGTCGTGCACCTGGCGGCACTGGCCGG
>CAZOIK010000408.1:0-19436 GCA_964579765.1 uncultured Bifidobacteriaceae bacterium
GTCGCCGTCCGCTGCGCGTCGTTGTAATACGCCGGCACCGTGACGACGGCGCGTTCGACTTCGTTGTCGATCTCGCCCTGCTCGGCGAAGAATGCCTCGGCGCGATGCTTCAGCTCGCGCAGGATGAACGCGGAGATCTCCGGCGGCGTGAACGCGCGCGCGCCCAACCCGATCTTCACGACGCCACCGGCGTCGCCGCTGACACCGAACGGCAGCAGGCTCGCTTCGCCCTTCACATCGTCGAAGCCCTTGCCCATGAAGCGCTTGACCGAGTAGACGGTGCGCGACGCGTCGGTGAGTAGGCGCCGCTGCGCTTCGCGGCCGACGAAGATCGTGCCGTCGTCGCTCGCCGACACGATCGAGGGCACGAGCGCGTCGCCGCCGCGATCGCGGATCACGACCGGCAGGCCGTCCTTGACGTAGGCCACGAGGCTGTTTGTCGTGCCGAGGTCGATGCCGACGACTTTCGACATTAAACTCTGCGTCCTCTGCGGTGGCGCGCTCTCACAGCGTCAGCTCTTTCTCGATGCCCGCGAGCAGGTTGTTGATGTAGTTGCGTTCGAGCACGCGGTCGCGCAGCGCCTCGAGCACCGGGCGGCGCTCGGCGTCCGGCGCGTCGCGATCGACGAGCGCGTCCCACCGCGCGAACAATTCCTCGAGCTGCGCTTCGTGCGTCGTGCGCTTGGCTTCAATCGGACCGCGCGCCCGCTCCAGCCGCGCCGCCAGCTCGCCGGCAGGCGCGCCGGACGCGCGCAGGTCGCGAATCTCGTCGAGCTCCTCGTTCAGCGCGAAGACCTCCTCGAGCAAATCCGGCGGCACCTGCTTCGAGGCCTCCTGCGGGCTGCGGGCGGCGAGGCCTTCGAGCTGCAGCAGGTACTCCAGGCGCGACACGGGGCTCTTCAGCGTGCGATACGCGTCATTCAAATACGACGACCGCTCGAGGCTGGCCCGCCGTTCGGTGGGTGACGCGTTGAAGAAGTAGTCGGGATGGAACTGGCGGCTCAGGCCTCGGAACCGCTGCTCGAGATCGTTAAGACTGATATTCAGCTTGCGCGCCAGTCCGAGAAACGAGAAGTAGTCGCCGTGCCGGCTGATGGACAGAATCTTGGTGCACTGCGGGCAGAAGTGCGCGTCGATCGGCGCGCCGCCGCCGCAGTCGCGGCAAACCTGAAGCGTGGGAGCCGTGGTCTCCGAGGTCACGCGACCTCTTCCTATGCCCCGAACGAGCTGCCGCAGCCGCAGGTCGACTTTGCGTTCGGGTTGTTGAAGACGAACCCCTTGCTGATCAGGTTCGTGTCGTAGTCGAGCACGGTGCCGTTCAGATAGAGCAGGCTCTTCCTGTCCACGAAGATCTTCGCGCCTTCGGGCCCTTCGAACACTTCGTCACCCGTCCGCGCGGTCTTCTCCCATGCGAACGTGTAGCTCAGACCCGAGCACCCGCCGCCCTTGACGCCGACGCGCAGTCCGCCCTCGTCGATGCCCTGCTTGGCCATCAACGTGCGGATCTTGTGCGCCGCGGTTTCTGATATCTGGATCATCGTTCCACGCAGGCCTGAAGGCCTGCACTACACGAGCCCCTCACCCTACGCCGTCGGCTGCGCGTGCGTGTCAGCCGTCGATTCCTTGCCCTGCTTCTTCTTGTAGTCGGCAATCGCGGCCTTGATGGCGTCTTCCGCGAGCACCGAACAGTGAATTTTCACCGGCGGGAGGCTCAGCTCCGTGACGATGTCGGTGTTCTTGATCGCGAGCGCCTCTTCGACGGTCTTGCCCTTGAGCCACTCGGTCGCGAGACTCGAGCTCGCGATCGCTGACCCGCAGCCGAAGGTCTTGAACTTCGCGTCGTCGATGACGCCGGTCTCTGGATTGACCTTGACCTGGAGCTTCATGACGTCGCCGCATTCCGGCGCACCGACGAGACCCGTGCCGACGTTGGGATCTTCCTTCGGGAGCGACCCGACGTTGCGCGGGTTCTCGTAGTGATCGATGACCTTATCCGAGTAAGCCATTGTCTAATGTCCCTCTGTCTGCCACTGCATGGTTGAGAGATCGACGCCTTCTTTCGCCAGCTCGTAGAGCGGCGACATCTCGCGCAGCCGCGTCACGACGGTCGTCAGCTTGTCCGCCACGTAGTCAACTTCCTCTTCGGTCGTCCAGCGGCCGAGGCCGAAGCGGATCGAAGAGTGCGCGAGGTCGTCGCCCGCGCCGAGCGCCTTCAGCACGTACGACGGCTCGAGGCTGGCGGACGTGCACGCGGACCCGGACGACACCGCGACGTCGTTGATGCCCATCAGGAGCGACTCGCCCTCGACGTACGCGAAGCTGATGTTCAGGTTGTGCGGCAGGCGGTGCTCCATCGAGCCGTTGATGTAAATCTCGTCGAGCCCCTTGTGCAGCCGCTGGTTCAGGCGATCGCGCAGCGCGCTGAGGCGCTTGCTGTCCGCGTCCATCTC
The DNA here is from genome assembly GCA_964579765.1 of uncultured Bifidobacteriaceae bacterium. Classification (GTDB taxonomy): domain Bacteria; phylum Acidobacteriota; class Vicinamibacteria; order Vicinamibacterales; family CAVVIG01; genus DATNBT01. The sequence continues at coordinate 2,451 of CAZOIK010000408.1, forward strand.
CTGCTTGCACAGCTCGGCGGCCTTGCCGAAGCCCACGATGCCCGTGACGTTCAGCGTCCCGGAGCGCATGCCGCGTTCGTGGCCCCCGCCGTCGATCTGCGGCGCGAGCAACACCCGCGGATTGCGCCGACGCACGTAGAGCGCGCCGACGCCCTTCGGGCCGTACATCTTGTGCGCGCTGATCGACGCCATATCGACCTTGAGCTCGTTGACGTTGAAAGGAATCTTGCCCACCGCCTGCACGGCGTCGGTGTGGAAGAGGATCCCCTTCTCCTTCGCGATCGCGCCAATCTCGGCGATCGGCTGGACGACGCCGATCTCGTTGTTGGCGGTCATGATCGTGATGAGGATGGTCTTGTCCGTGATCGCGCTCCTCAACTCGTCGAGGCTGATCCGGCCGTCCTTCTGCACCGGCAGATAGGTGACGCGGAAGCCGTCCTTCTCGAGGCGCTTGCACGTGTCGATAACCGCTTTGTGCTCGGTCACGCACGTGATGATGTGGTTGCCCTTCTCGCGATACATCTCGGCGGCGCCTTTGATCGCGAGGTTGTCCGACTCGGTCGCGCCGCTCGTGAACACGATCTCCTTCGCGTTCGCGCCGATCAGATCGGCAACCTGCTTGCGCGCCTTGTCCACCGCCTCCTCGGCCTCCCATCCGAACGGATGGTTCCGGCTCGCCGCGTTGCCGAACTTGTCGGTGAAGTACGGCAGCATCGCCTCCACGACGCGCGGGTCAACGGGCGTGGTGGCGTGATAGTCGAGATAAATCGGAAGTTTCACGGACATCGGTATCTTTTCTCGCTTGCAGGCCTGAGGCCTGCACTACTTCCAGAGGTCTGACCTACTGCTGCAAATGCGTATGAAGTACCGCGGGCCGCGCCGCGCTCGCCGGTGCCGGCGCGGGCTCGGCGGCGAGTTCGGCGATCGTGCACTCGCCGAGCGCCGCCAGAATCCGCTCGCGAACTTTCCAGAGCGGGTCACGCACGTTGCACTTCGCGAACTGCTCGCACTGGCCTTCGTCGCTCGAACACGCGGTCACGGTCACGGGACCCTCGATCGCCTGTATCACGTCGGCGACCGAAATCTGCGTCGGCCGGCGCGCCAACTCGTATCCGCCGCGGGTGCCCTGGTGCGACGCCAGCAACCCGCGGCGCACGAGACGCTGTAACACCTTGGCCATCAACTCGATGGGGATGTCATACAGCGCGGCAATCTCGCGGGCCGACGAGGCGCCACGGTCGCCTCGGAGGGCGAGGTGCTTCATCGCCATCAGCGCGTAATCGGCCTTTTTCGAGAGCCTCAGCATATCCGACCGCTACGGTCCTATATTAATACTTCGGTTGACTCGGATCAACCTTGTCGATCCACGCGAGGATGCCGCCCGTGAGGTTCAGCACCTTCGTGAATCCCTTGGATCGCAGGAACTCGGCCGCCTTCGCGCTGCGCCCGCCCACCTTGCACTGCACGACGATCTCGTCGCTCGGATCGAGCTCAACGTAGCGCTTCGGAATGTCACCCAGCGGGATGAGCAGCGAGCCGTTGATCTTGTTGATCTGGTACTCGTGCGGCTCGCGGACGTCCACGATTGTCAGCTTGTCGCCACGGTCCAGCCGCTTCTTCAGCTCGACGGCATCGATTTCGGTCGCATTGCCCGACACCGGCTCCTCCGCTGCGCGCATGCCGCAGAACTGTTCGTAGTCGATGAGTTTCGTGACCGTCGGATGGGTGCCGCACACCGGGCAATCGGGATCCTTGCGCAGCTTCAGCTCGCGGAACTTCATCCGCAGCGCGTCGAAAATCAGGAACCGGCCAATCAGCGGCTCACCGGCGCCGATGATCAGCTTGATCGTCTCGTTCGCCTGAATGCAGCCCACGATCCCCGGCAGCACGCCGAGGACACCGCCCTCGGCGCAGCTCGGCACCAGACCGGGAGGCGGCGGCTCCGGATAGAGGCAGCGGTAGCACGGGCCGTCCTTCGCGGCGAACACCGACGCCTGGCCCTCGAAGCGGAAAATGCTGCCGTACGCGTTCGGCTTCCCGAGCAGCACGCACGCGTCGTTCACGAGATAGCGCGTCGGGAAGTTGTCCGTCCCGTCCACGATGATGTCGTAGGGCGCGAACAGCTCGAGCGCGTTCTCCGACGACAGCGCCGCGTCGTGCGTGACGACGTTGACGTGCGGGTTCATCGCGACGAGCTTCTCTTTCGCCGACTGCAGCTTCGGCTTCCCGACGTCGTTCGTCGAATGCAGAATCTGCCGCTGCAGGTTGCTGAAGTCCACGACGTCGAAATCGACGATGCCGATCGTGCCGACGCCGGCGGCGGCCAGATACATCGCGACCGGCGATCCGAGGCCGCCCGCGCCGATGCACAGCACCTTGGCGGCCTTCAGCTTCCGCTGCCCTTCCATCCCGACTTCCGGAAGAATCAGGTGACGGCTGTAGCGCTTGATCTCGTCGCGCGTCAGCTCGGGGAGCGCCACGGGGGCCTCCGCCGTCGGCGCGCCGCCCGCCACCGACGGGATGATGCTCACCGTATCGCCCGCCTTCACCGGCGTCTGCTCCTTCTGCAGATACCGGATGTCCTCGTCGTTCACGTAGATGTTGACGAAGCTGCGCAGCTTGCCCTGATCGTTGTAGAGATGCGCCTTCAGTCCGGAGTGCTTCGTCGTGAGATCGGCGAGCAGCTCGCCGACGGTCGCGCCACTGGCCTCGACCGCGTCTTTCTTGTCGGTAAACGGCCGGAGCGGCGTGGGAATCAGAATCTTAGTTGCCATTGAGCTCGCCCTCGTCGAATGCGGAACGGTCTTCCTTCAGATACCACACGGTCATCGCGTCAGACTGCCCGTTCGCGACCGCGACGATGATGTACGCGAACGTCGGCCACGCGTGATCGAGATCGTACTGCGACGGCCGCGCAGGATGATCCGGATGCGAATGATAGAAGCCCAGCAGCTCGCCGCCGAGCGCGGCCGCCTGCTGCTCGGCCACGCGATAGTCGGACGGCCGCACCATGAACCGGCGGCGCGGCCCCTCTTCCGTCGTATTCGGCAGCGGCACGGTCGCGGTCACGCGGTTGCCGGCGCCAACGAGCGCGCCGCAACACTCGTGCGGATACGTCTCTTCGCCGTGCCGTCGGATCTCTCCGTCGATCTTGGCGTCAACCAGTAGGGTCTGCATACTCTGTTCAGACTGCGTCTCAGGCATCGGCGTTCCAGAACTTCTCCGTCAGATACTTCTCAGCGCCATCCGGACACACGGTGACGATGATGCCTGTCTTGAGCCGCCGAGCGACCTGGAGCACCGCCGCTACGGCCGCGCCGGACGAGATGCCGGCCATCACGCCCTCCTCGCGCGCCAGTCGCCGCACCATCTCGAACGCGTCCTCGCTCTCGACGCGCAGGTCTTCGTCGGCGAGCGTCGGATCGTAAATCCCAGGCACGATGGCCGACTCCATGTGCTTCAGGCCCTCGAGGCCGTGAAACGCCGTGGCTGGCTGAAAGGAAATCAGCTTGATCGCCGGGCTGAACTTCCGCAGTCGGCGCGCTGTGCCCATGAACGTGCCGCTCGTGCCGAGACCCGCGACGAAGTGCGTGATCGTGCCGGCCGTCTGCTCGATGATCTCCGGCCCGGTGGTGTCGTAGTGCGCTCGCCAGTTCGCCTCGTTGTTGTACTGATCGGGATAGAAGTACGTCCCCGGGCTCTCGGCATACAGACGGCGGGCCTCGCGGATCGCGCCGTCGGTGCTTTCGAGCGGGCTCGTGAGCACGAGCTCGGCGCCAAAGGCCCGCAGGATGAGCTTGCGTTCCTGGCTCGCGTTCTCAGGCACGCACAGCTTCACGTTGTAGCCTTTCGCGGCGCCGATCATCGCGTAGGCGATGCCGGTGTTACCCGACGTCGCGTCGAGAATCGTCTTGCCCGGCGTGAGCGCGCCCGACGCTTCGCCTTCCGCGATCATCCGCGCCGCCGCGCGGTCTTTGACCGAGCCGCCAGGGTTCTGCCACTCGGCTTTCGCATAGATCTCGACGCCCGGGCACTGCTTCTCTATCTGGCGGAGCCGGATGAGCGGCGTGCGGCCGATGAGGTCGAGGATGGAGACGCCAATGCTCGGCGCCACAGGTCCGGATACCATGGGATCGCTATCTACGACTAAACGAGTCCGATATTATAATCTGAAACCCTTGACCTTCGTCGCCCGCACAGGCGGGTGGCTGTTCCGGCAGCGAACGTGGCTGCCGCTGCCGCTCGTCGCCGCCCTGCTGCTTGTTCCGCCCCCCGCCAGCGCGCCGAACGAGTCATTGTGGATCATCGGCGCCCTGGTGGTCGCCTGCGGCGAGGCGATTCGGCTGTGGGCCGTGCATCATATCGGCGCGATCTCGCGTACGCGCAGCGATCGCCTCGGTCCGCTCGTCGCCAGCGGCCCGTTTGCGCACGTCCGCAACCCGCTCTACTTGGGCAACATCCTGCTGTGGGCCGGCTTCACGCTCGCGGCGCGCCTGCTCTGGCTGCTCCCGGTCGTGCTCGTGCTCCTTGCGCTCGAGTACCACGCGATCGTGCGCTGGGAGGAGCAGCTCATCGCTAGGCGCATCGGACCGCCGTACGCCGACTATGTCGCCCTCGTCCCGCGATGGCTCCCGAAGTTGCGCACGGCCTCGCGGGCGCGCCCGGCAGCGGCGTTTTCCTGGCGGCAGACGATCTTCAGCGAGCGCGGGACTTTGATCGCAATCGCCGCGGGCTTTTTGCTGCTGTTCTTAAAGGCTCGTTTCTGAGCGTCTGCCACAAATACCACGACGCCACAGAGCGATAAGGCCGCCACGCCTGACCGAGCGCCAGAATCTTCTTCGGGTCAGGCCGCTTCCGAAGCCCGTACAGCCGCTGGATCGCGTTGACGATGCCGAGGTCACCCGCCGGAAGGATGTCGGGCCGGTGAAGCCGGAACATCAGGAACATCTCAGCGGTCCACCGGCCGAAGCCCTTGACGGCGGTCAGCCGCTCAATGACGAGCTCGTCCTCGAGATGCTCGAGTTCCTCGAGGTTGAGCCGACCATCCGCGATCCGCGCGCACAAGTCGCGCAGGTAGCCGACCTTCTGCCCGCTGAGGCCGACGCCGCGCAGGGCCGCGTCGTCGATCGCATGGATCGCCTGCGCGTGTGGAATCTCGCCGCCCGGAAAGAGCGCGACGAAGCGGCCGAAAATCGTCGCGGCGGCCTTCGTCGAGAGCTGCTGGCTCACGATCGCGCCGACGAGCGCGCTGAGGTGATCCTTCCGCTGGCGCCCGGCCATGCCGCACGGGCCGATCTTCCTGATTGCGGCGCCGAGCACCTTATCGCGCCGCATCAGCAGGCGCCGCGCCTTTTCGTATTCAACCGGAGTCATGCGCGATTGAGATCAATCCGTGCAGACGATTCTGAAGCCGATGCTGTAGGCGTACGTATCGGGCGGCACGCGGTGCCGGTACGCGCAGCGCAGCATCGTGGCGTCCTCGGTCACCCACGACCCGCCGCGCACGATGCGGAGGCTGCCGGCCGCGGGACCACGCGGGTCCTGCGCGTCGCCCTGGCCGTAGTAGTCGGCGGCGTACCAGTCGGCCACCCACTCCCACGCGTTGCCGATGACGTCGCACAAGCCGTATGCGTTGGCCGGATAGGTCCCCGTCGGACGCGTGCCGCGCTGACGTTTCGCGGCCGGTTCAGCGAGGTAGTTCCCGTGCGACGGATCGAGGGTATCGCCCCAGGGATACTTCGCGCCGTCGGCCCCGCCCCGCGCCGCTTTCTCCCACTCCGCTTCGGTCGGCAGCCGCACAGGTCGTCCGGTTTCGACAGCGAGCCACGCGCAATAGGCAACGGCGTCGTCGTAGCGGACGAGCACGACTGGATGGTTGCCACGACCGGGGGGCGGTTCGCCGTCGTTCCAGACGTACGGCGCGGCGAATTCCTTGAACGTCGCGTCGCGGCCGCCTGCCGCGATGAGCGGTAAGCCGCGGACGCCCGGCGCTGGATGCCTTGTCGCGCGCACGAAGCGCGCGTACTCGTCGTTGGTCACGGGAAACCGGCCAATGAAGAACTCGTTGACGTACACACGATGAACGGGTCGCTCGTCCGCCTCTCCGTCGGCGGCGCCCATCAGGAAATCGCCGGCCGGGATTCTCGCAAGGTGCGGAACGGCAGCAACAGTCATCGTGCGTTCGAACGCGACGTCTCGCATGTCGCCAGGCACGGCTTTGACCAAAAGGCCAGTATAGTGCAGTAATCATGGGCCCTTTTCACGACATCATCGTTCTGGATCTCACACGAGTGCTCTCCGGACCGTATTGCACAATGTTGCTCGCCGATCTCGGTGCGCGCGTCATCAAGATCGAACAGCCGAAGGGCGGCGACGACACGCGGCCGTGGGGGCCGCCGTTCCTCAACGGCGAGAGCGCGTACTTCCTCAGCATCAACCGCAACAAGGAGAGCGTGACGCTCGACTTCAAGCACCCGAGGGGCCGCGCGCTCCTTGATCAGCTCATCGCCAAGGCCGACGTCGTCGTCGAGAACTTCCGACCCGGCACGCTCGCGCGCATGCAGCTCGATTACGCCTCGCTGTCGGCGACGTATCCGCGCCTCGTCTACTGTTCGCTGTCGGGATTCGGCCACACGGGGCCGCGCAGTCCGGAAGCTGGGTACGACGCCGTACTGCAGGCGGAAGGCGGCATGATGAGCCTGACCGGATCGCCCGACGCGCAGCCGTTCCGCGTCGGCGTGGCAATCGCCGACATCGTCTCCGGCATGTTCGCGGCACAGGGCATCTCGGCCGCGCTCTACGCGCGCGAGCGTACGGGACGCGGACAGTATGTGGACATTGCGATGCTCGACGCAGTCGCCGCGCTGCTGACGTATCAGGCCGGTATCTACTTCGCGACTGGTACGCCGCCGACTCGGATGGGCAACCGCCACCCGACGATCGTGCCGTACGAGACGTTCACCGCGTCGGACGGCGATTTCATGCTCGCCGTCGGCACGGACGAGCAGTGGAAGAAATTCTGCGAGATCGCGTCGCTCGATCTCGGCGAGCAGTACGCGACCAACCGGGGTCGCGTCACCGGCTACGCGGAGCTGCGGCCGAGGGTCGCCGCCGCGTTGCACGCTCACTCGCGCAGCTACTGGATTGAACGCCTCCGCGCCGCGGGTGTGCCGTGCGGCTCGGTCCGCAACCTCGCCGAGGTGTTCGCGGATCCGCAGATCGCGGCGCGCGACATGGTGGTGCCGATGACGCATCCGAAGGCGGGCAACATCCGCGTCCTCGGATCGCCGATGAAGCTGTCGGACACTCCGGCGTCGCAGCGCACGGCGCCGCCGACGCACGGTCAGCATACGGAGCACGTGCTGCGCGGTGACCTGGGGCTGAGCACCGATGCCATCAGCGAGCTGCGATCGGCGGGCGTGATCTGATGGAGGTCTCCGTCGTCCGTCAGCGCGTCCGCGAGCTGCTGCAGAACGCCAAGCGGCCGGCCGCGGACCGCCGCGCGCGCCGCCGTGCGCAGATCGATCAGGCGACGGCGGAGTACGAAGCGTTTCTCGAACGCGTCGCCGTGCCGCTGTTCCGGCAGGTCGTGAGCGTCCTGAAAGCGGAACGCTATCCGTTCGACGTTTTCACGCCGGGCGGCAGCGTGCGGCTGATGACAGGACGGGGCAACGACGACTACATCGAGATCACGCTCGACACGGCAGGTGCTGCGCCGAAGCTGATCGGCCGGGCGAGCCACTCGCGCGGCGGCGATGTCGTGCAGACCGAACTCGTGCTCAACGCGACGTCGGATATCGGCGCCCTGACCGACGAGGATCTGCTCGGCTATCTGCTGAGTGAGCTCGAGAACTTCCTGACGTAGCGCCCGCGTTCAGTAGTTCAGTAGTGCAGGCCGAAGCCGCTATCCCACGCGCTCGATCAGCGCGGTATCCATGCCGAGGCGCTTCAGCAGCGCGAGGAAGCCGGCGCGATCGGCCGCGCGGCGATACGCTTCGCGGACATCGACCGATCCGCTCTGCACGAGTCCCGCCAGCGCGTCGTTGAGCGGCTGCATGCCCTGGCGCCGGGCGCCCTCGATGGCAATCGGCAGCTGCGACGTCCGGCCTTCGGCGATGATGCCCGCCACGGCCGGATTGTTCAGCAGGATCTCCCTCGCGGCGAGCCGACCGCCGCCATTCTTCCTGACCAGCACCTGCGCGACGACGCCGCGCAGGTTCTCGGCCATCGCGAGCTGCACCTGCCGGCGGTACTCCGGCGGGTACAGGTTGATGATGCGATCGATCGCCGTTGCCGTGTCGTGCGCGGGGAAGCCGCCGATCACCAGCTGACCCGACGCCGCCGCCTCGAGCGCGACGTTGATGAGCGGCGCCGTGCGCATCGACTCGATGACGATGACGTCAGGATCCTCGCGGAGCGCGGCGCGCGCGACGGCTTCAATCTCCTCGTGCGTCCCCCGCACCTCGCGCTGGCTGATGAACGAGGTGCCCCGCTCGTGCACGACGTTGATCTCGTTCTCGATCGTGATGACGTGATCGCGGCGCGTTCGGTTGATGAGATCGACGAACGCCGAGATCATCGTGCGCTTGCCGCTCAGCCTCGGCCCCGCGATGAGCACGATGCCTTCCGGTTCGATGGCGAGCGACTGCACCTCGCGCGTGAGCCCGAGCTGCTCGGTCGAGACCGCGCGCACCGGCATCATGCGGAACACGCCGCCGGGTCCGCGATGATCGCGGAAGCTCAGGCACCGCACACGGCCGACGCCCTCGAGATCCGCGATCCACTCGGTCGCCTGCCCGCTCCGCAGCGCCTCGTGGTTGCGCTCCGGCATCATCGTCACGAGCAGCGACTCGACGTCGTTCGGCCCGTGCGAGGGCTCGCCCTCGAGCATCTGAATTTCGCCGTCCACTCGAACTGACGGACCCGCGTGCGACGACAAGTACAGCGTGGACGCGCCACGGGCGGCGGCCAGTCGCAGCAGCCGATCCAGGCCCGACACGCCCGGCGACACAATCGGCGCCGGCGTATCCGTTCGGATCGGGCTGCGCGCCAGCGGCAGTACGGGCGCGAGCGGCGGCACCGGCGCGTGGAACGCGGGATCCGGCTGCAACGACATCGCCGGCGTCGGTGCAATCGGCGGAGGCGCAATCGGCAGCACAGCGATCGGCGGCGAAACGATTGGCGGTGGAGTCACCGGTGCCGCGGCGATGGGCGGCGCGATCGGCGGCGGAGCCACCGGCGCTCCGGCGACTGGCGCGATCGGCGGAACGGACGGGAACGCGGCCGCAATCGGCGCGGCGGGCGCGACCGGTGTCGGCACGACCGGCGTCGGCACAATGGCAGGCGGTGCAACTGCCGCCGGCGCGGCCGGAACCGGCGCAATCGGAGCCACACGTGGCGCCGCGGACGGGGGCGGTACGGCCGTCGGCGCCGGCGCGGCCACCGGTGTCGGCGCAACGGGCTTCGGCGCCGGCGCAGCGGCGACGACCGGCGCGGCGGGCGGCGGCGCCACAGGTGCCGGCGCTGGTGGCGACGCAGGGACTGTCGCTTCCGGTCGCGCAGGCGTCGCTGCCGAGCCGAAGAGCTCGCCCGCGTCCGCAGCCGAGAGCGACAGGTCATCGTCGGCGGCCGAGGTCTCAGGGACGACGGCGGCCGACGCGATCGCCACCGGTGCAACCGGCGCGGCAACGGGCGCAGCCGCGACGGGCGCCTTCGCGTCCAGCGAGGGAATCGAGTCGTCGATGTCGGCAGTCGATGCTGCGGCGGCTGGCGGCCCGAAAATGTCCTCGGGAATGCGATCGTCGTCCGGGATCTTACGGCGGCGGATTTCGACCCAGACGTCGTCGCCGCCGCGAGCCGCGACCACCGTGAAGCTCTCGCCCGCAAAGCCCGGCTGCGCGGCGAGCTCGTGCTGAATCGCCCCGAACTCGTCGAGCGCCGCAAAGGCCTCCGGCGTGAGCAGCTGCGAGACGATGCCGTTGACGGCTTCGAGCGTCAGCCCCTTGCTCGCCAGCTCCACCTGCCCTGACGGCGCGACGACGTACGGCTTGTCGCCCGCGTGCATGACGAGGGCTTCGCCGTCAACGCTGACGATCGCCTGGAGGAGCGAAGGGACGAGACTCATCGCCACCTGCACATATCGGCACGTGGCGCGCGCATCATTAGCGTCGGGTCATTCGCGCCGCGGCACGCCGGCCTCGTACACCCGCACGAGCTCCACCAGCTTGTACCCCTTCGTCTGATAAGGCGGAATGATGCGCTCCGTGCGAAGGTACTGCAGCATGCCCTCGTCGGAGTAGTCGGGCGCGCCGATCTCCGGCATCGACGTGAGCACCTGCTCGAGGTCGGGCACCGACATCTTCTTGTAAGAGACCGTTCGCGTGCGCCGGAACATCCGCAGCCCTCCGGCCGGCTCGTCGCGCGTCGCGGTCTCGAAGACGACGAACACTTCGTTGCTCATGAAGTTGTAGTCGGCTTCGGATCGGCTCGCCGGCGCGTCCTCGACGCGAACGAGCACGAGCCCGTCGATTGCCTTGAGCCGATCGACGAGCGTCTGCGTGAACGTACCTTCACCGGACCACTTCGAGAGGTCAACTTCCGCGGCCATCGTCAGGACGCTCCCCCGCGCTTGCGCGCCACATGGATCGTCATCAGTCCGCCGAGCACCGGCGTGCACTCGACGCGATCGAATCCGCGCGCTTCGAACAGTCGCGCGACGCCGCGCGCACCGGGATAGTTTCTGATCGACGCGGGGATGTACCGATAGGTATCCGGGTCGCCGTGTAGGATCCATCCGAGCAGCGCGCCGGTCACGTTCAGATAGGCGAGATAGACGGCCCTGACGATCGCATTTGAGGGCCGGTTGAAGTCAAGCGACAACGCGACGCCCCCGCGCTTCAGGACCCGGTGGATCTCGTCGATCGCCGCGGGCAGATCCGGGACGTTGCGCAGCCCGTACCCGGCCGTGGCGACGTCGAACGACTCGCCGGCGAACGGCAGCGCCAGCATGTCACCGACGAGAAACCCCGGCCGCGCCGAACCGCCGCCGACCTTCGCGTTCGCCAGCTCAATCATCCGCAATGTCACGTCGAGGCCGACGACGCGCGCGCCGGTGGCGGCGAGCTGAAACGCGATGTCACCCGTGCCCGTCGCGAGATCGAGCGCGTTCGCACCGGCGTGTGGCGCCGCCATCGCGACGAGCCGGCGCTTCCACCGGCGATCCTGTCCGTACGACAGCAGCACCGTAATGAGATCGTAGCGGTCCGCGATCGTCGCGAACAGCCGGCGCACGTACCGGCGCTTCCCGTCGGGCGTCGCGATCGCGTCTGCAAGGGCCATCACCTTTCGTCGGATAATATCCCGCATGCTCCCGTCGAGCACCGTCGAGAACTATCTCAAGGCGATTCACCAGGGCCAGTCGTCGCTGCCGAAGGGCCAGCGGCTCCTGCCGATGGGCCACGTCGCGAGCGCGCTCTCGGTCACGCCGGGCACGGCGACGACGATGATCAAGACGCTGGCGGAGTCGGGCCTCGTCGAGTACGAGCCGTACACCGGCGTGCGCCTGACGAAGGCCGGCGACAAGCTCGCGGCGCGCGTCCTCCGTCGTCACCGTCTCGTCGAGCTGTTCCTTGTGAACGTGATGGGCATGCGCTGGGACGAGGTCCACGACGACGCCGAACAGCTCGAGCACGTCGTCTCGGATCGTCTGATCGACCGCATCGACGAGATGCTGGGACGGCCGACGCACGATCCGCACGGCGATCCGATTCCGAGCGCCGACGGCGCGATTGCGGCCGCACCGATCGAGAACCTGCTCACGTGCCCCGTCGGGACGCCGCTGAAGGTGACGCGCATCACCGACCAGGATCCCGCGTTCCTGCGTTTCGTCGAACGCAACCAGCTGAAGCCGGGCCAGCGGATCGAAGTCGAGTCGCGCGACGCCGCAGCCGACGCCGTCCGCCTGTGCGGCGCAGGGCGCGATCCGCTGACGATCGGCGCCAGGGCGGCTTCGAAGCTGCTTGTCGAAGTCGAGTGATGGCGTTCCGCGCCGTCGTGCTCGCGGCGGCGATGATCGCCTGCGCGGCGGCCGCACGGGCACAGGACGTCACCGTCGATCCCGATCGGCCTGACGTCACCAACGGCACGCACCTCGTGCCCGCCGGTTTGATCCAGGTCGAATTCGGCGCGCTCTACTCGCGCACACACCCCGACTTCAGCAGCGCCGGCTCGCCGTTCACGGTCCGCATCGGCCTCAACGACTGGATCGAGGCGCGCATCGATGCCGACGGGATGACGAGCCAGAGCGCCGCCGATACACGCGCGACGGGATTCGGCGACGTGCAGTTCGGCGCGAAGCTCCGCCTCTGGTCCGAACCCGGCGGCATCCCGGTCCTGTCGATCCTGCCGGCGGTGAACCTACCGACCGCGGATGCGAACCGCGGTCTGGGGTCCGGCGACACCGACTACACGCTCGCCGTGCTCACCGGCGCCGACTTCCTTCACCGCGGCCACATCGACGTCAACTACGCGATCGGCGCGATCGGCGCGGGACAGAACCGGCCGCATTTCGCCCAGCATCTCGTCTCGGCCTCGTTGAGCGACGCGGTGACCGACCGCTGGAATCCTTACGTGGAGCTCTTCTGGTTCTCACGTGCCGAGATCGCCGGCACGCCAGAAACCACCCTCGACACCGGCGTCATCTACGAGCTCGGATCCCGCGTCGCCATCGACGGCGGCGTGGCATTCGGCGTCAGCGGACCGTCGGACGACTTCGGCGCATTCGGCGGCCTGTCGCTGCTGTTCGGCGGAGAAGGCAGCCTGAACGGGAGGCAACGCAGGGTGAAGAAGCCTGCCAGCAGACGGCGATGACGAGCGTGCATTGCTGAATTCAGGCGGGCTGCGTAACATGGGAAGCCTGATGCGCAAGCGGTTCACCAGCGGAGTGCTCGCACTCGCCGCCATGCTCGCGATGCTCGCCGGCCGCGTGCCGGTGGCCGCCCGCGCGCACGCGTGGACGCTGAACGCGTCGCTCAAGGTCCATTCGGCAGCGAAGCAGCTCCCGCGGGGCTTCGTCCTCCCCTCGTCGGACGTTGACCTCAAGGTGTCGTCGCTCGTGGCGGCCGACGTGGACGCCGACGGCGACCTCGACATCGTCGCCGCCGGACCTTCGGAGGGATCCTTCGGCATCGTTGTCTGGGTGAACGACGGCGCCGGCCGGCTGACGCGCAAACGACCGCGGCCGCCGAAGACGCTCGGCAGCGTCCCGCCGTCTCCTTCCGTTGACCAGCACGAGAGCGCCGGCGGCGCGCCCATTCAGCCCGACAGCCCGGCCGTCCAGACCGTCTTCGCGAAGACACCGCTCGTCCTGCCGGCCGGCCGTCGCCCGATCGCGGCCTCGCACGACGCCGCGTCCGCGACGCTCGCCACACTCCGCTCTCGCGCACCACCCGTCCTGTCATAACGCATTTCGCATTTCTGTAGTGCAGGCCTTCAGGCCTGTCCGCAAGGCGGCGCTGAAAGGTTCGCACTACACCAGGCTGGGAGAACTGACCGGGCCCGCGCGGACTCCGTGCGCCCGTGTGCGAGCAGAGGAGTTTCATGAGGCACACCAGGACGAGCATCGCGCTCGCCATCTTTGCGGTGGCGGCGAGCGCCAGGCATACGCGCGCGCAGACGCCCCAAGGCCCGATCACGATCGAGCAGGCCGTGACCGAAGCCATGGACCACAACCTGTCACTGCTCGCCGATCGGTACAACGTGACGCTCGCGCAGGCGGCGGTCGTGACCGCCGCCCTGCGGCCGAATCCCGTCGTCACCGTCAACGCCATGCTGCCCAACCCCGCGCTCGTCGATTCGGGTGTCGCGGTACGCGAGGGCGTCGTGCGCACCGACTACGTGATCGAGCGCGGCGGCAAGCGCGAGCGCCGGGTCGAGCAGGCGACGCTCGCTCGGACAGTCGCGGAGCTGGAGCTGCTCGACGCGACACGCAAGCTCGTGCTGGACGTCGAGACGGCGTTCTCCGACGTGCAGCTCGCGAAGCTGAATCTCGCGCTCGCACAGGAGAACCTCGCCGCCCTCAACAACGTCGTCGCCATCGACGCCGAGCGCGTGCGGACCGGCGATCTGGCGCAGGTCGAGCTGGCGCGATCGCGGCTGGCGGCGCTGCAGTTCCAGAACGACGTCGAACAGCAGACCACCAGGCTGGCGGTCGCAAAGAGCCGGCTGAACGTGCTCATCGGGCGCACGGCGACAGACGCGGTTGACGTCATCGGCGAGATGCGGCGTGACACGGCGCCGCTCGACCGCAGCGCCCTCGAGACCCGGGCGCTCGAGATGCGGCCCGACCTCCGCGCCGCACGCACCGAGCAGGCGCGGTCGGCCGCCGACCTGAGGCTGCAGATGGCCAACGCGAAAATCGACTACACGGTCAGCGGCGAGTATCACCGCCAGCAGGGCGGCGGCCTGGTCGGCAACGACTACGGCGTCTACGTCAGCGCACCGCTGCCGATGTTCAACCGCAATCAGGGCGAGGTCGCGCGCGCACGCGCCGAAGAACAGCAGACCGCCGCGAAAACGCGGGCGCTCGAGGCCGACGTCAACGCGGAGCTCGACGAGGCGTACGCCGAATACGCGTCGGCGCGCCGGGTTGTCGAGCGCCTCGAAACCGACATGCTCACGCAGGCGCGCGATGTCCGGAACACGATGGAGTACTCGTATCGCCGCGGCTAGGCGAGCCTCGTCGAATTCCTCGACGCCGTCCGCGCCTTCAACGACACCACGCGCAGCTACAACGAAGCCCGAGCCGACTACGCGCGAAGTCTCTACGCGCTCGACGCCATTGCCGGCAAGGTGACGCCATGACGCGCTCTCGTTCGATCGCTTTCATCGGGGCCGCGCTCGCGTGCGCGGCCTGCAGCGGACACGCCGCGACGACGATGCCGGCCGTGGGACCGGCCTCGACGGGCGATGCGGTCGTGCTGCCCGCGGGCTCGCCGATGCTCACGCAGATCAGGCGGGCGCGCGTGGCGCTTCGAGATCTGCCGACCGACGAGATCGTCACGCCGGGCAAGCTCGAAGCCAACCCCAACCGCGTCGCGAAAGTCGTGCTGCCCGTGGCCGGGCGCATCGTGTCGGTGCTGGTCAAGACGGGCGACGCCGTCCACAAAGACCAGCCACTGCTCACGCTGCAGAGTCCGGATGCGGATGCGGCGATGTCAGCGTACGTGTCAGCGCGTGCGGTCGAGGGCCAGGCCGGCGTCGCGCTCGCGAAAGCGCAGGCCGATACGGATCGCGCCTCGGATCTGTTCGCGCATGACGCGGTCGCGAAGAAGGACGTGCAGGCCGCGCAGAGCGCGCTCGCGCAGGCGATGGCGGCGCTCGAGCAGGCACGCGCCGCGCGCGAGCAGGCGCTGCGGCGGCTGTCCGTGCTCGGCCTGTCCGAGAAGGGATTCGATCAGCAGGTCGTCGTCCGCGCGCCGCTCTCGGGCAAAGTGCTCGAGCTCAGCGTCGTCCCCGGCGAGTTCCGCAACGACACGACGGCGCCGTTGATGACGCTCGCGGATCTCAGCACGGTCTGGGTGACCTCCCAGGTGCCCGAGACCTACATCCGGTTCGTGCAGGTCGGCGAACGCGTGCAGATCGCCCTCGTCGCTTATCCAGGCGAGATGTTCGAGGGCCGCGTCTCGCGCATCGCCGACACCGTTGACCCGCAGACGCGGACGGTGAAAGTCCAGGCTGAGCTCGACAACCGCGACGGGCGCCTGCGGCCTGAGATGTACGGCAGCATCCACCACATCGAAGCGACAAAGCCGACGCCGGTCGTGCCGGCGGGCGCCGTCGTCCAGACCGGCGACCGCACGATCGTGTACGTCGAGACGACGCCGGGACGGTTCGAGCCGCGCACGATCACGGCCGGCAAGCGGGCAGACGACCTGATCCGCGTCGAGCGCGGCCTGTCGCCGGGCGAGACGGTCGTCGTGGACGGCGCGATGCTGCTGCAGGGTCTGCTGAGGAAGTCGTAAGCCGTGATCGTGCAGCTTCTCCGCATCGCCCTACGTCAGCGCTTTCTGTCGGTACTGCTCGGCGTCGCGTTGATTGCGGCCGGCGTCTGGTCGTTCACGCAGCTGAGCATCGAGGCGTATCCGGACATCTCGGATACGCAGGTCGTCGTCATCTCGCTCTATCCCGGACACGCGGCCGAAGAGATCGAGCAGCAGGTCTCTGTGCCGATCGAACGCGCGCTGAACAGCGTGCCGAACGTCATCGCGCGGCGCTCGCGGACGATTTTCGGCCTCTCGGTCGTGGAACTCACGTTCGAGTACGGCACCAACGACTACTTCGCGCGGCAGGTGGTGCTCGAAAAGCTGCGCGACGCGCAGCTGCCGGACGGCGTCACGCCGACGCTCGGCCCGCTGTCCACGCCGATCGGCGAGCTCTATCGCTATACGCTCGACGGCGCCGGCCGCGACTCGCGCGAGCTGCGCGAAATCGAGGACTGGGTCGTCGAGCCGCGCCTCCTGCAGGTGCCCGGCGTCACCGACGTCACGCCGTTCGGCGGCGTTATCAAGCAATACCAGATCGACGTCGATCCGGCCGCACTGACGAAATTCGGCCTCTCGATCCGCGACATCGCGCAGGCGGTGGACGCCAACAACCAGAACGCCGGCGGCGCGCTGCTCGACAACGGCCAGCAGAGCATGGCCGTGCGAGGCGTCGGCCTCATTCAGTCGGTTGACGACATCCGCAGCATCGTCGTCGCGAGCAACGGCGACGTGCCGGTGTACGTGCGCGACATCGGACAGGTCCAGATTGGATCGGCGCCGCGGACGGGCATCTTCGCGCTCGGCGACACGACCGATCGCGTGGAAGGCATCGTGCTGATGCGGCGCGGCGAGAACCCGAGCGAGGTACTGGCCGGTATTCACGACGCGGTCAACGAGCTGAACGCGACGGGGCTGCCGGCCGGCGTGAAGATCGTGCCGATCTACG
>CAZOIK010000409.1:0-14352 GCA_964579765.1 uncultured Bifidobacteriaceae bacterium
ACCGTCCGTGTCGCGCCTGAACGACGCCGTGCGCGCCCTCGACACGCCGGCCCCGCCGGTGGTGCGGCGGCGCCGGTAGCACGCGCGGACCTGAAGGTCCGCACTACATCTGAAACTGCTACATCTGCAACGGCGGTTTCAACGCGGTAACGCGCGGAACCACTCGCCTTCGCCGAGCACTTCCGCCCAGCCGGTGAGATACACGCTGTCGTCGCGCCACTCGACGCGCTGCGACCCGCCGGGCGCGATGACGTCGGCCTCGCGCGAGGCGCCGCCGAAAGTGGCGGCCGCCACGAGCGAGGCGCACGTGCCGGTGCCGGACGACGTCGTCGGCCCGACGCCGCGTTCCCAGATCCGGATGCGAATCGTGTCCGGCCGCTCGACCGTCGCGAACTCGACGTTGGTGGCATCCGGGAAATACGCGTGCTTCTCGAGCGCGACACCGAGCGCGTGGAACCGGTCGTCGCCGGGCTGTGGCCCGAGGACGATGCACTGCGGGTTGCCGAAGTTCAAGACCACCGCCTCGACCCGCTCGCCCGCCGCGTCGAGGGCGACTTGCTGTACGCCGACGGGCAGGCCCATCGCGGTGCGAAACATGGGACGGCTGTTCGTGAACCCGGCGCGGGTGACGCGCTTGGGCCCAGCGTCCGTGAGAATCGTCACCGCCGCGTCGTTCCGGTCGTCGTCGAGCAGGAGGAGCGCCGCCAGCCCGCGTACGCCGTTGCCCGACACCTCCGCGCGGCCGCCGTCCGCGTTGTAGAGCTCCATCGCCGCGCCGGCCGCCGTCCGGCCGTAGACGATCAGGCCGTCCGCGCCGATGCCGGTGTGGCGCTCGCAGATCTCACGCGCGAGCGACGGCAGCGCGACGCCGGCGACGTCGGCCTTGTCAACGTAGAGAAAGTCGTTGCCGTACGCGTGCGCCTTGGCGAACGTCAACATTCAGAAATTCACTCGCGCGCCGACGTGGACCATCGCCGGCGGCTGGACGGCCGTGATGTCGCGGAACCCGGGGCCTGTCACGACGCGCTCCTCTACTTCGTTGGCCATGTTCGGCAGGTTGTAGGCGTCCACGAAGATGTCGAAGCTGCGGGCGCCGCCGAGCGCGAAGCGCTTCTGCACGCGGACGTCCAGCGTGCCGGTATACATGAAGCGCGCATCGCCGGCCGGATAGGCGCGCACGAATTCCGTCCCTTGCGGGAGGTCCTGCACGATCGTCACGCGCGAGAACGGCTGTCCGTCCTGGTAGCGCGCGATCGCGCCGAACGTAATCTCGTGCGGAAACCTGTAGATGCCGGTCAGCTTGAGCGTGAACGCGCGATCGAAGAACAACCGGCCGCGCGCACTCGGCGTCGCGTTCGGATCGACGAACAGCTCGCCGTAGCCGCCGATGTCGTTCTCGTCCGAGCCGAACCCACGGTTCACCGCCGGGCCCGCCGTCTGGCTGGCCGTCGCGTTGAACATGAGCGTCAGCTTGCGGAGCGTCGCTTCGCTGTCCAGCACGAGGCCTTCGAACGTCGCGGTGTCCTGGCTCGTGTTGTTGGTCAGGAGATACCGATCGAGACCGAAGCTCGACGGTAGCCGACTGTATACCGGCAGCGCGACGTCTCCACCGTCCGCCTCCGGGCGCCCGTCGATGACGGACGACAGGCTGTAGCTCGACAGCGGTGCGCCGGTATCGACGAGATCGTACAGGTGGCGCACCTGCTTCGCGATCCCGGTAATGCGGCCGCGGATGTGCGGCGTGAGCTGCGCGTCGATGCCGGCGACCACTTCGTCCGTCACCGGCCGCGCGAGCGACGGATCGATCGCGCTGAAGCTCGGATCGCCGCCGACGCCCGGTCCCACGCGCGCGACCAGCGGGCCGACGCCCTGAGCGGTCCAGCTCGAAACGGCGGCCGTCGGCGCCGCGGGATCGCCGACGGCGAGCGTGTCGAGCGTCAGACGATCGACCGAGCGGCGATAGCCGGCAATCCACGTGAAATGGGAGTGCGCGCTCTGCTTCCAGCGCAGCAGCACACGCGGCAGGACGTTGTGCCACGAGACGCCGTTGGCGGCGAGGTCGGCGGCGCCATCCACTCCGTCGTACGCCAGGCCCGCTTCGAACGACCGGCCGGGTCCGATGCCGATGCGATCGCTGACGAACGCCGCGACGGTCGTCGCGTGCCGGCGACTGTCGATGCCGGCATTCGAGTACTGCCAGAGGCGCGCACGATTGCCGTCAACGAGCTCCCCGATCGCCCCCGCAAATCCGGGCGCCATCTGCATCGACGCGCGTCCGACATCCGCGCCGACAAACAGCCTGTGTCCGCGATCGCGCGCGGCCGTGCTCGCTCGCATTCCCGCGGACCATTGACGGTCGGTGTGGTCACCCGAATCGACGAGCAGCGGCACCGGCCCGTCGAGCAGCCGATCGACGACGGGCGCGGCGCCCGACGCGTCGGCTCGCGAGGCATCCGCCTGCGAATACGCGCCGAACACGCGCCACGCCGCCCCACCAGGCGTGCGGCGTTCCCACGTGGACTGCACGTGCGTGAAGGTGGTTTCGTCGGCGGCCTGGGGCGTCTGAAACGCGAGAGCCGCCGCGAACGGCGCCTGCGTCCGCTGCACCCAGCCGACCGTCCGCAGCTGGTCGGTCGCACTCGGCGAGAAGACGACATTCACGAACGCCGACGCGGCCTGTCCGTTCGCCTGGGCCGCGCCGGTCCGCTCGTACTGCGACGCCCCCGCCCACTCCACGTCGGCGACGATGCCGACGCGCGGTGAGAGCGGGCCGCTGACGAACAGTCCGCCGTGGCTCCACTGGTGCAGCGTCTCGATGGGTGGCGCGACGTCCGTGGACGAGTTGGCCACAAGGCTGGGCCCGGCGCCAGAGCCGTCGATGATCCGTGTCCAGGTGGAGGCAGGGGCGGCCGGCTCGAACGAGACGGCAAGCGCCGGCGCGTTGAGGCCGAACGGCATCAGGCCGCTCGCGACATCGACCCGCTGCCAGAACGCCGTCGTCGGGAAGAGAAACGGCGCGCCGCCGCCGGGGACGGTGACGTTCGCGTCGCCGACGAAGAACTGCGTCTGCCGCCACGAGTTCAGGAAGGCGCCGTCGCGCGCCGGCCGTCCGGTGTTGAGGCCACCGCCGTAAAAGCGATCGCTCGTCACCTCGCCTTCGGTGGTTTCGAGCAACGCGTAGATGTTGTCGCTCGCCGGCAGGTCGCGCAGCATCTCCGACGTGAAGCTGGTGCCGATCGCGGCGCTGTCCGCGTGATCGGGCGCGGCAGGCTCCTGGGCGCGAGCCGCACAGGCTGCGGCCAGAACGATCAGGAGCGCGAGGCGAAGCGCCCCGGGTCGTCGATTTGTCTGTGTCACGTGTGCGCGGAATTCTAGCAGAGCAACGCCCGGCCGCCGAGAAACCAGATCCAGACGACGACCGTCAGCCAGTGCATCGCGACCGACGGCCAAAGAGATCGGGAGATGAAATAAGCGGCCGTGCACGCCGCTCCGAGCAGCGTCGTCAGCACGAGGTACACCGGACTCGCGAACAGACCGAAGACCTGCGGCCTGAAGAGCCAGGCGTTGACCGGGTGCGAGACGACGTAGAGCGCAAGTGCCGCCGCGGCGATCGCGGTGAGGCGGCCGCGCCGCACGGTCCCGGCCTCACGCGGCAACAGGACGCCGCGAAACACGATCTCCTCGACGAGCGCGGGCTGGAGCAACAGCATCGCGCCCATCGTCGCCATCTCGCTCGCGGGCAGATGCGGCGTGCCCGGCTTCAGCAAGCCCGCGAACAAGCCGATCGGCGTGGCGACGACCAGAAAGACGCCGTACACGAGCGCGCACGTGCGCCACGTCCGCCAATCGGGGATCGTCGTCAGCGCCGCGCGAAGATCCCGCCACCGCCGCACGGCGGTCATCTTAATTCTTTGCGGAGCGTTCGGTTAAGATGGCGGACACACCGTGAAAACACTTGGCGTCCTCTTCGCTCTGCTCGCCTGCGCCGCGCCCGTTGCCGCGCAGCAGCGTCCGCTCGACACACAGGATCCTGAAACGATCGGCGCCGGCCGCGTGCTGGTTGAAGGCGGCATCAGCGCCTCGCACGACGTCACCTATCCGCTTTCCGGGTTCAAGGGAAATCTGTGGCAGGTGCCCGTGCTCGGCGTGGACGTTGGCCTGAGCTCGATTGCCGATCTTCAGATCACCGGCGGGCCGTACAACTACCTGTCGATCACGAGCCGGCAGCCAGGTCCGCTGGCAAGCGTCGTGACCTCGACCGGCGACTCGACGACGTCGGTCGAGGACATCACGATTGGGGCGAAGATCCGGCTGGTGCCGGAGGGCAGCAGCCGTCCGAGCCTCGGGTTCCGGTTCGCAACGAGGCTGCCGAACGCGTCGCGCAAGAGCGGCATCGGCCAGGACACGACCGACTTTGGCGCCTCTCTCCTGGTCGGCAAGACGGTGCAGTCGATCCGCGTTGTGGGCAATCTCGGCTGGGTCAGCATGAGCCAGCCGCTCGACGGCACGCGGCAGAACGACGAGCTGACCTACGGCTTCTCGCTGGCGCGCGCGGTGACGAACAAGACGGAAATCGTCGGCGAGATCAACGGCCGCGCGTCTACCGTCGATGTCACACCGATCGGCACCGAAAGCCGGGGACTCTTGAAATTCGGCGGCCGGTTCACGCAGGGCCCCGTGCGATTCGACGCCGGGATCTTCTTTGGCCTCAACCCGGTCGATCCGACCGTCGGCTTCACGACCGGCGTGACCTACATTTTCAACGCGTTCTCGCTGCCCTGACGCCTGTGGGTGCCGGCCTTCAGGCCGGCCGCACGTCAGCGCGGGCGTGCCGTCGCATACACCTCGATCCACGAGACGTTCGAGCATCCCGCGAACCCGTGTCCGCCGCCGGGCATGAGATCGACGAACCCAATCTCGTCCACGCGGCTCAGATCCGGGTGGGCGACTTCTTTCAGGACGATCACCTTCACCGGATCGAGCTGGAACCAGCGTTCGTCCTGAAAGGTGACCTCCGACACGACGAACATCCCCGAGAAGGCGTTGGCTCCTTCCATCGGCCGCTGCGGGCTCGAGATCGTCTGGCTGCCGACGAGCAGCGTGCCATCGGCGAGTTTCACGACCGGATGCAGCACGTGCAGGTTCTCGGTGCGCGTCCGCCAGCGCATCCTCGTCTGTCCGGTCAGATCGAGGTAGGCCTTCGTATCGCGCAGCGTCAGCGCCACGGGTGATGTCGTGAAGCCGGTCCACAGATCCGGGACGCCGTTGTGCGACGTCACCTGGATATCGCGCGCGTCCGCGCCGTAGAGGTGCAGTTCGAGGGCGGCGTTGGTCAGCGCCTGCGGCGTGATGCGGCGGTTCTCGTCATTGAGCGCGCCGGTGTGCGGCGGCTGCTGCCAGACCTCCCGAAACAGCAGCGCGGGCGTGACCGCGTCATGCTCCAGGAAACCAGGGTCGGCGGCTTTGGACTGCGCAAGCACGTGGCTTCCGCCAGCGAGCAACACGACGGCACCCGAGATGATCCACTGACGGACGCTGACGAGAGTCGAGATCATGGTGTCCTCCCGAATCGTTTTCCGGAGTGTGTCGCGCGCAGTATAGCCCCTTGCAGCACGTCCGGCCCTGCAGGCCTGAAGGCCTGCACTACATGCGATGCGAGTGGCGGCCCTGAAAGGGCCGCCCTACGCGAGAACGCTCGCGCGAAGTTCGGCGGGCGGGTTGAGGCGCGTGTCGAGCAGGTGGCGCGGCGCGACGTTGCCGAGGGCTTTCAGCATCGACTGCTTCACGCCCGGATGCTCGATCTCGAGCTCCATGATCAGCTTCTTCGCGCGCTGGCGCTGCAGGCCAAGGTCGCCGCACGCGGGACAGCAGCAGCCGATGATCGGCAACTCGCATTCCTTCGTGTACAACCGCGCCTCGTCTTCGCCCACGTAAACGAGCGGTCTGATCACGACATGTTCCCCGTCGTCTGACACCAGCTTGGCGGGCATCGCCTTGAGCGAGCCGGCGAAGAAGAGATTCAGCAGCAGGGTTTCGATGAAGTCGTCGGCGTGATGGCCGAGCGCGATTTTGGTCGCGCCCACCTGTTTTGCGACGCGGTACAGCACGCCCCGCCGCAGCCGCGCGCACAACGAGCACGGCGTCTGATCGGCGTCGAGGATGTCCTCGATCAGGATGCCGATGCCCGTGTGCTCGATGCGGTAT
Source organism: uncultured Bifidobacteriaceae bacterium (assembly GCA_964579765.1). Taxonomy (GTDB): domain Bacteria; phylum Acidobacteriota; class Vicinamibacteria; order Vicinamibacterales; family CAVVIG01; genus DATNBT01. Next base: position 6,205 of record CAZOIK010000409.1, read on the forward strand.
TCCCAGCCGCGCGCCTCGCACGTCTTCGCGATCAGATCGTGCTTGAACTCCTTATAACCCGAGTCCACGTTGACCGCGACGACCGAGAACGGAATCGGCGCTCGTTGCCGCAGGACATCCAGTATCTGTAGCAGCGCCCAGCTGTCTTTCCCGCCGGAGAGCCCGACCATAATCCGATCGCCGGGTTCGATCATCGAGAAGTCGGCAATCGCCTTCGTCGTCTTCTTCGCGATCTTCGACTCGAGTTCGGTGCGGTAGGCCATCGGATGCATCTTACATGGTCGCCACGGCCGTGGCCACGGCTAGGAGGCGCGTTCGGCGCAGATGGTCACCGGCGACCCGAAGGTCCCGAGCAATCCCATCCGATCGAAGCCGTCCTCGAGTCGCGCCGTGAACTTGCGCGACCCGATGGCCCGGTGAAACCACATCGGCATGACGTACTGGCGGTGCACCGACCGGACGCGAAAATGCGATCGCCCGAGCGCCTGCTCCACCGATCTCCTCGTCAGCACGCGGTAGCCGCGGCGGCCCGTCGCGCGCCGGAGGGCCGCGTGAATGCACGCGACGCTCGTCGCTGACGGAAAGTCGAAGATCACCAGCCGATCCGCCACGCGGCAGCACTCGGCCAGGCACTGCCGCCAGTCGCGCGCGGCCAGCAGCACGCCCAGACAGACGACGACGTCGAAGGAGCGCGCCTTGAAGTCGAGCGCGTGCGCGTCGCCGCGCAGGAAGTTCACCTTGACTACCTGTTCCGCCGCGCGCCGGCGCGCCTCGCCGAGCAGGAGGTCGGAGTTGTCGATGGCCGTGACGTTGGCCGCGCCGAGCGCGAGGTTGATGGCGGTGCGGCCGAATCCAGTGCCGACGTCGAGGATCGTGCGCTCGTGAATGCGGCCGATCATGTTCGCGAGCACGCGCTTCTGCTCGGCCGCGACCATCCCGCCGATGGGACCGCTGAAGCGGCGCTCTTCGAAAGCGCGCGCGGCCTCGAGCCCGCCGCCCGCGGCAGAGTGTCTCCCCGGCACGTGGCGATGATTTTCGCATGAATCCGTAGTACAGTTACGGCGCTCTCCCGTCAGCCGAATGTCGTCGGACCACCCGCCATCTCTGACACGCCGTCTCGTAACGATGGCCGTGAAGCTGGCCGTCAGCGGCGCGCTGCTCGGACTGCTCTTCTCGCGCGTGGACATGGCGAAGCTCTGGGCCAGCGCGCGCCAGGCGTCCATCTCGTGGATGGCGATCGCGCTCGGCGCCTACGGCCTCACGGTGGTGGCGAGCGTCTGGCGCTGGTGGCTGCTGCTCGAGGCGCAGGACGTGGACATGTCCTTCGTCGCGCTGTTCGGCTCCATGTCCGTCGCGCTGTTTTTCAACAACTTCCTGCCGAGCAACATCGGCGGCGACGTCGTGCGCATCACCGACACGGCGAAGGTCGCGCGGTCGAAGACGCTGGCCGCGACCGTCGTCCTGGCGGATCGCACGATGGGCATGATGGCCCTCGTGCTCATCGCGGCCGTCGGCGTCTCGGTCGTGGCGTCGCCCGCCGGACGCACGCCGCTGCCGGTCTGGCCGGCGTGGCTGTGGGCGGGGTTCGCGTCGGGCATGATCGTCGGCGGATTCGTGCTCTGGTCGCCTGGCGGCGTCGGCTGGCTGCTGCGGCCGCTGACCGTCTTCCACCCGGAATGGATCACCGGCCGTATCGGGACCATCACGGTGACGCTGGAGCGCTTCCACAACCACATCGGCGCCGTCGTGTCGTGCTTCGCCACCGCGGTCTTCGTGCAGTTGATGACCGTCACGGTCGGCTGGGCCGTGGCCCACGCGCTCGGCATTCCGATCGGCGCCTTCGATCTTGCCGTCGTCGTGCCGCTCGCCGGCGTCGTGCAGATGATTCCCGTCTCGATCAACGGCTTCGGCGTCCGCGAGGCCACCTACTCGCTCTACTTCACGCGCATCGGCCTCCCGATCGAGTCGGCGATCCTGCTCTCGCTGACGTCCACCGCTCTCGTGATGCTCTACTCGCTGACCGGCGCCGCCGTGTACGTCGGACGGGGACACCACTGATATAATTCGCGCGAAGGGGGAAGGTCATGAAGAAGCTCGTCGTCACCGTGGCAGCGGCGTGGGTGCTGCTCGCGGCCGGGACGGCGCTCGCGCATCACTCGCCGGTGATGTTCGACCGCTCGAAGAAACAGACCATCACCGGCACGGTGAAGGAATTCGCCTGGGTCAACCCGCACGCGTCCATTCAGCTCGAGGTGCGGAACGCGCAGGGCGGCATGGACGTGTGGGGCGTCGAGATGAACAGCCCCAACAACCTCGTCAAGCAGGGCTGGAAGTCCACCCTTCTCAAGGGCGGCGAAACGGTCAGCATCGTCATCAACCCGCTGCGCACGGGCGAACATGGCGGCGCGTTCGTCTCGATCAAGCTACCCGACGGCAAGGTCCTCGGCGACAAGTGGACCGAAGACATCGAATCGAAAGGCGTGGTTGGCAAATAGAATTGCAGAATTGCAGAAGGGCTTCTGCAATTCTGCCTTCCTGCAATTTCTACTTCAGAATATTTCCTTTAGACGACGTCGCGGGCAGGCGCGAGTTGGTGTCCGGCAGGAACTGCACTTCGGTGATGTCCGTGTCGTCCTGCCGCTTCCAGTAGTGCGTGCTCGTCCACTCGCCTTCCCAGTGCTTGGGATCGATGAGCGTCCACGTATCCACGAGCTGCTGGCCGTTGTTCGTCAGTTTGATCCGCTCGATGATTCGGAACTGATCGCTCACCGGCAGCCCGTCGTCGATCACGTGCTTGTCCACGGTCATGTTCCGGGTTTCGACGACGAGCGTGTCGCCTTCCCAGTGGCCGATTGACTCGCCGTCGAACGTCCGGACGACTTCGTCCTCCGGCGTGAACTTCCGGCCGTCAAGATAGACGATGCGGATTTCGTTCTCGAACCCGCTGATCATGTAGATCGCCGTCGGGAGCTGAATCATCGCGATCGGCCAGACGCGGGTCATGATGACCGGCATGCCGGCCGGATAGCCCTGGCCGATCCAGTCGCGGTAGTCCTTGCCCTGCTTCTTCGCCTGCTCGCTCTCGGCGAACGCCTTCGCGCCCTCGCCGATGAACTTCGGGTACGGCGGACCGGACCGCCACGTGTCGAAGCCGCGGCTCAGATCGACGAACCAGGTGCCGGTGAGATCGAACGGCGCCTTCGGCCGGGGCTTCTTGAGATTCGCCGGCGCCAGCGCGCCGAGCTGTCCGGGAGCCGCCGTCTGCGCCACCGCGACGCCGGCGGCCGTCGTGCACACGAGGGCCGCCGTCAGGGCCGTCGTGACGACGATGCGAACCTTGTCAAGCACCATGCATCCTCCGCGCGACATTCTACTCTTGTTGCGGCGATCCGGGTCGCGTCCCGGCGCGCGTGATCCGCAGGTAGACCACGAAGAGCAGCGCCAGCGTGCCGACGGCGACGAGCGCGACGGTCGAGCCGTTCTGCCGGATGAAGGTCATCGCCCGTTCGCCGTACCACAGCGCGAGCAGGCCTTCGACCGCGTAGCGCGCGCCGCGCCCGATGAGAATCGCCGTGCTGAAGCGGCTGGCGCTGATCTCGGCGACGCCGGCGAGCAGCACGAACGGCTTGAAGGGCGCCGGCGGCGGCAGCAGCGACGGAATCAGCACCGCCATGATGCCGTGGCGGCGGAAGGCGTGCAGCGTCTTGTCCACGCGGTGCGAGCTGAACTGCCGGCGCATGAACGCTTCGCCGCCCTTCAAGCCGATGAAGTACAGCACGAGACAGCCGAGCAGCGAGCCGACCGTCGCGCACACCACATAGAGCAGGAACCGCGTCGGATGCGTCGTCACCATGTAGATGACGAGAAGATCGGCGAGTTCGGGAAGCGAGAGAACCGACGAGTCGAGCAGCGCCACCATGAAGATGCCGGGCGCGCCCATCGCCAAGGCCAGCGCCTGGATCCCGTGGACGAATCTGCTCATCGAAGATGAACTCAAATTATACTGTCGCTGCGAGCATGGACAACCACGTGGACGTGTCGCGGGTGATGGCCGACATCCGCACGCGCGCGAACGCCGAGCTGCGCGAGCGGGCGTTCGATCGCGGCAACACGCCAGAGTTCTCCGACGCCGACGTCTTCGACGCGGTCGAGCGCGTGCTGCGCCGCTCGGTGGACGACGCCGATCGCAAGGTGCTGCTGCTCGCGGAAATCATCGGCGGCCAGAAGGACCTCACGCTCGAGCCGTCGGCGCGCCTGACGAGCCACCGGCCGCTCGTCGGCCCGCTCGTCGTCTTCGTCAAGCGGCGCCTGCTGCAGCCGCTCACGCAGTGGCTGTACGAATACAGCATGGACAACTTTCGGCGGCAGGCCCGGATCAACCAGATCATGTTCGCGGCCGTGCAGGCGCTGGCCAACGAGACGGCGCGCCTGCGCATCGAGATCGAAGCCGCGAAGGCCGGATCGGGCGCGCGAGGATCCGGCGCCGCATGAAGCTGGCCTGCGTGGTCCAGCGCTACGGACGCGAGGTCGTCGGCGGATCCGAGTCGCACTGCAGAGCGGTCGCGGAGCGTCTGGCCGACCATCATCACGTCACGGTGCTCACCAGCTGCGCCGCCGACTACCTCTCGTGGAAGAACACGTATCCGCCCGGCGCCAGCGAGATCGGTCCCGTCCGCGTGCTGCGCTTCCCCGTCGAACGGCCGCGCGACACGCACGCCTTCGCCGAGCTGAACAACATCGTCGCCAGCGGCCGCGCGACGCCCGAGGACGAGGACGCGTGGTTTCGCGAAAACGGCCCCATGGTGCCCGCGCTGCTCGATCACCTGCGGACGGACGGACACGAGTACGACCGCGTGCTGTTCTGGACCTATCGCTACTTCCCGTCCTACTTCGGTGTCCCGATCGTGCGCGACCGCGCCATTCTGGTGCCGACGGCGGAGGAAGATCCGGTCATCTGGCTGCGATCGCTCGCGGCCTTCTTCACACTGCCGCGCGGGTACGTGTTTCTGACGCCGGAAGAAGCCGATCTGGTCCGCAGCCGCGCGTGTGCGGCGCTGCCGCCGTCGTGCGTCATCGGCACGGGACTCGATGCGATTCCGCCGCGTCCCGATCCCGCAGATGCCGGCGCCGCGGCTCCCGCAGGGGTCACCGGCCCGTACGTGCTCTATCTCGGCCGCGTCGATCCGAACAAGGGCTGCGAGACGCTGCTTCGTTACTTCCAGGAGTTCGTCGAGCGCCACGGCGCGCGCGTGCAGCTCGTGCTCGCCGGCCCCGTCTTCATGCCGGTGCCGAAGCACCCGGCGATCGTCCCGCTCGGGTTCGTGGACGACGCGACGCGGGCGGCGCTGCTGGACGGCGCGCGCGCCTTGATGGTGCCGTCGCCGTACGAGAGCCTCTGCATTGCGCTTCTCGAGGGCTGGAACCATGCGCTGCCGGCGCTCGTCAACGGACGCTGCCGCGTCCTCAAAGGCCAGGTGCTGCGTGCGGACGGGGGCCTCTTCTACGACAACGCCGGCGAGTTCGTCGCGGGACTGCGCACGCTGCTCGACAACCCTGAGATGGCGGCGCAGATTGGACGTCAGGGGCTGGCGTACGTCGATCGCCTGTATCGCTGGCCGATCGTGATGCGGACGCTCGACACCTTTCTCCGCGAGTCGTGACATGACGTCCTCGCGGCTTCGACTCTTTTCAGGCGCGGCCTCCACGACCGTGGGCCTCGCCGCCGCGCTTCGGGTCCATCAACTCGGCCTGACGCTCAGCCTCTACGACTCGCGCGGCCATCTGATCGTCGCGCGCCGCATCATCGACAGCATCACGCCGGGCTGGCAGCAGATTGGCGCCGTGTGGCTGCCGCTGCCGCATCTCCTCAACGTGCTGCCGGTGCAGATCGATCTTTTCTATCGCACGGGCGCGTCCGCGGTCGCCTTCTCGATCGCGTCGTTCGTGCTCGCGGCGGTGTCGATCGTGTGGATCGTCCGGCTGCTCACCGAGTCCTCCGCGGCGTCGCTGGCCGCCGTGGCGGTCTTCGCGCTCAACCCGAACATTGTCTATCTGCAGGCGACGCCCATGACCGAGCCGCTGCTGCTCGGCCTGACGACACTCGGCGTCGCGCTGCTCGTCGCCTGGGCCGACGAACGCCTTTCGGCGCGGACGACGACCGTCGGCGTTGTCCTCGCTCTCGCGTGTCTGACGCGCTACGAGGCGTGGCCAGTGACATACGCCGCCCTCGCCGGCACCGCGTGGACGCGCTGGCGCCGCGGCAGGTCGCTCGTCGAGAGTCTCGTCACGGTCGCGCGAATCGCCGCCTATCCGACGGCCGCCATTCTCGGCTTCGCCCTGTTCAGCCGCGTCGTCATCGGGCAGTGGTTCGTGTCGGGCGACTTCTTCGTGCCCGACAACAAAGCGCAGGGGCAGCCACTCGCCGCGATGGGCGAAATCCTCTGGGGCGCGCGCCAGCTGAGCGGGCCGATCGTCATCGCGCTCGCCGTGGCCGGATGCGCCGCGCTGCTGCTCGCGGGCGTCTTCGTACGACGTCGAGCCAGCACGTTGATTGCGCTCTCCCTCGGCGCGACCGCGGCCGTTCCCTGGGCCGCGTTCCTCGCCGGCCATCCGTTCCGCATCCGCTACATGGTGCCGCTCGTCGCCGTCGAAGCGGTCGCGGTGGGAGCGCTCGTCGATGTCGTTGCCGGTTGCGCAGGGCGGGCCTTCGAGGCCCGCCGGACTGGCGGCCCTGAAAGGGCCGCCCTGCATGCAGTCGTGGCCGTCGCGGCGATCGCCGTCGCCGCGTTCGAGCTCCATCCCTTTGACGTGCAGGCGCCGATGGTCGTCGAGGCGCAGTGGGATCGCGTGAACGTCGCACCACGTCACGAAGTGACCGCATGCCTCAAAGCCCGGTACCACGGGGAGTCGATCATGGCGAGCATGGGATCGCTCGGCCATTACATGCAGGAGACGTCGCGGGACGGCTTCGACGTCCGCGACTTCCTCCACGAGGGCAACGGCGACATCTGGCTCGCCGCGTTGAAGACGCCTCGGCGCTACGCCGGGTGGCTGCTGATCGAGGAAAAAGCCGAAGGCGGCGACATGCTGTACAAACGTGCGCGCGAGAACCCGGAGTTCCTGGACGGATTCTCGCGCATCTGCGAAGGCGCCGGTGTGGCGCTCTACGAGCGTCAGAACCGCACGTTGAACGTGAACAGGTAGTTCATCCCGCCGAGATCGATCTTCGTCCCCGAGAAACTCTGGTCGTTTGGCAGATCGCCTTTGCCGCCCTGCCAGCGGACCTCGAAGCCGGGCGCGAATGGTCCGATCGGAAAGCGGACACCGCCGAGCACCACCGGCCCCACCGACACGCCGCTGCCGACGAACGTGCCGTTGAAGATCGCCGGGTTCGCGGGCACGGGCGGCGTGTAGTCCACGAACTGACCGAACTCGCTGTACCGCCACGCGTAGATGCCGACGCCCGCGCCGACGTAGGGCACGATCGGCGAGTCGTGACCGAGCGGCAGCACACGGAACGTCGCCGTCATCGGGACAATGCGCAGCTTCAGGTTCGAGACGACGTCGTTGCCGTTCTGATCCGTGTAGTTGATGTCGAAGGCCGGGACGGTGTGCTGGTAGTAGCCGATGCTCGCGCCGGCCTCGAGGAAGTTGCCCACGCCGACGAGATATTCGCCGCCGAACGTCGCCCCTTGGAAGCGATTGATGCGGAACGCCAGGAAGTTCTGATCGTTCACCAGGACGTCATTGCTCACGCCGTTGCTGACGTCGCCGCGCGAGTCAGCGCTCGTCGGCACGAAGCCGCCCAGGAAGAAGTTCACGGATTGCTGAGCGGACGCGGACGGCACGGCGATGACGCTCGCCACCAGTCCGACAGCCGCCAGCGACAGCATTAGTCGGCGCATAGGGCATCTCCTCTTGGGCTGCACGACTGCAGGAGAGGTGCCAGCTTCGCGGGAGGGGGCGCCGGGGCAAACAGCCGGGTTCCCGGCGCCGGCTGTCCGCGACCGAGCACATCGCACGGTCGCGGCGTCCCCTCAGGACGACGGACGGCTCCGAAAGTCCGCGATGACGCGCAACATGTCGTCGTGCAGCCGACCGTTGGTGGCGAGCACGTCGCCTCCGCGCGAGGCAAACGGCCGGCCGTCC
>CAZOIK010000410.1:0-8249 GCA_964579765.1 uncultured Bifidobacteriaceae bacterium
GGCGCTCGAGCGCGCGCGCCGGCTGGCCGGCGCGGGCGCGCTGCACGACGCGCTGGCCACGCTCGATCAAGTGCGGTCCACCGATCCGCAGCACGCCGATGCCGACGAGCTTCGCGGACAAATCCAGCGCCAGCTGCTCCGGCTCGACCACCCATGAAGTGCTCGAAGTGCGGCTATCTCGGCTTCGACTCGGGCGAGCGCTGTCGCAACTGCGGCTATGAGTTCTCGCTCGCCGAGCCGTTCGACCTGCCCGATTTGACGATTCGGGACGACGACCAGGAGTCGGGCGACCTCGACGACTTCGCGCTCATCGACGCGGGATCCGCGCCGCGCGCCGGCAGCACCCGCCTCGACACCCCGGGCGCATTCGAGCGCGGCGGCGCCGCGTCGGCGGCCCTCGCCGAAGCGCCGCCCCTCATCCGCCGGACGCCGGCGTCGATGCCGCTCTTTGCGCCCGGGATTGACGACGACACCCCGCTCATCACGAAGCCGTCTCCGCCGCGTGCGCCGGTCGCGGTGCGCCGATCGACGCCGCAGACGGCGCGCCTCCGCGCCATCGCGACGCCGAAAGCCCCGGGCCTCGATCTCGGTCTCGACCTCGAGTTCCCCGCCGGAGACGCCGCGCCGCGCCTCGTCCCGTCCGAACGCGCGCAAGCCGCCGAAGTGGAACCGCCGGCGGTGTACGAAGACGCGGGCGTCGTGCGGCGCCTCGTCGCCGCGGCCGTCGATTCGATCATCCTGCTGTCCATCGATCTCGTCGTGATCTACTTCACGATGCAAATTTGCGGCGTGGGCATCGGCGAGTTCGACGTGCTGCCGAAGGGCCCGCTCGTGGCGTTCCTCGTCGTGCAGAACGTCGGCTATCTCGTCGCCTTCACGGCGGGCGGGCAGACGCTCGGGAAGATGGCCGCCGGCATCAAGGTCGTCGCCGAGGACGCCGAGAACACGCTCGACGTCGGCTGCGCCCTCAAGCGCACCGTCATGTGGCTGCTGCTGGCGGTACCCGCCGGCCTCGGGCTCGTCTTCGCGCTCGTGGATCGTGACCACCGCGGCCTCCACGACCGGTTCGCCGGCACGCGGGTCGTCCGCGCGACGGCGTGACACTCCGGACGCGAGCCGGCCTCGTCGTCGCCACGGCCTTCGGCGCCGGCTACGCGCCCGTCGCCCCCGGCACCGTCGGCTCCGCCGTCGGCCTGCTGCTCTGGCTCGTTCTCCCGCGCATGCTCTGGCTTCAGGTCGCCGCGACGGTCGTCGTCGCGCTCGCCGGTACGTGGGCGGGCACGGTGGCCGAGGCGCATTTCAAGTCGCGCGACCCCGGCGAGGTCGTCGTCGATGAGGTCGCCGGCATGATGGTGACGCTGCTCTTCAACCCGGTCGCGGGTGCCACGTGGGCGGCGGCGGCCTTCGTGCTCTTTCGCGCGGCCGACATCGTGAAGCCCTTTCCCGTGAATCGCCTCGAGCGTCTGCCCGGCGGCGTCGGCATCATGGCCGACGATCTGATGGCGGGTGTCTATGCGAACGCAGCGCTCCGCGCCGGTATGTGGGCATTTCGTCATCTGGTTACCTAGTCGTCGAATTTGCAATTGAATGACGAGATAACCAGATGATTAGATGATCACATGCTCGATCGCCGCTTCGCATGCATTCTCGCCGTGGGCAGTGAGATGCTCACGCCGTTCAGGGTTGACACCAACTCGCTCTTCGTCACCGAGCAACTGAACACGATCGGCATCGACGTCCGTCTCAAAGCGGTCGTCGGCGACGACGTCGCCGAGCTGACGTCGATCCTGCGGGGCGCCCTCGAGTGGGCGGCGGTGGTCGTGGTGACCGGCGGCCTCGGGCCCACTGCGGACGACATCACGCGCGACGCCGTGGCGCGCGTGCTGAACGTCTCGATGTCGGAGAACGAAGCGGTCGTCGCGCGCATTCGTGAGCGCTTTGCGCGGCGCGGCGTGACGATGCCGGAGATCAACCGCCGGCAGGCCATGGTGCCTGAGGGCGCGACGCTGCTCGAGAACCCGAACGGCACTGCGCCCGGTCTGTGGATCGAGCACGGGGAGTCGGCGCTCGTGCTGCTGCCCGGCCCGCCGCGTGAAATGAAGCCGATGTTCGAGGCCGTGATTCGCGATCGGCTCGCGCCACGGGCCGGCGCCGCCGGCTTGTTCAGGCGCGTCGTGAAGATCACCGGGCGGACGGAATCGGATGTCGATGCGACCGTGCAGCCGATCTACGGGCGCTGGCAGTCGCAGGCGGTGCCGATCAGCACGACGATCCTCGCCGTGCTCGGCCAGATCGAACTGCACCTGACGGCACGCGCGCCCGACCGCGGGTCGGCGGATCGGGCGCTCGACGCCGCCATCGGCGAGCTGCAGGGCGCGCTCGGCGACGCGATCTACAGCGTGGACGGGCGGGGCCTCGAAGTGATCGTCGGCGAGCTGCTGCGCCAGCGCGGGCTGACGATTGCGACAGCTGAATCGTGCTCAGGCGGGCTGCTGTCGTCGCGGCTGACCGATGTTCCGGGCAGCTCGGCGTACGTGCAGCAGGGCATGGTGTGCTACACGAACGCCTCGAAGACGCAGTGGCTCGGCGTGCCCGCGGCGCTCATCGACCAGCACGGCGCCGTCAGCGAGCCGGTCGCGAGGGCGATGGCCGCGGGGATTCGCGAGCGGACCGGAGCGAACGCCGGCGTCGGCATCACCGGCATCGCGGGCCCTGGCGGCGGTACGCCCGAGAAGCCCGTCGGCACCGTGGCGATTGCCGTCTCGGTCGGCTCGGAGGAGCGCGTGCGCACCTTCCAGTTCTTTGGCAGCCGGGAACTCGTCAAGTTCCAGTCAACGCAGGCGGCGCTCAACATGTTGCGGTTGATGCTGTGCGCACCGGCGGCATGATCGCATGCGGATGTTCGTCGCCATCGATCTCGACGACGCCGCGAGAGCGGCGGTCGGCGACGAGCAGCGGCAGGCGGCGCGGCTGCTGACGTCGCGGTCCGCGGTCCGGTTCGTCGATCCCCGACAGGTTCACCTGACCCTCGCGTTCCTCGGAGAAGTTGCCGCGCCGCTCGCGGAGGCCGTCGTCCAGGCCATGCGCGAGCCGTTGTCCGCCGTCCGCCCGTTTCAGATCGCGATCGGCGGGCTCGGCGTGTTCCCGCCGCACGGCGCGCCACGCGTGCTGTGGATGGAGCTCGGCGAGGGCGCGCGCGAGACGGTCGCGCTGCAGCGCGAGGTCGCCGCCCGTCTGGCGTCGCTCGGCGTCATGCTCGAGGAGCGCGTGTTCCGTCCGCATCTGACGATTGGACGGTGGCGGCGCGCGCGGCCGTCGGACCGGCCGGCGCTGGCGAGCGCGCCGGTGCATCCGGCGGCGCGGCTCCTGGTGGATCGCGTCACGCTGTACGAAAGTCGGTTATCCTCGGAAGGACCGACGCATGTGGCGCTGGCGCACGCGTCGCTCTCCTGACCCCAATGACGGCCGCCATCATCGTCGCGTATCTCATCGGATCGATTCCGTTCGCGCTGCTGCTCGCCCGGCGGTTGGGCGCCGGCGATCCGCGCATGCTCGGGAGCGGCAATCTCGGGGCCACCAACGTGCTCCGCGCCTCCGGTGTGCGCGCCGGCCTGATCGTCGCGCTGCTCGACGCGGGCAAAGGCGCCGCCAGCGTCGCGCTCGCGATGCGCATGAGCACGGGCCCCGTGGCGCCGGCGGCCGCCGGCTTCGCCGCCGTCGTCGGACACATCTATCCTGTGTGGCTCAGGTTCAGGGGCGGCAAGGGCGTCGCGACGGCCTGTGGCGCGTTTTCGGTGCTCACGCCGCTCGCGGTGCCGCCCGCGCTGGCCGTGTTTCTCGTCGCCGTGTGGGCGACAAAGTACGTCTCGCTCGGCTCGATGCTCGCGACGATCGCGCTGCCGTCCATCGCCTACGCCACCGGCGCGCCGGTCGCGGCGCTCGTCGCGGCCTGGGCCGCCGCCGCGCTGATTCTCTTCAGACACCGGAGCAACTTCGCGCGCCTGCGCGGCGGCACGGAGCGGCGGCTCGGAGTCCGCGTCTGATGGCGAAGACCGTCGCGGTGCTCGGCGCTGGCAGCTGGGGCACGGCCCTCGCGGTGCATCTGGGACGCGTCGGCCACGACGTGCGCCTGTGGGCACGCGATCGATCCTTTGCCGACGAGATGGCCTCGCGGCGCGCCAACGCGGTGTATCTGCCGGACGTCGTCTTCCCGTCGTCGGTGTCGGTCACGGCCTCGATCGCGGACGCGGTCGCCGGCGTCGAGCTGGTCATCTTCGCGGTGCCGTCGCACGGCGCCCGCGCGGTCGTCAGGCTCGCCGCTCCGCACGTGAGCGCGCACGCCATCGTCGTCAGCGCGGCAAAGGGCCTCGAAGCCGACACCCACCTGCGCGTCTCGCAGATCGTCGAGCAGGAAATCGGGCCGTCCCACCCGATTGTCGTTCTGTCGGGTCCGAGCTTCGCGCACGAAGTGGCGCAGGAGCTGCCGACGGCGGTGCTCGCGGCGTCTCTCGACGGCGAGGCGGTCGCGGTCGTCCAGTCGGAGTTCCGCGGACCGCAGTTCCGCCTCTACGGCAGCGACGACGTGATCGGCGTGGAGATTGGCGGCGCGCTGAAGAACGTGATCGCGATTGCCGCGGGCGTCGTCGAAGGCCTGGGCCTCGGTCACAACGCGCTGGCCGCCCTCATCACGCGCGGCCTGGCCGAAATCACCAGGCTCGCGTGCGCCGCCGGCGGACGCCGTGACACGCTCGCCGGTCTGAGCGGGCTCGGCGATCTCGTGCTCACCTGCACCGGCTCGCTCAGCCGCAACCGTCACGTCGGCGTCGAGCTGGCGCGCGGCCGATCGCTCAAGGAAGTGCTCGCCGGCATGAAGATGATCGCCGAGGGCGTGCGCACGACGGGCGCCGCGCTGGCGCTCGGTGAACGTTACGGCGTCGAGTTGCCGATCGCGACGCAGATGTCAGAGGTGTTGAGCGGCCGGTCCGACGTCGCCTCCGCGATTGCCGCCCTCATGCTGCGCAAGCAGCGCGCCGAGACGGAGCCGATCGGCTAGCGCCATACTCCCATGTCCCTGTTCGGCCGGCTTCGCGAAAGTCTTTCCCGTACCAAGCAGCAGATCGTCGAGCGGTTCGACGACATCGTCCGCGGCGCGGACACGCCCGAGAAGCGGTCGCGCTCGGTTGACGTGGACACGCTCGAGGCGCTCGAGGAACTGCTGATCTCCGCCGACCTCGGCATGACGGCGTCGTCGGCGGTGATCGCCGCCGTGAAGGCGCAGCCGCGCGACGGCGCGAGCCTGCGCGACCTCGTGAAACGCGAGATCCGGCGCGTCTTCAGCGCCGTCGATCGGCCGATCGTCGTCGATCACCGTCCGGAGGTCGTGCTCATTGTCGGCGTCAACGGCACTGGCAAGACGACGACGGTCGGGAAGCTGGCCAATCTGCTGAAGTCGGCGGGGAAGACGCCGCTCATCTGCGCGGCCGACACGTTCCGCGCGGCCGCCGTCGAGCAACTCGAGATCTGGGCGACGCGCGCCGGCGTGGACATCGTGCGGGCGCGCGACGGATCCGATCCCGCGGCGGTGGTGTTCGACGCGATTTCGTCGGGCAAGGCCAAGGGCCGCGATCCGATTCTCGTGGACACGGCCGGCCGGCTGCACACGCGCGTGAACCTGATGCAGGAGCTCGAGAAGATCAGACGCGTTGCGGCGCGGGAGGTACCCGGGGCGCCGCAGGAGGTGCTGCTGGTGCTCGACGCCACGGTCGGCCAGAACGGTCTGGCGCAGGCGCGCGAGTTCATGAACGTCGCCGGCGTGAACGGCATCGTCCTGACCAAGCTGGATGGGACCGCCAAGGGTGGCGTCGCCGTGGCGATCGCGCACGATCTGAAGCTGCCAATCCGCTACGTTGGCGTCGGCGAAGGCATCGACGACCTGGTGCCGTTCTCGGCCGAGGAGTACGTTGACGGTCTGTTCGAGGAGCGCATGTAGGGTGGGCCATGACTGATCGCGACTACATGGACCGCGCGCTGATGCTCGCCGAACGCGGGCGCGGCAAGACCAGCCCGAACCCGCTGGTCGGCGCGGTCGTCGTGTCGCGCGACGGGACCGTGGTCGGACAGGGATACCACCGGCGCACGGGGGAAGCGCACGCCGAAGTCATCGCGCTCGGCGAAGCGGGGGAGCGCGCCCGCGGGGCCACGCTCTACTGCACGCTCGAGCCGTGCAGCCATCGCGGGCGCACCGGGCCGTGCGTCGAGGCGATCGTGGCAGCCGGCATTGCGCGCGTGGTGGCCTCGGTCGAGGATCCCAATCCGCTCGTCCACGGCAAGGGCTTCGAGCACTTGCGGGCGCGCGGCGTCACCGTGGACGTCGGCACGGCCGCGGCCGAAGCCCGGCGCCTCAACCAGCCGTTCTTCACCGTGATGCGCGAGCGCCGGCCGTTCGTCGTGCTCAAAGCGGCGCTGAGCGCGGACGGCTACATCGCCGAGGCGCCGGGGGTGCGGACGATGCTGACGTCGGCCGAGGCCGATCGGCACGCGCATCTGTTCCGCGCCGAGGTCGATGCCATCGCCGTCGGCTCGGAGACGATCCTCGTGGACGACCCGCTGCTCACTGCGCGCGGCGCCTTCCGTGAGCGGCCGCTCACGCGGGTGATCTTCGACCGCCGCCTGCGCACTCCTGCGCACGCGGCCGTCCTCTCGACACTGGCGGCCGGGCCTGTCATGATCATGACTTCGCCTGCCGCCGCGGCGAACGCCGAATTGAGCGGGCCGCTCGACGCGCGTGGCGCCCGGATCGAGGTCGTGGACAATCCCTCGCTGCGTGCGCCGTTTGAGCGCCTCGCCGACGTCGGCGTCGAGTCGCTGCTCCTCGAGGGCGGCTCGGAAGTCCATGCCGCGGCATGGGACGAAGATCTCGTGGACCTGGTCAGCATCTACGTCTGCCCACGGGTGATTGGTCCGGGCGGCGTGCCGTTTCTCGGCGGCCGTCCGTTTGACGCGGGCCGTCTCGTGGAGCGCCGTGAAATGCTCCTGGGGCCCGACAGGTTGATTGAAGGGTATGTTCACGGGCCTCGTTGAAGCAGTGGGTACGCTGGTCGAGCGCAAGGCGACGGCGGGCGGATTCCGCCTGCGCATCGCCGCGCCGCTCGCGCGCGAGCTGTCGCCGGGGGACAGCCTCGCGGTGAACGGCGTGTGCCTGACCGTGATTCTCGCCGAGGGCGACGAAGTCCTTGCCGACATCGGGCCCGAGACCGTCCGCGTGACGACGCTCGGATCGCTGCGGCAGGGCGGCGCCGTCAACCTCGAGCGTCCGCTGCGCGCCGACAGCCGGCTTGGCGGACATTTCGTGCAAGGCCACGTTGACGGCGTCGGACATGTCGAAGACCTCCGCGCGGCCGCCGACTTCCATTGGCTGACGATCAGTTTTCCGCGGCACCTCGCGCCGTACGTCATCCCGAAGGGCTCGATCGCGGTTGACGGCATCAGCCTGACGATCGCCGGCCTCGGCGCGGATCGCTTCGACGTCCAGATCGTGCCGTTCACCATGCAGCACACCAACCTCGGGCGCGCGCAGGTGCACGACGCGGTGAATCTCGAATGCGACATGGTCGGTAAGTACGTCGTGCGGGCGGCGGAGCTGGCCGGGCTCAGCCTGACCGCGGTTCACCCGGGAGAGGTCACGCATTGAAGAAAGCCCAGACGACGTCGTCGCGCCGGATTCGCATTGCCAAAGGCGCACAGAAGAACACAGGTCCGTTCTCGCCGATCGAAGACGCCGTGGCCGCCATTCGCGCGGGCCGCATCGTCATCGTCGTGGACGACGCGAATCGTGAGAACGAAGGCGATCTGACCATCGCGGCGGAGAAGATCTCGCCCGAGGCGATCAACTTCATGGCCCGCTACGGACGCGGCCTCATCTGCCTGCCGATGACACCCGAGCGCCTCGACGAGCTCGACATTCCCCTGATGGTCCAGCAGAACAGTTCGACGTTCGAGACCGCGTTCTGCGTGTCGATTGAGGCGAAGGGCACGACCAGCACGGGGATCTCGGCGGGCGATCGCGCCACCACCGTCCGGGCCGCCATCGACCCCAAGACGCGGCCGTCCGATCTGGCGCGCCCCGGCCACATGTTTCCGCTGCGGTCGCGCACGGGCGGCGTGATGGTGCGCGCCGGCCAGACCTAAGCGGCCGTCGATCTCGCGCGCATTGCCGGGTTGTATCCGCCCGGCGTGATCTGCGAAAACAT
>CAZOIK010000411.1:0-8421 GCA_964579765.1 uncultured Bifidobacteriaceae bacterium
GCGCGAATGGCAGGGGGGACAGCGCCGGACGTGATCGTCCACGCGCAGCCGCGCGGCGGCGTCGAGATCGCCGTCCACGTACGGCGTGATGAGCGGATCGAGGGATTGACAGTCAGACATGGACGGGCCTCACCTGGTGAAGGCGATCGAACAGCAGCCGGCGGCCGCGCGAGATGCGCGACATGACCGTGCCGACGGGCACCTGAAGCATGGCGGCGATTTCGGCATACGAAAACTCTTCCACGTCGCGTAACCAGACCGCCTCGCGGAACGCGGGCGGGAGCGCGTCGATGGCCGCCTGCAGATCCGGCGCGAGCGTGTCGCGGAGCAGGATTGTTTCCGGAGTGTCGGCGGCGGCCGCCGCGCGTCCGGCAGCGCGCTCGTCGAACTGGTCCACCACGTCGCTGTCCACGGTGACGTGATCGCGCGAGCGATCGCGGGCGCGGTTGCGCGCCGTGTTGTGGAGGATGGTGAACAGCCATGCGCGCAGGTTGGTGCCGGGCGTGAACTGGCCGGCGGCGCGGAACGCCTTCAGGTAGGTTTCCTGGACGAGATCCTCCGCGTCGGCGGGCCGGTGCGTCAGGCGCAGCGCCGTGCGATACAGGCTGTCGAGCAGCGCGAGCGCGTCGGCCTCGAAGTCTGGCGGCGTCACAAGCGGGTAAACCCTCCCGGCGCTCCTATTATTCCCGCCTTCGCCGCTCCGCGGCTACGGCGAGACAGGCCCCGCGTTGGCGTCGTGTCGTGCAGGCCTTCAGCCTGCCGGCGGACCTGAAGGTCCGCACGACAAGGCGACGCCGCGGAGGCGTGTACCCTCGTGGCGTCAGGCCCGCGGTGCCATTGGACCGGAGGGAGGACAGCGCGCGCGGGCGGCGGGCGCAACTCGTCGGATCGGCGTTTGCAGGCCGTCTCACGACACAGGTAAGATTCGCTTTTCTCGACTTTGTCTCTGAGGGACCTGCCTATGCGTCCGCGCGTGCCGTCGGTTGTCGCCGTGCTTGTCGCCGTCCTGGTGGCCACGTGGTCGGCGGAAGCCGCCGCGCAGACGCCGTTCGTGCCCTACTACGGCAAAAACCAGATCCACTACGACAAGTTCGAGTGGCACATCTACACGACCGATCACTTCGACATCTTTTACTACCCGGAGCTGCAGCAGCACCTCGAACGCGTCGCCGGCTACGCCGAAAGCGCCTATCAGCAGATCAGCGCGGATCTCAAACACGATCTCTCGACCAAGGTGCAGTTGATCCTGTTCAAGACGCACAGCGAGTTCGAACAGGAGAACGTCGATCCGACCGCGGCGCAGGAGGCCGTCGGCGCCTTCGCCGAGCCGACGCAGCACCGGATGGTGATGCCGATCGACGCGCCGCCCGACCAGCTGTACGGGCTCATCGTGCATGAGCTCACGCACCAGTTCGAATTCGACATCATCCCGCAGGGCCTGGTGCGGCGGAACGTCCCGCTGTGGGTGAACGAAGGCCTCTCCGAGTACGAGCGCGGACAGTGGACGCCGTTCGACCTGATGATGGTGCGCGACGCGGCGATCTCGGACATCGTCCCGAAGATGACGGAGACCGAGGCGTACGGCAACGCCGGCAACGCGCGCTTTGTGCCGTACAACCTCGGACACGCCGTGTTCGAGTTCATCGAGGCGAAGTTCGGCAAGGAAGGCGTGCGGCAGTTCATCTTCTCGCTGCGCAAGTCGGTCATCGGCGGCGGCGAGGACGCGTACGAAGAATCGCTGAAGATGAAGAAGGACGAGTTCGACCAGGCCTTCGAGCGCTATCTCAAGGATCGCTTCAAGCCGTTCCGCGACAAGGAGCGCCCGGCCGACTACGGCCGCGACCTCGCGCCGGACAAGGAGAAGACGAAGTTCGCGGAGGCGATCTCCATTGCCGCGTCGCCCTCCGGCGATCTGATCGCGATGATGACCGTCAACCGCAAGGACGGCGAGCTCGACGTCGTGCTCGTCTCGAGCAAGGACGGGTCGGTCGTCCGCGATCTGACGTCGGGCTTCGACAAGGACATGGGCTTCGACCACATCATCGAGAACGGCGAGCGGCCGGAGATGCCGTGGATGTCGTGGTCGCCGCGCGGCGATCGCCTCGCCTACTTCGTCCGCACCAACAAGGAGCGCACGCTCATCGTCCAGAACGTGCTGACGAAGAAGATCGAGAAGCGCATCGACATGAAGAGCGTGGACGAGCCCGAGTCGCCCAATTTCTCGCCCGACGGCGACACGGTGGCGTTCAGCGCGCTGCGCAACGCCGTCGGCGACATCTACACGGTCAACCTCGAGACGGACGCGGTCACCAACCTGACCAACGACAACTTCGCCGACTTCGCGCCGACCTACTCGCCCGACGGCAAGTACCTGATCTACAACGCGCGCGTGAGCGGCAACCAGAAGCTGTTCCGCTTCGATCTCGACACGAAGAAGAAGACGCAGATCACGTTCGGCACGGTGGACGAGACCGACGCGAAGTTCATCGACGACCACACGATCGTCTTCTCGTCCACGGCGACCGATCCCAACGTGCCGCTCGAGCCCGACGTCGCGAGGAACGGCAACATCTACAACATCTGGACGCTCGACATGAAGACGGGCGAGATGCGCCAGTACACGGACGCGGTCGGCGGCAACTGGTCGCCCGTCGTGCTGAACGAGGGCCAGACGAGCCGCATCGCGTTCGTCAGCTACTACAAGGGCGACTACACGCTGCACACGCTCGAGCGCAAGGAGCCGCTGCACACGGCGATGGTGTCGGACTTCGGCGCGCCGGGCGCCATCATCGACTTCCAGGCGCCGCTGCAGCACACGCTCGTGCCCGACAACATGCGGAAGAAGAAGACCTTCGAGAAGATGTTCCTCGAGGGGCGCCCGCCGGTCAGCGTCGGCGTCATGAGCAGCGGCGACATCTACGGCGGCACGGCCGTCACCTTCGGCGACGTGCTCGGCGACAAGCAGATCAACTTCACGGCGGCGTCCATCGCGACGTACCGCACGTTCGCGCTGTCGTACCTCAGCATCGGCCAGCGGTTCCAGTACGCCCTGCAGGGCTACTCGCAGACGCTCTTCTACTACGGCCAGCTCGGCGGCCTGTTCTACGACCCGACGTACGCGCCGTTCATCTCGCGCGACCAGGCGCAGTCCACGCAGACGGTGCAGGGCGGGTCGGCCATCGGCATCTACCCGCTCGACCGCTACCACCGCGTGGAGCTCTCGGCCGGCTTCATGAACATCAACCAGTCGTTCAACGACCAATCGCTGCAGCAGTACTCGAACGCGTACCAGCTCGCGACGACCGGCCAGTCGCTCGTGACGAGCGGCAACATGATGCCGCTCAGCGTCGCCTTCGTGCGCGAGACGACGATCTTCCGCGACTACGGTCCGCTCGCCGGCAGCACCGCGCGCGTCTCGTACGAGTTCGCGCCGAGTTTCGGCGGCCTGCTCTCGCGGCACGAGATCGACGCCGAAGCCCGCCACTATCTCCGCATCGGATCGAACGGCGTGCTGGCGACGCGCATCCACGCATTCCGCAGCGCCGGCGACTTCCCCGGCTTCCTCTACTTCGGCGGCAACAACGACCTGCGCGGCTACGACTACCTGCAGTTCGTCGGCCAGAACGTCGTCTACGCCAACGCGGAGCTGCGCTTCCCGATCATCGAAGCGGCGCTCACGCCGATTGGCGTCATCGGCGGCATCCGCGGCGTGTTCTTCGCGGGTGCCGGCGGCGCGTGGTTCAGCGACCAGCAGGCGCAGACGCCCTGCAGCGGCGAGACGCAGGGCTTCCGGTTCATGAACACGAACACGGAGAACTGCCAGGTCATCACCGGCTACAAGACCGACGCGCTCGGCAACCCCATCATCAACACCGATCCGGTCAGTGGCCTGCAGACTCCCGTGCCCACGTACGGCACGCAGCAGGTGTCCGGATTCCGCCTGCAGGACGGCCGCGCGTCGTACGGCATGGGCCTCGAGACCTTCCTGTTCGGCTTCCCGATCCACTTCGACTGGGCGTGGCGCACGCTCTTCAACAAGCAGTGGGAGAACGTCGTCTTCGCGTGCAGCAGCACGACGGCGAGCGGCCAGTGCGTCAACGGCGCGGACGACTTCCGCAAGCCGCAGTTCTCGGTCTGGATCGGGTACGACTTCTAAACACGAAGGGCACGAAGGGCTTCTCACGGCACGAAGGAGCACGAGGAACTGAGCGCCGGCAAGCGTGTTTCCGAATCGGCGACCGAGATGGTGCAGGTCGTGCTGCCGAACGACGCGAACCCGCTCGGGTTCATCCTCGGCGGGACGGTGATGCATCTCATCGACATCGCCGGCGCCATCGCCGCCCTGCGGCACACGCGCCGCCAGGTCGTCACGGCGGCCGTGGACGGCCTGCAGTTCCTGCATCCGATCAAAGTTGGCGACCTGATCATCCTCACGGCGCACGTCACCTGCGCGTTCACCACGTCGCTCGAGGTCGAGGTGGAGGTGTTCTCGGAGGAGACCCTCACGGGCCGGCGTCAGCTCACCAGCCGCGCGTTCCTGACGTTCGTGACCGTGCCGACCAACGGTGTCCGCACGCCGGTGCCGGAGTTGATCGTCGAGACCGACGACGAGCGCCGCGTGTGCGAAGAGGCCCGCGCCCGCCGCGCCGGGCGGCTCGCCGCTCGCTCTTCGTCGTCGTAGTGCAGGCCTTCAGGCCTTCTTACCGGTGTCCGCGAGCCGTGGCATCGGTTCCTGCAAACTGAGAGTCGGCGTGGAAAAACGCGACGCCGACGACATCCCGTCTGCCATGGCCCTCGGGCCCAGGATTGGGCCTCTCGGGGAGGTAGTCGGCGTCGCGTTTTACGCGGTGTTCGAAGTCACGCCGACTTCAAACGTTTGCTGGAACCGATGCCCCGGCTCGCGGCCTGATGTTACGATCTCCACGCAGCTCAACATGTCTGACGTACCAACGCGAAGCAACATCCCGCTCCCAATGCAAAGAGCGATTCGACAGCGGTGCGGCTTCGGATGCGTCCTGTGTGGTTTTCCGCTGTACGAGTACCATCACATACGCGGATGGGCAAACGCGCACGTTCATGCTGAAAAAGAGATCACGCTTCTGTGTAATACGCACCATCGAGAAGCAACTTCTGGGCTGTTGAGTCGGCGTCGCGTTTTTCCACGCCGACTCTCAGCTTGCAGGAACCGTGGTCGTGCGCGCGGCAGCGCGCCAGCTCTTGGTTGATATCCAATTTGAACCGCCGAACAGAGTGTGCATCAACCGCGCACGATTCCTCAAAAACGGCGTCGAAATCATCGTGTGGCCAGAGAGCGTGCTGGTAGTGAACAAACCCACTCTGTTTTCAGAATGCCACTGGAACGACGTCAATGTGGCGGTGAATATTGGCGACAAGATCGAGGGAGCGAGTGTCGGAATTCACATTCCCGAAGTGCCGCGCTACTTAGGCGATCGAACAGAGGCTATTCGCTGGGCGACGGAAGTCGATTGGACATAGGTCAACGCCGGTCGAACTGTCACCTGCTGCCGTCAGAATGCCGCGCGCCCCACTGGTGCGGGAAGGCATGCACTGGAACTGTGCGCTCCTGCGCCGGCATCGCTCGCAAGCCGACCGTCAATCCTCGCCGGGCACGATCGCACTAACTGCGAGCCGCAGGTCCTCATCGCGGCGATTTCTGTGAGTTACGATCCGTGACGATCGGCCGAGCGACGTCGGTGCATGCCGAGGGCGGATGTCGCTCAAATCAGCAACTAATCGCCGCGGACGCGGAAGGGTACGGACCGGAGGCTCGCAGTTCCGGCGAGGATTGTCCGTGTCGGCGGCGAGCGAGGCCGGCGCAGGAGCGCGACAGAGCCGACCGCCTGAAGGCGGCCCCCACATCCGAGCAGGCCTCAAGGCCTGCGCTACATGGAAGCGCGGCGGCCCTGAAAGGACCGCTCTACGAATGCGTTACGTGAGGGACTTCAGCCGCAGGACGCTGCGTTCGAGATCGATTCCGACGCGGTAGCCGCTCAGGAACTTGTGGCCGACGATGCCGCCGAGCTGGAAGCCGAGCAGTTCGCTCGGCGCGCGGAGGTTCAGCACGACGACCGGGAAGTTCGTGTACTTGATCTCGTCGAACGACAGATCCATGCCGGGCATCAGGAACGCGTCGCGATCCCAGCCGGACGACCCGTACACCTTCAACTGGATCTTGCGCATCCCCTCGCGCATCGGCAGGCGATCCGCGGTGGCCTGGCTGATCGAGATCACCTCGCCGCCCGTGTCCACGACGAAGCTGGCGTCCTGATCCTTCCCCACCACGCCGCGCACGGTCGCGAGCCGATAGACGCGCAGCGGCAGCTCGATGCCGCCCGGCTCGGCCGGCAGGTGCTTGCCGAACGTCAGCTTGTGCGTGCCGTAGTCGATGATCATCGAATAGCCGAGCGACAGCGGCGACAGGCTCTCGGTTTCGTTCGTCGGCAGATCGCGCAGCGGCGGGCTCTTGATGATGACGGGGACGTTGCGCAGCTTCAGCGTCCCGAGTTCGAGCGAGTCCACGCGCGCCAGCTGCAGCCCGCGCAGGCCCGTTTCGCCGACACCCGCGCTGAGCGTATAGGTGATCGGCGCGACGCCGAGCCGCCGCGCGGTCACCTCGGTGATGACCGTGTTCTCCGCGCCCGTGTCCACGACGAAGTCCTGCGCCGTCGAGTCGTTGACGCGCGCGCGGACCACGATCTTGTCGTTCAGCGTGCGGAAGTCCACGGTGTAGACCATGTCGTCGCTGCCGGGATCCGCCTGGAACGGCACGCGCTGCGCAAACGACCGAAGAAACCGGATTTCGGCCCGCGACCACGCGGCCTTCTCGCTCGTGTCCTTGTTCGGCAGCAGGTTGACGTAGTTGCCATACGCGGCGGCGGCTTCCTCGTACTTGTGCATCCGCTCGTAGATGGAGCCGACGGTGTGATGGATTTCGAGATCGCGCGGCGCGAGGCGCAGCGCGGCCTGCGCCTGGTTCATCGCCTCGTCGAGCTGATTGCGCGCGAGCAGCGATCGCGCCATGCCGTGGAGACCGCGGGCCAGATCGGGCGCGAGCGACAGCGCGTCGCGGTATTCCGCTTCGGCTTCCTCGAACAGCCCCGACGCCCAGAGCGCGTCGCCGTAGAGCGACAGCGCGCCGGCGTCGCGGGGGGCGACTTTGACGAGCGCTTCGGCCTCGTGGCGCGCCAGATCGAATTCGGCCACGCGCAGCGCGTTCTGGATCACGCCCGACCGCGCCTCCCGCAGGACCGACGTATCCGTGGTTTTCAGGGCGTTCTGAAATGCCTCGAGCGCCTCGACGTAGCGTCCCTCGGCGTTGAGCATCGTTCCCAGCTGCAGCTGGACTTCCGGCGCTTGCGTGGGCGACGTGCCGTCGGCGTGAATGACGAACGACGCCGCGACGACCAGAGCGAGGACGGCCGATGTGCGGAACCCGGAACGCATGCACCCTCCAGACACGGGAAACGACGCGCGCGCATATACAAGAACCGCGCCCGGCGACCCTGAAGGGCCGCCCCACGCCCGCGATAATGTACTGGGCGGGGGGCTTTCGAAAAGAGAAATTTATTTCAGTGTGTGTACTGTTCGATGGGCACGCCGTCGTACATCTGGTCGACGCGGAGGATCTGGGCGTCGCGGCCGTAGGTGCCGAGCTCGTAGTCTTCGCTCATGATGAGCGCCTTGATGGGCTTGGTCGGGCAGACCTCCGAACACAGGCCGCAGAAGCTGCAGCGCGAGAGGTTGAAGTCGAAGTAGTCGAGGACCTTGATCGACTGTCCAGGCTCGCGGTGGCCGCCGAGGGCGATCAGGTCGTCCGGGCAGGCCTTGGCGCACTGATCGCAGACGATGCAGGTCTGGGCGCCGGTGGCGGGCTCGACCTGCAGGCGCAGGACGCCGCGGAAGCGCGGCGCCGTCGGACGGCGTTCGGCCGGATACTGAAACGTGAACGCGGGCTGCGGCGTGTACTTCAGCGTGACCCACATGCCCTTGAGGAGGTCGACGAGGAAGATCGTCTTGAAGAAACGGATGATCGTCTGCACGTTTAGGCTCGCTCTCCGATCACGGTGGGCTCGGTCTCGCCCGACATGATGATTCGCTCCTTGCGCAGGACGGTGCCTTCCTTCCGGATCTTGTCCTGCAGGCGCATGAGGCCGTAGAGCAGCGCTTCAGGGCGCGGCGGGCACCCCGAGACGTACACGTCGACGGGAACGACCTTGTCGACGCCCTGCAGGACGCTGTAGGTCGGGAACGGGCCGCCCGCGTTGCTGCAGCTGCCCATCGAGATCACCCACTTCGGCTCCGGCATCTGCTCGTAGAGACGGCGGATGACCGGCGCCATCTTCTGCGAGACGCGGCCGGCGATCACCATCAGGTCGCTCTGGCGCGGCGAGGGACGGAACA
>CAZOIK010000412.1:0-2473 GCA_964579765.1 uncultured Bifidobacteriaceae bacterium
GCAATCCTGGACTCGTCGAGCCGGCCGAACGCCGCCTGCGCGTGCTTCAGGGTCCTCGCACTGACCGCTCGATTGCGGCGGGCCGACACAAGCGCGCCGAACGCCTCGCGCTCTGGCGCCGTCAGTCCGCGTGCCAGCAGCTGCGCGTCGTACAACCACAGCAGATGCGGCGTGTCGCCGTGATGCGCGACGCGATGCACGGAGGCGAGCAGCAGCGCGTGGACCGGAGACGGCCCCCGGGCGTGACGGCCGAGCGACGGCAACGGCACGGCATCGCGCGCCAGCTCGTCGTACGAGAGGACGTCGGCAAACGCGCGCACGTTCGACACGCGCCAGTGGAGGTCGAGCGCATGTTCGACGCCGTGCCGGTCGCGCCGGCCGAAGTGAAACTGTCCGGTCGCCAGCTCGCCGTCCACTTCGGCGGGACGCTCGTAGCCGAGCGATGCGAGCACGCGCGCGACTGTCTCGCGCGTGGACGCCGGGATCATCAGATCGGTGTCCGATCGCGGACGCAGCTCCGGGCGCGGATAGTGCGTGCGCGAGATCGCCGCTCCCTTGAGGACGACCGGCCGCACGCCTGCATCGGCCAGCGCCGACAGCACGGCACGTAGTTCTTCGGCGCGAATCGCCTCCACGACGGCTGCGGCGCGCAGTTCGTCTGCATGTGCGGCCGGATCCAGGCGGTCGGCCACGAGCAGGTGGACGCCCTCCTCGCGCGCGGCCTCGAACGCCGCGTCCGTGAACCGCGCTCCCGACTCGGCCGGGCCGCGCAGGTACGCGCACAATTCGCCGCGGGTTGAGCGCGAGTCCATCGGCTAGCGGGCCGTCATTGCGCCGCCGAAGAAGTTGCGGAGCCACAGCTCCAGCCCGGCCAGATCGGTGAGGCGCCAGCCCGGCAGGGCGGTGTCATCGTCGCCCACGGCGCCGAAGGCGACGAGCGACTGCTCGAGGACGCGTCCGTCGAGAAACCCGGCGCCGACCGACAGGCAGTCGCGCGACAGCAGACGCGAGAGCTCGGCGTGGCCGTGGCGCACAGCCTGATTCTCGAGCTGTGTGAAATCTGCTTTCCATCGCCGATCGCGGATCGCGTCCGGCAGCACACCTGTGAGCGCCTGCCGCAGCAGGCCCTTCGGCACGCCCTGCCAGTTCACAACCTCACCGGGAATTGCCATCAGAAACGCCACGAGATCTCGATCCCTGAACGGATAGGCGACGTCGATGCCGTGCATCAGGCCGGCCGCGCGTTCGCAGCGGACGCTGTTCGCATAGTGGCCCGCGGTCACGTGGCGATAGTACTGCTCGGCATGCGCGGACGCGCAACGCGGCTGCGCGTCGAAACGCGTGGACGCGCAGGCGATCGCGCGCCTCCGGAACTCGACGGTGAACCACGATGGATACAGGCTGACTCCCCGCCAGGCGCCGAGAGCCCGCTTCACCCGGCGGAAGAGCCAGCGCGGCGGAACGGCGCGGACAAGCAGGCGGACGAATTCCTTCACGAGTTCCGACGGCGGCCCCGCGTCGGTCATCCAGTTCGTGAATTCCAGGATGTCGTGACGGATCTTGAGCCAGCGCCCGCGCCGCGCCAAATCGACGAGATACCCCGTGTCGGCGAGCATCTGGTCACCGAAAAAGCCGCTCAAGAGCACGCGGCAGCCGGCCCGCCGCGCAGCCCCGAAGATCTCGGCCTGCACGTGTGAGACAACTCCAGGCGTCTCGAATTGGCGGACCACGGCGTCCGCATCGGCCAGGAACTCGTAGCGCGCCACCGGGATCCTGGAAATGGGCGTGTCGTACGTCCGCGCGACGTGATCGAGAAACTCCACTTCGTCGGCCGGCGTACCTCGCGGAAACGTCATCGCGATCCCGTGAAGCGCCACCGGCAGCGACTCGCGCCGAACGAGCGCCGACGCCTGGCAGAACACTGACGAAGAGTCGAGGCCGCCGCTGACGGTGATTCCCACCGGATGCGCGCTCCGCAGCCGGCGGCGTACCGCTTGTTCGAACAACGCATGAAACTGATCGCGGTAGTCGTCGAAGGATCCGTACCGCAACTGCCGCGACGGATCGAAGGCCCAGTCGGTCCGGCGCTCAATGCCCGCTCGGGTCACGACAATCGAACAGCCGGGCGGCACGCTGTGGATGCCCTTGAAGCACGTCCGGTGACCGTCGCACCAGTAGTCCAGCACGAGCTCGGCCAGCGCGTCCTCGTCGGGCGCGACGGACACGCGAGCGTCGGTGAGCAGCTTCTTGATCTCCGACGCGAAGAGCACCGCGCCGGGAACCTGGCAGTAGTAGAGCGGACGCGCAGCCATGACGTCGCGCGCGAGGATCAGCTGCCCTCGCGCCGGGTCGATGACGGCGAGCGCGAAGTCGCCGTTCAGGCGGGAGGCGAAGCGGTCGCCGAACGTCTCGTAGGCGGAGAGGACGACGTCAGCGTCGGAACGACCTGCAGCGTCGCCGCTGAACGGCGGGC
>CAZOIK010000413.1:0-11260 GCA_964579765.1 uncultured Bifidobacteriaceae bacterium
CGTGGACGCCGGCGGCGCGCCGCCGTCGCGCGCGGCAAACGGCGTCCGCACGGTGACCGGCGCAATCGACGTTGGCACCGTGGCCGTGTCGGCCGGCCCCGGCGTCTGCTGCGGATCCGCCAGCCACTCCTCGACGACGACGGACGCGCGGCGGGCGGACGCCGACGCCGACGATCCGCGCGGCGCAAGGCTGACTGGCCGCACGAGCACCAGACGCGGGCCGCGCGCGCCGGGCACCGCGACCAGCGCAGCCGGTCCCGTGATGAGCGGCTTCAGCAGATCGGAGACCCGGCCGGCCCAGGCGACCGGACGGCCGACGGTGTCGTAGACGGTGACGCCGACTCGTCCCGACTGGCCGGCCGGCAGCGCGGCGGCGACCAGATCGAAGAGCGCGCGATCGTTCGGATCGAGCAGCGCGGCGCGGATGACGTCGTCGCGGGCGGCCGTGCGTGAGGCGACCGCGGCCAGACGCGCGGCGTCGGCGTCGAAGCGCGCGCGGACCGCGGCCGTGACTCGGATCAGCGTGTCGGCGTCGGACGCGCCGAGCCGGGCGCGCTCGACCGCTCCGCCCGAGACGCCGACCGCGAGCGCAAGCAGAAGCCCGGCGCTCACCAGCCGCCACGCACGCGTCCGCATATAGCTAGGTATCCAGCATACAATCAGATTCTCCCCTTGGACCTGAAGCTGCTGCTCAAGCGTGGCGCGTTGATGGCGGCGGCCAACTGGCCGACCGTCGCCATTCAGTTCGTCGCGGAGACGACGTTTCAGGTGCTCGTCGCGATCCCGATTCTGGGCGCGGCCGTGCTCGTGACGATGGTCGCCGGCACGGATCTCGGCGATCTGCTGCAGGGCGGTCTTCGCGCGAGCGCGACGCGCATTGCCGCGGCGCTTGCCGCCGAGCCCGTGGCGCTGGCCTCGTTCGTCGTCGCGTTCAGCATCGCCCTCGCCGCGGCGTCCGTGCTGATGTTCCTCGTCAAAGGGGGCGTCCTCGACGTCCTGCTCGTGGCGCAGGAGTCGGCCGGCACGATCGAAACCCAGCCGATCAGCATCGACACCGTCGAGCCCGCCGCCTGTTTCACGCTGTCGCGGTTCATGCAGGGATGCGCGCGGCTGTTCCGGCCGTACCTGGGGCTCGGCGTCGCACTGCTCGTCGCCTACGCGGGCACGGCCGCGGCGTATGTGAGCTTCGTCGTGTACGGTTACCGCGCCGCGTCAGGCGTCCTCGGCGTCGTCGGCATGACGTTCGTCGCCGCCGTGGCCGCGATCGTCCTCATCGTCTGGATCACGCTTGTCAATTTCGTCTACCTGCTGATGCAGATCGCGATGGCTGCCGACACGCTCGGCCTCGGCGAGGCGTTCAACGCCGTCGTCGCGTTCGTCCGGACCGACGGCAGGCTGCTCGCGCAGATCTTCCTCGTGATTCTTGGGCTGGAGGTCGGCGCCACGCTCGTGTCGGCGCTGGCCTGGTCGGGCCTCGGGCTGATTGCCTTCGTGCCGCTTGTGGGCATTGCCGTGATCCCGCTGCAGATCATCGCGCTCGTCGTGCGCGGGCTGGCGTTTGCCTACATCGGTTTGTCGGCGGCAGGCGCGTACCTGGCGCTCTACCGCAGGGAGCCGCGCGCAAGCGAGCAGCGGAGCGGAGCGGTCATCGCGCGGCCGCTGGGACCGCCGGAGTCGGGTTCGGTAACGGGCTGACCGCGCCGAGATCGGCGGGCGGCTCCGGCACCGCCGGGACGGCGGTTTCGTTCGGCAGCGCCGACAGCGGGAGATCCGAAGGCTCCATGTCGCGCGTCGCGCCGGTGACCGTCGCGCGGCCGACGATGTCGCTCGAGATCGTCGCGAGCACCGGGAAGACGCGCGCGGCGTCGTCGAACAGATACGGCGGCGCGGACAACTCGGTCGAGACCGCATAGCGGCCCTGCGGCTTGCCGTCGCGCGTCCCATAGGCGAGCAGCAGCGGCTCGGAGCCGGGCACGACCAGCGTCTCGCGGTACTTCACCGGACCGGCGATCGGCCGCACCGGCAGCGGCGCCTTCCACCGCTGCACGCCGCTCGATCGATTGAGGCCGCGCAGGATGTTGTCGAGCGACACGAAGTACACGCTCTTGTCGTCCTCGACCGGCAAGCCGATCGCGTCCGCGCCCGTCGCCCAGCGCCATTCGACCTCGCCGTTTTTCGCGTCCAGGCAGTAGAAGAACCGATCGCGCGATCCGAGAAAGATCCGCTCGTCGTCGGCGAGGATGTCGTGGCCGGCGCCGCCGAGCGCGCGCTGCCACAGCGAGTCGCCGTTCTGCAGATTCAGCGCGACGACGAGGGGGCCGTTGGTGGGAATGAACACGCGGTTGTCGGTGAACGCCGGACGCGATCCCGCCGGGGCCGGCAGATGCTGTCTCCAGATCTCGGTGCCGTCGGCCGGCCGCAGCGCGACGACGTCGCCGTCCGAGGTGGCGATGATCAGGCGATCGACGGCGAGCACGGGCGCGACGGCGAGCGTCTGCTCGAAGGGCTTCGTCCAGACGACGTCGCCGGTTGTCAGCGCGAGCGCGGTCAGCGATTCGTCCTCGGCGATGAAGACGGCGTCGTCGCCGACGGCCGGTTCGACGGTCGTCGCGCGCGGTGCAATCCAGGCGAGCGTGCCGTGCTCGAGGTCGTACGCGGCGAGTTGATCGTGTTCGAGCGCGAAGACGGCGTGCGTGCCGTGGAACGCGGGCGGCGCCGTGAGCGCGTTGTTGAGCGGCAGCGTCCAGACAGTCATGAGCGGCATGAGCGAGAGCGGCCGCTTGTCGTCGGCCGATCGCTTCTGCTTGACCTGGCGCAGCGTCGTCGTCTGCGCGCGCGCGGTCAGCGTGCAGAGAGCGATGAGGGCAATCGCACTACAACATATTGTGGTCTGCCGTCTCGCCACCCGCTTATAATAGCGGCTAATCATTCCACAACCCCAGGGCGGCCTGTCGGTGAGTCACCAGACCATCATCGTTCTCGATTTCGGCTCGCAGTACACGCAATTGATCGCCCGTCGTCTTCGCGAGCTGTCGGTCTATTCCGAGATCTGGCCGCCGGACGCGCCCGCCGAGAAAATCCGTGCGCGCAAGCCCGCGGGCGTCATCCTGTCGGGCGGACCGAAGAGCGTGTCCGACGCGGGCGCGCCGAAGTGCGACGCGGCGCTGTTCGACGTCGGCACGCCCGTGCTCGGCATCTGCTACGGGATGCAGCTCATGGCGCACACGCTCGGCGGCACCGTCGCCCCGGCAGCGCAGCGTGAGTTCGGCCACGCGACGGTGACCGTCGCGTCCGACTCGGCGCTTTTTGCCGGCGTGCCCGCCGAAGTGCGGGTGTGGGCGAGCCACGGCGATTTCGTCGCCGCGCCGCCGACGGGCTTCTCCGTCGTCGCGACCAGCGCGAACGCGCCTGTGGCGGCGATGGCCGACGTCGAGCGATCGCTCTACGCGCTGCTGTTCCATCCGGAAGTCGTGCACACCGAGCACGGCCTCGAGATCCTCCGCAACTTCGCGTACGGCGTCTGCGGCTGCACAGGCGACTGGACGATGGCGTCGTTTGTCGAAGAAGCGACGAAGAAGGTCCGCGCGCAGGTCGGCGAGGGGCGTGTCGTCTGCGCGCTGTCGGGCGGCGTTGACTCGACGGTGGCGGCGCTCATCATCCACCGCGCGGTCGGCGACAGGCTGACGTGCATCTTCGTGGACAACGGCGTCCTGCGGCTGAACGAGGCGGCGCAGGTCGTCAAGCGTTTCGAGCGTCTGCATCTGCCGCTCGTGTTCGTGGACGCGTCCCAGACGTTCCTGGAGCGCCTGGCCGGTGTCACCGATCCCGAGAAGAAGCGGAAGATCATCGGCGCGACGTTCATCGACGTCTTCGAGGCCGAGGCGGCGAAGCTCGGACGGGTGGACTTTCTCGCGCAGGGCACGCTCTATCCCGACGTCATCGAATCGGTCGCCATCGTCGGCCAGTCGTCGATGATCAAGAGCCATCACAACGTCGGCGGCCTGCCCGAGCGCATGCGCATGACGCTCGTCGAGCCGCTGCGCGAGTTGTTCAAGGACGAAGTCCGCGAGGTTGGGCGCAAGCTCGGGCTCGAAGAAGAGTTCGTCGTCCGGCAGCCGTTTCCCGGTCCCGGGCTCGCGGTCCGCATCCTCGGCGAGATCACGCCCGAGCGGCTGTCGCTGTTGCGGCGCGCCGACGACATCGTCTCGCAGGAGATCAAGCGCGCGGGCTGGTACACGCGGCTCTGGCAAAGCTTCGCCGTGCTGCTGCCGATTCAGAGCGTCGGCGTCATGGGCGACGAGCGGACGTACGAATACACGGTCGCGATTCGCGCGGTCGAGAGCCGCGACGGCATGACCGCCGACTGGGCGCGCCTGCCGCACGATCTGCTCGCGGCCATCTCGTCGCGGATCGTCAACGAAGTCCGCGGCATCAACCGCGTCGTCTACGACATCAGCTCGAAGCCGCCTTCGACGATTGAGTGGGAATGACGAAGTCCTTGGTGCTTGGTTCTTGGTTCTTGGTCCGTCCCAGGTCCTTGGTCCGTCCGAAGTCCTTGGTCCTAGGTCCGTTGGTACGCGATGTGCCAGCGTCGGGCGCATGGGCGTGTTCCGGTTCGAGGATCTGCGTGTCTGGCAGGCGGCGAGAGACCAGAGCAATCGGGTAGGCGAGTTGTTGAAACGACCTGAGTTCAGGAATGATCGCGAGTTGTCCAGTCAGATGAACGCCGCGGCGCTGTCGGTGATGTTCAATATCAGCGAAGGATTTTTGCGTCAAGGCTTGCTACGACGCCAGCGAGGGTCGGAACGACACAATGGCCGCTGAGACGGAACTGATTGCGCTCAATGAAAGCATCGCGCGTATGCTCCGCCGCTGGGAGGGCACGCTCGATCCAGGACCCAGGACCAGGGACCAAGCACCAAGCACCAAGGACCCCGAGTGACCGACTTCGTCCACCTCCACCTGCACACCGAATATTCGCTGCTCGACGGCGCGTGCCGGATCGACGAGCTGCTCGATCAGGCGGCGGCGCTGAAGATGCCGGCGATCGGCGTCACCGAGCACGGGAACATGTTCTCGTCGGTGATTTTCCACGACCACGCGCGGGCGCGGGGCATCAAGCCGATCCTCGGCTGCGAGGTGTACGTCGCGCCGGGCAGCCGGCTGACGAAGAGCGGCAATCCTGGCGAGACGGCAAACCATCTGATCCTGCTCGCCGAAAACCTCGACGGCTATCGCAACCTCATCAAGCTCGTCTCGGCCGGCTACACCGAAGGCTTCTACTACAAGCCGCGCATCGACAAGGAACTGCTGGCGCAGCACTCGAAGGGCCTCATCGGGATGAGCAGCTGCCTGAAAGGTGAAGTCGCCGAGGGGCTGTCGCATCAGCAGGAGCGGAAGGCGATCGACGCGGCGGCGGCGTATCGCGACATCCTCGGGCCCGAGAACTTCTTCCTCGAGATGCAGTGGCACGGCATCGAGGATCAGCGCGTCGTCAACAGCGGCCTGCCCGGCCTGGCGAAGGATCTGAAGCTGCCGCTCGTCTGCACCAACGACGTGCACTATCTGCGCGAGACCGACGCGCATCCGCACGACGTGCTGCTGTGCATCGGGACGGGCAAGGCGTTCACCGATCCGAAGCGCCTGCGCTACGACAGCCGCAACTTCTTCCTGAAGACGCCCGAGCAGATGGCCGAGGCGTTCAAGGACTATCCCGACGCGCTCGCGAACACGCTGCGCATCGCCGAGCGGTGCGACGTCCAGCTGGCGAGCGACGAGAACTACCTCCCGAACTTCGACGTCCCGCCGGGCTTCACCGTTGACACCTACTTCGAGCATGTCGTCCGCGAGGGCTTCATGGAGCGCCTGCCGCGCCTGAAGCACCTGGCGTCGGTCGGCGCGCTGCGCCACACGATCGACGAGTACGAGAGCCGGCTCGCGTACGAGATCGAGATGATCAAGAAGATGAAGTACCCGGGGTACTTCCTGATCGTCTGGGATTTCATCCGCTACGCGCGCGAACAGGGCATCCCCGTCGGACCAGGACGCGGATCGGCGGCGGGCAGCCTCGTCGCGTATTGCCTCCGCATCACCGACGTGGATCCGCTCGACTTCGACCTCATCTTCGAGCGCTTCCTCAACCCCGAGCGCGTGTCGCTGCCAGATATCGACATCGACTTCTGCGAGCGGCGCCGTGGCGAGGTCATCGAGTACGTCACGCGCAAGTACGGCCGCGAGAACGTCGCGCAGATCATCACGTTCGGGACGATGAAGGCGAAGGCCGTCGTCCGCGACGTCGGCCGCGTGCTCGAGATGCCGTTCGCCGACGTGGACAAGGTCGCCAAGCAGATTCCGGCGGCGCTCGACATGACGCTCGACAAGGCGCTCGAGGAGAGCCCGAACCTCCGGGAGATGGAGCAGAACGACCCGAAGGTGAAGGAGCTGCTGAGCGTCGCGAAGCGCCTCGAGGGCATGACGCGCCACGCCTCGGTCCACGCGGCCGGCGTCGTCATCGCCCCGAAAGCGATCACGGAGTACGCGCCGTTATACAAGGGGGCCCGCGACGAAATCGTCACGCAGTGGTCCATGAAGGAGATCGAGCGCGTCGGCCTCCTGAAGATGGACTTCCTGGGCCTGAGCACGCTGACGCTCATCTACGACGCGATCGAGGAGATCAAGCGGACGACCGGCGAGTCGCTCGACATCGATCACCTCCCGCTCGACGATGCGAAGACGTATCAGCTGTTCCAGGACGGCCAGACGTACGGCGTGTTCCAGTTCGAGTCGAGCGGCATGCGCGAGATCCTGCGCAAGGCCAAGCCGCAGCGGCTCGACGACCTGATCGCGTTGAACGCGCTCTATCGCCCGGGACCGCTGCGCAGCGGCATGGTTGACGACTACATCGCGCGCAAGCAGGGCAAGACGGAAGTGAAGTACGAGCTGCCCGAGCTCGAGCCGGTCCTGGCCGACACCTACGGCGTCATCGCGTATCAGGAACAGGTCATGCGCATCTCGAACGTCGTCGCGGGCTTCACGCTCGGCGAGGCGGACATCCTGCGCAAGGCGATGGGCAAGAAGAAGGCCGAGGTCATGCAGGCGCAGCGCGCGAAGTTCGTCGAAGGCGCGAAGAAGCGCGGCGTCAACGAGAAGAAGGCCGCGCACCTGTTCGACCTGATGGAGCACTTCGCCGGCTACGGCTTCAACAAGTCGCATTCGACGACCTACGCGTACCTCGCGTACCAGACGGCCTATCTCAAGGCGAACTACCCCTGGCACTTCGCGGCCGCGCTGTTCACGATCGAGGCGCAGAACACCGAGAAGCTCGCGATGTATCTCGGCGAAGCGCGCGATCGCAGCATCCCGGTGCTGCCGCCGGACGTCAACGAGAGCCAGCTGCGGTTCACGGTCGAGCCCGGCAAGGGCGTGCGCTTCGGCCTCGTCGCGATCAAGAACGTCGGCGAAGGCGCCGTCGAGTCGCTGCTGAAAGTGCGCGCCAAGCAGGGCCGTATCACCTCGCTCCACGCGCTGTGCGAGGAGCTCGACCTGCGGCTCTTCAACAAGCGCGTGTTCGAGAGCCTCGCGCGGGCCGGCGCGCTCGATTCGCTGGCGGCCGGCATCGACGGCCCGGCGCGCGAAACGCGGCCGCGCATTGTCGCCGCGGTCGACGCCGCGTGCGAGTACGGCGCCCGCCAGCAGCGCGATCGCGAGCAGGGACAGGGCGGGCTGTTCGGATTCGAGGCGCCTGCCCCGGGAAGCGAAGGCGCGCCAGCCGTCGCGCTGCCCAGCGCACCCGCGTGGAGCGAGCAGGAGCAGCTGGCGTTCGAGAAGGAAACGCTCGGCCTGTACTGGAGCGGCCATCCGGTCGATCGCTACCGGAACGAACTCAAGGAATTCGGCGCCAAGACGATCGCCGAGCTCGGCGAGACGCCGGTCAGCGCCGAGCCGGCCGAGACGTGGGGGCCGGGGGGCCGCAAGCCGCTTCAGGCCGACACCTCGGTCGGCGGCGTGATTGCCGCCGTCCGCCAGCTCAAGACGAAGAAGGGCGATCGCATGGCGGTCTTCACGCTCGAAGACTCGCAGGGCGGCATGGAAGTGATCGCGTTTCCGGAGACGTATCAGAAAAGCGCGCCGCTCATCGAGACCGGCACGCTGGTGCTCGTGCGCGGCAAGCTCGAGCGTGACGACGACACCAGCCGCGTGCTGGCGGCCGAGATCCTGCCGCTCGAGAGCGTCCGCGAACGCGTGGCGCGCGAGGTGGCGATCCGTGTGAAGGCGCCGGCCGACCGCCGCGTGTTCGAGGCGCTCGGCGAGGTGTTCGCGCGCCATCGCGGCGATCGGCGCGTGTCGTTCGAGATCGAGGTGCCGTCAACGGAAAAGCCGCTGCGCGTGCGCGCCGACATCTCCTCGCAGATCCGCGTGCGGCCGTCCTCGACGCTGATTTCCGAAGTCGAGCAGATCGTCGGCCATGGCGCGGTCGTGCTGCGGTAGGGTAGGTAGACGGGCATGGCTGAGACGCTGGACT
Organism: uncultured Bifidobacteriaceae bacterium; assembly: GCA_964579765.1. Lineage (GTDB taxonomy): Bacteria > Acidobacteriota > Vicinamibacteria > Vicinamibacterales > CAVVIG01 > DATNBT01. The sequence goes on from CAZOIK010000413.1 coordinate 8,522, forward strand.
TCGAAGAGCCGATCGCGCCGCTGCTGAAGGAACTGGATCAGCTGATGGCGCTGCCGCGGACCGACTCCGCGCAGCGCGAAATCGACGCGCTGCAGCGCAAGATCGACGCCGCGCGCGCGACCGCCTACGCCTCGCTCACGCCCTGGCAGCGCGTGCAGGTGGCGCGCCATCCGAACCGGCCGGGCTTCGAGTCGTTCGTCAACCTCATGTTCGACGGGTTCGTCGAGATCCACGGCGATCGCCGCTTCGCCGACGATCCGGCGATCATGACCGGCTTCGCCGACTACCGGGGCCAGCCGGTGCTCGCCGTCGGCCACGTCAAGGGGACCGACACGAAGTCGAAGATCTTCCGCAATTTCGGCTACGCGCGGCCCGAGGGCTATCGCAAGGCGCTGCGCGCGATGCGCCTCGCCGAGAAGTTCCGGCGGCCGATCGTCGTCTTCATCGACACGCCCGCGGCCTACCCCGGCATCGAGTCGGAGGAGCGCGGCGTCGCGGAGGCGATTGCCGTCAACCTGCGCGAGATGATGGTGCTCGACACGCCGATCGTCGTCATCGTCAGCGGGGAGGGCGGGAGCGGCGGCGCGCTCGGCATCGCCGTCGGCGACGCGGTGCTGATGCTGGAGTACGCGATCTACAGCGTGATTCCGCCCGAAGGCTGCGCCGCGATTCTCTGGCGCGACGCGAACAAGAAGGTAGACGCCGCCAAGGCGCTGAAGCTCACCGCCCCCGATCTGCTGAACGCCGGCATCGTGGACCGCATCGTCCCGGAGCCGGTCGGCGGCGCACATACGGATCCGGCCGCGGCCGCCGCGCTCGTGATGCAGGCGCTCGACGAGACGCTGGCCACCGTCTCCGCGCTTGACTCCGAGACGCGACTCGCGCGGAGGTACGACAAGTTCAGGAATATGGGAAGGGCGGGGATTGATTTCGTGGATGAGGGGTAGGAGCTACTCGCAACTCTCCACCGCAGTTTCTCCACGGTCTTTAGTTCGACGACGTCATGATGTGTGACTGGAAGCTTTACCTGATGTCCGAAGCGCAGCCCGTCAGTCCGCAGTTGGTATTCAAGGCAAGCGTGGTACGTGCTTTCGAGGCCGCCCGCGCCGATCGTTGTGTGCGCCTTGAGCGCCGCAGATATGATGCGCTCCGTCAGCGGATCATTGGCCATCTGAGTAGTGCCTCTGCGTCCTCAGCGGTGGCGTGCCTGCAACCCCCATTCCTCCCATGCCCTCCGTCTCACTAGCGCGCTGGGACGCCACCCCGTGTGACGATGACGCGGCCGTGCGTTTGGCCGCGGCGCTGGACGTGCCTCCCGTTGTCGCGCGGCTTCTCTGTCAGCGAGGGCTGTCCGATCCGGAGCAGGCGCGGCGGTTCCTCAACCCCTCGCTCGATCAGCTGCACGATCCGCTGGCGCTCGCGGACATGCGGGTCGCGGTGGAGCGGATTCTCGCGGCGATTGCGCGCAAGGAGCGCATCGCGGTTCACGGCGACTACGACGTGGACGGGGTCACCTCCACGGTCATTCTCCGGCGGAGTCTCGAGTTGCTCGGCGCCGAGGTGGAGCACTTCATCCCCGAGCGCCTGAAGGACGGCTACGGCCTGCAACCGGCGGCGATCGAGCGTTTGCACGCCGGCGGAGTCTCGCTCGTAATTTCCGTTGACTGCGGCATTCGCGGTGCGGAAGCCGCGGCGCGGGCGCGGGAGCTTGGCGTCGATCTGATCATCACCGATCATCACGAGCCGGACGAGACGCTGCCGCCGGCGCTGGCCGTCATCAACCCCAAGCGGCACGACTGCTCGTATCCGGACAAATATCTTGCGGGTGTCGGCGTGGCGCTGAAGCTGGTGCAGGCGCTGTGCGCGCGTGCCGGCCGCGACCAGCTGCTGCCGGGCTTCGTGAAGGTCGCCGCGATCGGCACGCTGGCCGACGTGGTGCCGCTCGTGGGTGAGAATCGCGTCATCGCGAAGATCGGTCTCGAGCTGCTGTCGAAGGGCCCGCACAAGATCGGCCTGCGATCGCTGCTCGACGTCTGCGGGCTCACGGGGAAGACGATCGACAGCTATCACATCGGCTTCATGCTCGCGCCGCGCGTCAACGCCGCCGGCCGCATGAGTACGCCCGACATCGCCACACGGCTGCTGCTTGCAAGCGACGAGGCGATGGGCGACGAAGCGCGGACGCTCGCGTTGCAGCTCGACGCGGAAAACGTCCGGCGCCAGCAGGAAGAAGCAGAGATCCTGGCCGCCGCCAAGAAGGTCGTCCAGAACGATCCGGACGTCGGCGCCCGATCCGTGCTCGTCGTCGCCGGTGAGGGCTGGCATCGCGGCGTCATCGGCATTGTCGCGTCGAAGCTGGTGGACGCCTTTCACCGCCCGGCCATTGTCCTGTCGATCGACGGTGACGTCGCGCACGGGTCGTGCCGCAGCATCTCGCGGTTCGACATGCTCGGCGCGCTCGAGCGCGCGGGCCACCTGATGATCCGCTTCGGCGGACACAAACAGGCCGCGGGGCTCGCGATCGAGACGCGACGGATTCGCGATCTGCGCGCGGCGGTGAACGAGGTCGCCGACGAGGTGCTCGGGCCCGAAGATCTGATGCCGCGCCTGCGTATCGACGGCGACCTGTCGTGCCGCGGCCACAGCGGGGCGGGGGCGGCGGGCGTGGCCTCGGTGGCGCCGGTCGGCGCCGGCCATCCGCGTCCAGTGTTTGCCGCCCGGCGGGGCGAGCTCGTGGAC
>CAZOIK010000414.1:0-14322 GCA_964579765.1 uncultured Bifidobacteriaceae bacterium
AGCTCTCCACCGTCATGCAGACCGACATCAACCTGCCGTTCATCACGGCTGACGCGACCGGTCCCAAGCACCTGTCGATGCAGCTGACGCGCTCGAAGTTCGAGCAGCTGGTCGAAGACCTGCTGCAGAAGAGCGTCGGCCCGACCAAGCAGGCGCTGGCCGATGCCGGTGTGGATCCGAGCAAGATCGACGAGGTGGTGCTCGTCGGCGGCTCGACGCGCATCCCGAAGGTGCAGCAGATCGTGAAAGACCTGTTCGGCAAGGAGCCGCACAAGGGCGTGAACCCCGACGAAGTGGTCGCGATCGGCGCGGCGGTGCAGGCGGGTGTCCTCGCGGGCGACGTGAAGGATCTGCTGCTGCTCGACGTGACGCCGCTGTCGCTCGGCATCGAGACGCTCGGCGGCGTGCTGACGCCGCTCATCCAGCGCAACACGACGATTCCGACGCGCAAGAGCGAGATCTTCTCGACGGCCGCCGACAACCAGACGAGCGTCGAGGTGCACGTGCTGCAGGGCGAGCGGCCGCTGGCGCGCGACAACCGCACGCTCGGCCGGTTCCATCTCGTGGGCCTGCCGCCCGCGCCGCGCGGCGTGCCGCAGATCGAAGTCACCTTCGACATCGACGCGAACGGCATCGTCAACGTCCAGGCGAAGGACCTCGGCACCGGCAAGGAGCAGAAGATCACGATCACCGCGTCGAGCGGCCTCAGCAAGGACGAGGTCGAGCGGATGATGCGCGAGGCCGAGTCGCACGCCGACGAAGACAAGAAGCGCCGCGAGGAGATCGAGACGCGCAATCGCGCGGACCAGGCGGTGTACGCGGCCGAGCGGATGATCAAGGACACGGGCGACAAGCTGCCGTCGGCCGACAAGGCGGCGATCGAGTCGGCGATGGAGGGCGTCAAGAAGGCCAGCGAGGGGACCGACGCGGCGGAGCTGCAGCGCGCGCTCGACCAGCTCACGCAGGCGCAGCACAAGGCGGCCGAAGCGCTCTATCGGCAGCAGGCCCAGCAGCCCGGCGCCGCGCCGGACGGCGAGGCCGGCGGCCCATCGGCCGGCGCGGCCGGCGGCGCGTCGAGCGGTGGACCGAAACAGGGCGACGTCATCGACGCAGAAGTGGTGGACGAGGGGAAGTCGTAGGGTGAACGGCAGGATGGCAGGATTGCAGAAGGGCAGATCTGCAATCAATCCTGCAATTCTGCCCTTCTGAACTTCTGCAATTCATGGACTTCTACATAGTCCTGGGGATCGATCGCGCCGCGAGCGTCGCGGACATCAAGCGCGCGTACAAGCGGCTCGCGCGGCGCTTCCATCCCGACATCAACCCGGGCGACCGTATGGCGGCGGCGCAGTTCCGGCAGATCGCCGAAGCGTACGAGACGCTGAGCGATCCGGACCGGCGCCGGCGCTACGACACGAGCGGCCATCAGACGGCGGCCGAGCCGGCGGCCTACGGCTTCGAGGGGTTCGACTTCTCGGCCAGCGTGAACGGCGCCTCCGCGCCGACGTTCGGGGATCTGTTCGCGGACATCATCGGACAACGCGGGCCGCAGCAGCCGCGCGAGGGCGCGCCGGTCCGCGGCGCCGATTTGCATCAGACCCTCGAGCTCACCTTCGAGGACGCGATGCGCGGCGCGCAGCGCGCGATCACGGTCACGCGTCAGGAATTCTGCCGGACGTGCAAAGGCCTCGGTGTCCTGCAGGTCGCCGAAGGACGCTGTTCACAATGCCACGGCACCGGCGCCGTGAAGACGACGCGCGGGCACATGGTGTTTTCGCGGCCGTGCACGGGCTGCGAGGGCTCGGGCCACCGGCGCAAGACGAGATGTCCGACCTGCCACGGCCAGCAGATCGAGACGCGCAGCGAGCCGCTCACGGTGAACATCCCGGGCGGGCTCGCCGACGGCGCGCGCATCCGCGTCGCCGGCAAAGGGCACGTCGGCCGGAACGGCGGCGAGCACGGCGACCTCTACATCACCGTCCACGTGCAGCCGCACGCGACGTTCCGCCGCGAGGGCGACGACCTGCACATCGTGGTGCCGGTGGCGATTCACGAGGCGGCGCTCGGCGCGAAGATCGACGTGCCGGCGCTCGAGGGCACGGCGCGGCTGCGCGTGCCGCCGGGCACGCAGTCGGGGCAGCGCTTCCGGCTGCACGAGCGCGGCGTCGCGTCGCCGCGCGACGGCCGGCGCGGCGACCTCGTCGTCGAGGTGCGGCTGGTGCTGCCGAAGCTGCTCGACGAGCGTTCGAAGCAGCTGTTGCGCGAGTTCGGGCGGATCAACCACGAAGACGTGCGGAAGTAATGTCCAAGAAGACCGGCAAGGCGTACTACATGATCAGCGCGGTGGCGCAGAAGTACAACATCCACCCGCAGACGCTGCGGCTGTACGAGCGTGAGGGGCTGCTCAAGCCGTCGCGCACGGAAGGCAACACGCGCCTCTACTCAGAAGAAGACCTCGAACAGCTCGAAACCATTCTGGCACTCACCCGAGACCTGGGCGTCAACCTCGCCGGCGTCGAGATCATCCTGAACATGCGGCGCAAGATTGAGCAGATGCAGGGCGAAGTGAACGAGTTCATGGCGTACGTCAAACGCGAAATGGCGCGCGGTCTTGACGACTGGGAGCAACGGCTCTCGACGGCGCTCGTCAAGTCGTCGCCGACCGATCTCGTCCGCGCCGCGCCGCCGCACGACCACGAAGAACGCAAAACGAAGAACGCGAAATAGTTGTATAGTTCCCTCGTGTCGAAGCGACCATCTGACACGCGCGGACAGTCCGCACCCGTTTCCTCAGATTCAGACGCCGCCGCCGTTTCGCAGCTCGTGGAGGCGAACCTCCGGCTCGTCGTCAGCTACGCGCACCGGTTTCACGGGTGCGGCCTGCCGCTGCTCGACCTCATCCACGCCGGCAACGTCGGCCTGATTGAGGCCGCGCGGCGTTTCGATTCGTCGCGCGACGCGACGTTCGTGAGCTTCGCGTCGTGGTGGGTGCGCCAGGCGATGATTCACGCGCTCGCCGATCGCACCAGCACGCACCCGATGCCCGGCTCGGTGCTCGCGACGCCCACCGTGGACGGCGTCTCGACGATGCTGTCGGCGTCGCTCGACGAGCTGCACGGCCTCGAGGACGCGGACATCGACGAGACGTTTCACGAGATCCAGTCGCGCGCCAACGACACGCCGCGGCACGCCGACCGCCTGCGCAGTCACCTGAACTGACGATGTCGTGCCCGTTGTGCGACGGCACCGGCTGGAAGCCGGCCGACGAGCATTCCGGACGGCCCGGCGCCGTGGTCCGCTGCGACTGCTGGCGCGAGAACGTCGGCCGCCTGCGTCTCGCCGACGCGAACATCCCGAAGCGGTATCAGCACTGCACGCTCGGCAACTTCATGGCGTACAACGAGTCGCTCGAGCGCGCGGTCGCGCACGCGCGGCGCGTCGCCGACGCGTTTCCGAACGTCCCGCGCGGGATGTTCCTCGAGGGCCAGCCGGGCGTCGGCAAGACGCACCTGGCCGTCGCCGTCCTCAAGCAGGCCATCCAGACGACCGGCGCGCGCGGCGTCTTCTACGACACGCGCGAGCTGCTGCGCGTCATCCGGAGCACGTACGACCCGTCCACGCGCACGACCGAGCTCGACGTGCTGCGCCCGGTGATGACGGCGGAGCTGCTCGTGCTCGACGATCTCGGCGCCGAGAAAACCTCGGAGTGGGTTGACGAGACGATGAACCTCATCGTCAACACGCGGTACAACGAGCGGCGCCTGACGATCTTCACGTCGAACTACCTCGACATCCCCGACGACACGGATCCGCAGGCCCTCGTGTTCCGCATCGGCGCGCGGATGCGCTCGCGCCTGCACGAGATGTGCGAGTTCATCGCGCTCGACGCCGCCGACTACCGCGAGCGGCCCGACAACGCGAGCGCGGACGACCTGACCGCCATGTGGAAGATGCGCGGGAAGTCCGCGTCGCTGCCGTCGCCGCGGAGCGGCCGCCAGGCGCGCGCCGTCCTCCGCGACGGCAAGGGCGACCTGAAGTGGAGTGGCGGACGGGCCGGATCGTGACGGTGAATCGGAGCATCGGGTGATATGGTGATTGAGTGATTGAGTGATGTGGACGACCGATCGCGACATCACCAGATCGCCTGATGTTCCAATGCTCGGTCTCTACGTCCACATTCCGTTCTGCTCGGCCATCTGCAACTACTGCAACTTCAATCGAGGTCTGTTCGACGCGGCGCAGAAGGCGCGCTACGTCGATGCGCTCGTTCGCGACATCGCGACCCACTCCTTCAATCAGTCCTGCGATCCTGCCATCCTGCCATCCTGCAATTCCGCCGACACGATCTACTTCGGCGGCGGGACGCCGTCGCTGCTCGATCCGGCCGACGTCGCACGCGTCGTCTCCGCGTGCCGCGGCGCGTTCGACGTCACGGCCGACGCGGAGGTCACGCTCGAAGCCAACCCGGAGAGCGTCGATCGCGCGAAGCTCGAGGCGTTCCGCGCGGCGGGCGTCAACCGGCTGAGCGTCGGCGTGCAGTCGTTCCGCGACGCCGAACTCCGCCGCCTCTCGCGGCTGCACGACGCGTCACGCGCGCGCGCCGCGATCGCCTGTGCACGGGCGGCCGGCTTCGACAACGTCAGCCTCGATCTCATGATGTGGCTGCCGGCGCAGCAGGTGGACGAGTGGCTCGCGTCGGTGGACGCGGCCATCGCGTGCGCGCCCGATCATTTGTCGCTCTACCTGCTGGAGGTCTATCCCAACGCCCCGCTCAAGGACGACATGGCGCGCGCGCAGTGGTCGCAGGCGCCCGACGACGACGCGGCGATGATGTATATGTCAGCGATGGACCGGCTCGAGGCGGCCGGCTACGAGCAGTACGAGATCTCGAACGTGGCCCGGCCGGGCCGCGCGTCGCGGCACAACCTGAAGTACTGGACCGACGGCGAGTGGTTCGGGTTTGGCTGCGGGGCGCACGGCACCCTTGGCGGTGTCAGATCGAAGAACATCCCGGGGATCGACGACTACATCGCGCGGATCGCGCGTGGGGAGTCGCCGGCCTCGGAGGTTCGCCGGATGGACGCCGCGGAGCGTCTCGGCGACGCGCTGTTCACGGGCCTGCGCCTCACCCGCGGTATCAATCTGGAGACGGTGCGCGCGCGATACGGCGTGGACGTCTGGGCGAGATACCGGGACGATCTCGTGCCCTTCGTCGAGGCCGGTCTGCTGCGCCGCGACGGCGACGTGCTGGCGCTCACGCGTCGTGGCATGCTCCTCGCAAACGAGGTGATGGCTGTTTTCGTGTAAGGGAGTACGGTAGAGTTGCGCGTTTCGTGAGGGCCGCGGCCAGCCGCGCGCGAGCGCGCGGGGCTCGGCGTCAGGGCGCGGCGGGGGTGGGCCCTCGCCGAAAGTGGAAAAGAGGAGGCCGAAATGTTTCGGATTGCCGTCGGGTTGTTTGTGGGCGTGTTGGCAGCAACTTCAGTGCAGGCGCAGCAGGCCCCGCCCGCGCAACAAGCCGCCGCTGCGCCGGCCAAGCGCGTGTTCGCCAGTGACGCCGGCCTGGTGCTCAACTTCATCAAGCCGGACAAGACCGCCGACTTCGAAGCCGTGATGGCGAAGCTGAAGGAAGCGCTGCAGAAGAGCGACAAGCCGGAGCGGAAAGAGCAGGCCAAGAGCTGGAAGGTGTTCAAGTCGCCGCAGCCTGCCGCCGGCGGCAACGTGCTCTACGTCTTCATCATGGATCCGGCCGTGAAGGACGCCGACTACACCGTGTCCACGATTCTGGCCGAAGCCTTCCCGCAGGACGTGCAGACGCTGTTCAAGCAGTACGCCGACTCGTACGCGTCGGGGCAGAATTTCGTGAACCTCGATCTCGTGCAGGACCTGGGGAAGTAACCGGAATTGCAGAAGGGCAGAAGGGCAGGATTCGATCCTGCGCTTCTGCAATCCTGCCAGTCTGCCCTTCAGAATTTCAGATTGAGTCCCGCGTACACCCGGTGCACGGGTGACACGAGCGGGCCGTTCTTGAGCGTGAACACGCGGTAGTCCACGCGCAGGCGAATCGGTCCGATCAGCGAGATCTTCAGCCCGCCGCCGACATCGCCCGTAAACCCCGTGTTGCTGACGTTGACCGCGCCCGGCGTGGTGATCGCCGCGTCGAGCGTCTCGCGGTAGATTCCGCCGCCGACCTCGAAATACGGCTGGATGCCGACCAGGGACACCGGCGACTGCAGCAGCAGGTTGCCCGTGCCGGTCTTGAGCGACGGCGAACCCGACGCGATGTCGTCGGTCGTGTCCGAGTACTCGAACTCGAAGCCGATCACGAGCAGGCCGGCGCCGATGGCGACGCCGCGCGCCGTGCGGTTGGCGGGCGACGTGGTCGTGCCGAGGAACAGCGTGGCGTCGGCCCGCGCCGCGGCCGGCGTGACGACGACGATCAGCAGGGCGGCGAGCGCCACGAGTGCGGTTGCGCGTATCTGTCTCATGGGAATCCATGATAGCCGGAGCGAGGCTGTCATCTTCTGCTAGCGAGGCTGTCACTTCTGGCAGCAATGATTCCTGGTTGCGGGCGCCTGTTGCCTTATATGCTGTTTACACGCGCGCCCGGTGGCCGCGCGGCTTCCTGGCTCCGAATCGAGTCGATTGCAGATGCAGACGATCGAAAGCGTCGATCGCATGACGCGCGCGTCCGGCCCCACGACCCGTATTCTGGTCGCCGACGAGTACAGAGTTTTCGCGCCCGGACTGGCGCGCCTGCTCGGCGACGCCTGCGAGATCGTCACGACGTCGCGGGGCGCGGCGTCGCTCCGCGACGACGTGCGCCGCGAGCGTCCCGCGATTGTCATCGTCGGACTGTCGGTCGATCCTACGGGCGGACTCGACGTCCTGGACGGCCTGCGCCGGTGCGCGCCTGAGACGCGCCTCGTCGTGCTGACGCAGTGGGCCGACGGCGGGCTCGCCGCCGAGGCCTTCCGCCGCGGCGCGTCGGCGTACGTCCTCCAGTCGAGCGACGCGGCGGAACTGCTCGACGCGATAAGCGCGGCGCTCGCCGGCCAGTCGTACATCTCGGCGCATGTGACGGGCGACGCGATTCACTCGCTGCTGACCGGTCCTCGCGGCGCCGGCGGCGAGCGGCTCACCGCCGCGCAGCGCGACGTCGTGCGTCAGTTCGCCGAGGGCAAGTCGATGAAGGAGACGGCGGCGGCGCTCAACATCGCGCCGCGCACGGTTGCGTTTCACAAGTACCGCGTGATGCAGAAGTTCCGCATCAAGAGCAGCGCGGAGCTGGTGCGCTTCGCCATCAAGCAGGGCCTCATCCACGCCATGGTATCGTTCTCGGTATCATGGATTTCCGCCTGACCGAGGAGCAGCGGCTCCTCAGGCGCGCCGTTCGCGAGTTCGCCGACACGGAAATCCGGCCGCACGTCCGCGAGTGGGACGAGGCCCAGCACTTTCCGCTCGAACTGATGCCGAAGCTGGCGGCGCTCGGCCTGCTCGGCATCCAGTGGCCCGAGCAGTACGGCGGCGCGGCCATGTCGGCGCTCGACTACTGCATCTGCATCGAGGAGCTCGCGCGCGTGGATCCGAGCGTCGCGCTGTCGGTCGCCGCGCACAACGGCCTGAGCTCGGCGCATCTCGCGATGTTCGGCACCGACGATCAGAAGCGCAGGTACCTGGCGCCGCTCGCGCGCGGCGAGAAGATCGGCGCGTGGGGGCTGACCGAGGCGAGCTCGGGCAGCGACGCCGCCGGGCTGCGCACGACGGCCGTGAAGTCGGGCGACGCGTGGGTGTTGAACGGCTCGAAGCACTTCACGACGCACGGCCGCGTCGGCGACGTCGTCGTCGCGATGGCCGTGACGGATCGGTCGGCCGGCCCCAAGGGCATCTCGGCGTTCGTCGTCGAGCGCGGCACGCCGGGGCTCGTCGCGGGCAAGAAGGAAGACAAGCTCGGCATGCGCGCGAGCGACACGAGCGAGGTCGTCTTCGACCACTGCCGCGTGCCGGGCGACCAGATGCTCGGCGCCGAGGGGCAGGGCTTCGTCAACGCCATGCAGGTGCTCGACGCCGGGCGCATCGGCATCGCGGCGCTGTCGGTCGGCCTCGCGCAGGGCGCGTACGAGGCGAGCCTCGCGTACGCGCACGAGCGCAAGGCGTTCGGCAAGACGATCGACCGCTTCCAGGCGATTCAGTGGAAGCTCGCCGACAACGCCACGCGGATCGAGGCGGCGCGGCTCCTGACCTACCGCGCGGCGTCGCTCAAGGATCGCGGCGAGCGCATGACGCTCGAGAGCGCGATGGCCAAGCTCTACGCGAGCGAGATCGCCGTGCAGGCCGCCGACGACGGCGTACAGATTCACGGCGGCTACGGATTTGTGAAAGACTATCCGGCCGAGAAGTTCTTCCGCGACGTGAAGCTCACCACCATCGGCGAAGGCACGAGCGAAATCCAGCGGCTCGTCATCGCGCGGCACCTGCTGTCTTGACGCCGCTCGCCGAGCGCGTGCTCGCCGGCGATCCGCGCGCGATCGCGCGCGCCATCTCGCTCGTCGAAGACGAGTCGCCGGAGGCGGCCGTGCTCGTGCGCGAGGTCTTCGCCCGGACGGGCCACGCGTATCTCGTCGGCATCACCGGCCCGCCCGGCGCCGGCAAGAGCACGCTCGTCGATCACCTCGCGGCGGCGTACCGACGGCCGGCGGCGGGACCGGCGCAGTCGGTCGGCGTCATCGCGGTCGATCCGACCAGCCCCTATTCCGGCGGCGCGGTGCTCGGCGATCGGCTCCGGATGCAGTCGCACGCGGGCGACGAGGGCGTCTTCAGCCGCAGCATGGCGACGCGCGGTCAGCTCGGCGGCCTCGCGCGCGCGCCCGCCGACGCGGCCATCGTCCTCGACGCCGCGGGCAAGGACGTCGTCATCATCGAAACGGTCGGCGTCGGTCAGGACGAAGTCGATATCGACCGGACGGCGGACGTTTCCATCGTGATGCTCGTGCCCGGCACGGGCGACGAGGTGCAGGCGCTCAAGGCGGGCATCATGGAGATCGCCGACATCTTCGTCGTCAACAAGGCCGATCGCGAGGGCGCCGACCGGCTGGTGTCGGCGATCGAGTCGAACCTGAGCCTGGAGACGTTCGGCCCGCAGCAGTGGCGGCCGCCGATTCTGAAGACCGTGGCGACGACCGGCGAGGGCGTCGGCGAGCTGGTCGAGGCCATCGCCACGTTCCGCGCGCGGTCGGAGGCGGCCAATGCCGTGCGCCGGCGCGAGCGGAGCGAAAGCCGCCTGCGGGAGCTGCTGTCGCAGCGGGTGATGTCGCGGCTCGAGCAGTCGGCGTGGGGACAGGGCGCCGTCGCGACGATGGTCGATCGCGTCGCCTCGCGCGACCTCGATCCGTATTCGGCGGCGGATCAGCTGATGGAGAAGGCGTTCGCATGAAAGCCGTGCTCGATCACGTCGGCATCGCGGTGAAGGATCTCGACACGGCGCTCGCGTTCTACCGCGACGCGCTCGGCCTGCAGGTCGAAGCGTCCGAAGAGGTCGCGTCGCAGCGCGTCCGCGCGCAGTTCGTTCCTGTCAGCGAACGCGCGGACCGGGGGGCAGGGGCCCCCGGAGCCAGATTGGAACTGCTCGAAGCCACCGCGTCAGACTCGGCGATCGCGAAGTACGTCGAGAAGCGCGGGCCGGGGCTGCACCACATCACGCTGCGGATCGACGACATCCGCGCGGCGCTCGACCAGTTGAAGGCGAAGGGCGTGCGGCTCATCGACGAGCAGCCGCGTCCGGGCGCCGAAGGCGCGCTGGTCGCGTTCATCCACCCGAGCAGCGCGCATGGCGTGCTCGTGGAGTTGAAGCAGTCTCCAGTCTCCAGTCTCCAGTCTCCAGTCTCCGGTCTCCAGTCTCCAGTCGCGAGTCAGGTGCGACGCTATCGCGTGGGCGAGCTCGAGCTGATCTCGCTCTTCGACGGCTTCTTCCGCCTCGACGGCGGCGCGATGTTCGGCGTCGTGCCGAAGCCGCTCTGGGAGAAGAAGACGTCGGCCGACGAGCGCAATCGCATCCTGCTCGCCATGCGGCCGCTGCTCGTCCGCGGCACGCGGACGATGCTCATCGACGCGGGGCTCGGCGACAAAGACGACGCGAAGTTTCACGAGATCTACGGCGTCGATCGATCGCGCAACCTGGATCACACGCTCGCCGAGGCGGGCCTCGGGCCCGAGGACATCGACATCGTGCTCGCGTCGCACCTGCACTTCGACCACTGCGGCGGCTTCACCTGTCGCGACGCGAGCGGCAACGTCCGGCCGAAGTTCCCGCGCGCGCAGTACGTCGTCCGCCGCGGCGAGTGGGAAGACGCGACGCATCCGCACGAGCGGAACCGCGCGAGCTATCTCGCCGACAACTTCGTGCCGCTCGCCGACGCAGGCGTGCTGCAGCTCGTGGACGACGACCAGACGATCATGCCGGGCGTGCGGGTGCAGCGCACGGGCGGGCACTGCATGCACCATCAGGCGATCTACATCGAGAGCGGCGGGGCGTCGGCGGTCTTTCCGGCCGACCTGCTGCCGACGACGGCGCATCTCGACACGCCGTGGATCATGGGCTACGACCTCTATCCCATGGACACGCTGGCGGCCAAAAAGGCGTTCTTCGCGGACGTCGTCGCGAAGGAGACGCTCGTGTTGTTCGAGCACGACCCGTCGGTGGCGGCGGGCTACGTCAGAGAGGACAAAGGGAAAAGGCGGTATGAGCGAGCGGATTGAGATCGGGATCATTGGCGGCAGCGGCCTGTACGACATGGCGGAGCTGACCGACCGGAGCGAGCGGAAGATCGACACGCCCTTCGGCGCGCCGTCGGCGCCCTACGTCGTCGGCACGCTGCGCGGGAAGCGCGTCGCGTTTCTGGCGCGGCACGGCGGCGGGCACGTGCTCATGCCGTCGGAGCTGAACTTCCGCGCGAACATCTACGGCTTCAAGGTGCTCGGCGTCGAGCGCATCGTGTCGGCGAGCGCCGTCGGCAGCCTGCAGGAACGCTACAAGCCGCTCGACATCGTCATCCCCGATCAGTTCTTCGATCGCACGAAGGGCCGCGTCAGCACGTTCTTCGGCCACGGCCTGGTGGCGCACGTCGCGTTCGCGCATCCGTTCTGCCACGAGCTCTCGGCGGTGGCCGCCGACTCGGTGCAGGCCGTCGGCGCGACGGTCCATCGGGGCGGGACCTACGTGAACATGGAGGGCCCGCAGTTCTCCACGCTCGCCGAGTCGAAGCTGTATCGGTCGTGGGGCATGGACGTGATCGGCATGACGAACCTGCAGGAGGCCAAGCTCGCGCGCGAGGCGGAGATCTGCTACACGACGCTCGCGCTCGTCACCGACTACGACTGCTGGCATCCGGACCACGACTCGGTGACGGTGGATCTGATCGTCGCGAACCTGCTGCAGAACGCGAAGACGGCGCAGCAGGCGATCGCGGAGGCGGTCGGCCGCATCTCGGGGGCGCGGACGTGCGCGTGCAAAGACGCCCTCGCAACAGCTATCATTACCCGGCCGGAGCACGTCCCCGCGCAGACGCTGCGCGACCTCCAGCCAATCGTCGGCAAATACATTCAAATTCAATAGGACGCGTTCATGAAAATCGTAGTGACCGGATCGATTGCGTACGACTACCTGATGTCCTTTCCGGGCAAGTTCACCGAGCAGATTCTGCCCGAGCACCTGCACCGGCTGAGCGTGAGCTTCCTCGTGGACTCGATGGACAAGCGCCGGGGCGGCTGCGCGCCCAACATCGCGTACACGCTGGCGCTGCTCGGCGAGAAGCCGCATCTGATGGGGACGGCCGGCGAAGACTTCGGTGACTACAAGACGTGGCTGGAGGCGGCGGGCATCGACACCTCGCTCTGCAAGCAGATCGAGGGCAAGTTCACGGCGTCGTTCTTCTGCAGCACGGACACGTCGAACAACCAGATCGCGTCGTTCTACACCGGCGCGATGGCCGACGCGGGCCAGCTCTCGTTCCGCAACGTCAAGGACGCGAAGCTCGCCATCATCTCGCCGAACGACCCCGGCGCGATGATCTCGTACGCGGAGGAGTGCCGGACGCTCAAGATCCCGTTCATCTTCGATCCCGGCCAGCAGTGCTCGCGGATGTCGGGCGACGAGCTCCGCGACGGCATCGCGGGCGCGCACATCCTCATCTGCAACGACTACGAGTTCGAGCTGATTCGGCAGAAGACCGGCATGGGCGAGAAGGACGTCCTCGAGCAGGCGGGCACGCTCATCGTCACCAAGGGCGAGAAGGGGTCGTCGATCATCACGAAGCGCGGACAGAGCGACGTCCCGGCGGTCTCGCCGACGCGCGAGGCGGATCCGACCGGCGTCGGCGACGCGTTCCGCGGCGGGCTGATGAAGGGCTTCGCGATGGGGCTCGCGGCGGACGCCGCCGCGAAGATCGGCAGCATGGCCGCCACCTACTGCCTCGAGCACCTCGGCGGCACGTACCACTCGTACACGTGGGACGAGTTCAGGAAGCGGTACGAGCAGCACTTCGGGCCGCTGAAGTCGTAGCGCGGGCCTTTCCGGGCCCGCGGACAACGGCGGCCCTGAAAGGGCCGCCCGACGTTTGTACGAGGTACTCCGCGAACCGATCGTTGTACAGCGCGCCGGGCCGCCGGTCACGTATCCGCGTGACGGCGGCGCCGCCCGGCATCCCGAGCGCCTTCAGAATCACGCCCGCCATCAGCCCCGATCGATTGAAGCCCATATTGCAGTGCGCGAGGACGCGGTGCTTCTGGCGAATGAGCGTCGCCGCGAGCTCGGCCACCGCCTGCAGCCTCGCGACGTTCGGCAGCGCCTCGTCGTCGTCGGCGAACGGAAAGTAGACGTACAGGCAGCGGTCGGCGTCGGTGGGAATGCAGGCGTCGAGCCCGCCGTCCATGTCGATCACGACGTCGATGTCGTGCGGCGCGAGGGCGCTCCAGTCGTCGAGGTCGCCCGAGATGAACAGCAGGCCGTCGTCGTCGATGGGGAAGAGCTGCACGGGCGAACATTGTATCGGGGCATCCGGCGGTTTGGTGGGGTGGTGATTGTCATGCGTCACCTGTGCGATACTCCGCGGCGCGCTGCCGCGCGGGAGGTGTCCATGCGCATCGCCGCTTCGGTCGTCGTCGCCGCTCTGCTGCTGCCGTGCGCGCCCGCGTCGGCGCAGTGGCGAAACTTCCCGACGCCTGGCGTGAAGCGGCTGCCAAACGGCAAGCCGGATCTCTCGGCGCCCGCGCCGCGGCGCGCCGACGGCACGCCCGATCTGTCCGGCGTCTGGATCACGGATCGCGGCTACATCGTCGATCTCGCCAAAGACCTGACGCACGGCGAACTGCAGTTTCAGCCCTGGGCCGAGGCGCTCTACAAGCACCGGCTCGAGACGCTGAGCCGCGAAGATCCGCAGGCGCGGTGCGTCCTCTCGGGCGTCCCGCGTGAGGATCTGGTGCCGTATCCGTTCAAGATCCTCCACAGCGACCGCGCCATCGTCGTCCTCTACGAGGCGCTGCACAGCTACCGGCAGATCTTCATGGACGGCCGCGCGCTGCCGGCCGATCCGAATCCGACGTGGATGGGGTACTCGATCGGGCGCTGGGACGGCGACACGCTCGTCGTGGACTCGTCGGGCTTTGTCGGCGACAACTGGCTCGACAACAACGGCCACCCCGGCACCGAGTCGCTCCGTCTGACCGAGCGCTTGCACCGCCGCGACTTCGGCCACCTCGACCTGCAGATCACGATCGACGATCCGAAGGCCTACAAGAAGCCCTGGACCGCGAAGCTCACGC
Organism: uncultured Bifidobacteriaceae bacterium; assembly: GCA_964579765.1. GTDB lineage: Bacteria > Acidobacteriota > Vicinamibacteria > Vicinamibacterales > CAVVIG01 > DATNBT01. The sequence continues at coordinate 13,813 of CAZOIK010000414.1, forward strand.
TGACGCTGAATCCGGATACGGAATTGATCGAGTACGTCTGCGACGAGAACGAAAAGGATCTCGCGCACCTGGTCGGGAAGTGACGTCCCGCCTCAGCGCGTAGAGCGCCTTTCACAAGCGCATGGCGTTGCGGTGCCGCGGCCCCGACGAGGGCTGCGGCGGCCGGTGTCGATCGGCGATCCGTCATGCCGCTGCCAGCGTCGCCCCTGCGCGTCCAGTGTGGCTGCGGCGGCCGGTCTCGATCGCAGCGATCCGTCACGCCGCGGCCGGCTCACGATCGCCGCAACTGCCGGTCGCAGGTCCCCAGCGCGGTGCGCTTCGGGACCGCGATCCGTGACGTTCGAATGATCTCAGGCGGTGCATGCCGCGACGTGGACGTCGCTGATGTCGGCCGTTGCGCGCCGCGGGAGCGGCAGGGCACGGACCTGCGGACGGCATGTTCCGGCGCGGCGTGTTCGGGTCGCCGCGAGCGATACCGGCCGCCGCCGCCCTCGCGGAGAGCGGCGCGGC
>CAZOIK010000415.1:0-13891 GCA_964579765.1 uncultured Bifidobacteriaceae bacterium
GACGTCCTTCGCGAGCTGCTCGGCCTTGAGGAAGGCCGTCACCGGGACGGCTTCCTTGGTTTCCTTGTCGATCATCACCGCCATGCCCACGCCGCAGTTCGGGTGGCAGCCGCACGTCAGCTGGCCGAATTCCTTTTCGGCGCCGTGCGTGACGTCGGCCCAGTCGGTGAAGCTGCCCATGAACGAGATGGGGAACCAGTCGCGCGTCGGCTCGCCGATGCCCGTCTGGTTCTTCACGTCGTGGGCGAGGTGCGACAGCGTGTAGCGCTGCGCGTGCCGCCGCTCGTCCGTAATCTCCTCGTCGCGGCCGGTGAACGACACGGGCTGGAAGGAGAGGAAGTTGATCTTCTTCGGGTTGTCGAGCGCGAACTCGATGACGCGGCCGACCTGCTCGTTGTTCACGCCGTTGACGATCGTGATGACGGGGACAATGTCCACGCCCGCGTTGTAGAGGTTTTCGATCGCCTGGAGCTTGACGTCGAAGAGGTTGCCGACGCGGCGGTGCGAGTTGGCGGCGTTGCCGATGCCGTCAAACTGCAGATACGCATAGCGGAGGCCGGCGTCGGCCGCCTTCTTCGCGTAGTCGGCGCTTTTGGCGAACTCGATGCCGTTGGTCGCCGCCTGCACGCTGTTGTAGCCGACCTTGCGCGCGTAGGCGACCGCGTCCAGGAAGTACGGCGACATCGTCGGCTCGCCGCCCGAGAACTGGACCGACATCTGGCGCCGCGGCTTGATGGTGATGGCGTTGTCGAGGACCATCTTGATGTCTTCCCAGCTCAGCTCGTGGACGAAGCCGACCTGGTTGGCGTCCATGAAGCACGGGTCGCACATCATGTTGCAGCGGTTGGTCAGATCGACCGTCAACACCGAGCCGCGGCCGTGCAGTACCGTGCTGCTCCCGTGGTTGTGCAGCTTCTCGTCGTTGTGCGCGCGGATGTCGCGGCCGGGGAACACCTGTTCGAGGTGCTTGAAGAAGTCGGTGTCGATCGCCATCACGTCCTCGAAGTGGCCGTGAATCGGGCAATCCTTCACCATCATGATCTTGCCGTCGCGCTCGAGGATGGTCGCCTTGATCTCGCCGACCTTCTCGTTGAGCAGGACGCTCACGTCTTTCTTGCCGTCCAGGATCTCCTGACGCGCCTCGCGCGTGCAGACGGGACAGAGCGAATCGGTTTCACGCGGCCAGCCGAGCGGCGGCTTCGTCTTCTGATACGACTTGAGCAGCGGCTTGTCGGACCATTTCGGCGTGAACGACGGATTCTGCGCAATCTTGTTGAGGTTGCTGAATACGAACCACGCGCCGTTGGCCGCGATCGAGAGCCCCTTCTCCGCGTATTTGATGGGCCGGTGCATGCGTCAGTCTCCTTAGGTGGGGCAGTCTGGTCGCCCCAAATCCCGCAAAGCTTAGAACACATTGGGCTTGCGGTAATTGCGTTTTCGGCGAACGGGCCCGGAGGGCGGCCGAATGGGCGCGTAAGTGCGCCAACGGGCGGTCCTGGATGGGCGCGAGACGCCGGAGGGGTCGCCCGCCCGTCCTGCCCTGATACGATCACCGGATGCCCGTCCGAGACGTCATCATCATCGGCGCGGGGCCCTCGGGGCTTGCCGCTGCCATTCACGCCAAACAGAACCACCTCGACTATCAGGTCCTCGAGCAGGGCGTGCTCGTCAACTCGATCTTCCGGTTTCCGCCGCAGATGGTGTTCTTCACCACCCCGGAACTGCTGGAGATCGGCGGCCTGCCATTCATGTCGCCGTTCGAGAAGCCGACGCGCGCCGAAGCGCTGAACTACTACCGGAAGGTGGTTGACAAGTACGAGCTCGCCATTGCGTACGACGAGGCCGTGGTGTCGATTGAGCGCGAGAACGCCAGCAGCCACGCCGAGCGAAGCGAGGCGTCGGCGTCAGTTCGCGACGGGGCTGGGGCCCCGCCGCCGGTGGAAGAAAGCGAGTCGGTTTTCGCAATCGAGACTCGATCCGGTCGTGGCGTAAGAAGGATTCGCCACGCGCGCCATGTCGTCCTCGCCATCGGCTACTACGATCACCCGGTGACGCTCGGCATTCCCGGCGAAGACCTGCCGCACGTGCACCATTACTACGGCGAGGCGCACCCGTACTACCGCCAGCGCGTCGTCATTGTCGGCGGCGGCAATTCAGCGGCCGAGGCGGCGCTCGAAATGTACAGGGCCGGCGTGCACGTGACACTGATTCACCGCCACGCCGAGCTGAAGTCCACGATTAAGTACTGGGTGCTGCCGGACATCATGAACCGGATTCGCGAGGAGTCGGTCGCCGCGCGCTTCAGCACGTGCGTCAGCGAAATCCGCCCGACGTCCGTCGTGCTGAAGGGGCCGTCCGGCACGGAGGAGATCCCGGCGGATGCGGTGTTTCTCCTGACCGGCTACCGTGCGGACTCGGATCTGATGGCGCGCGCGGGCGTGACGTTCACCGACCGCGGCGCGCCTCACCACAACCCGCAGACGTTCGAGACGAACGTGCCCGGGTTGTTTGTCGCGGGCGGCGCGATTGCCGGCGAAGACACCGGCACCGTGTTCATCGAGAACGGCCGTTTCCACGGCGCCCGGATCATCGAGGAGATCGCGAAACGGATGTAAGCGTCCGCCGCTTCCGGCGAGGGGCGGAATCGCCGTGCTCATTCCGTGTGACGGCGCGGCACGGCGAGAATCGTCCCGACCTTGGGATCCACGAACAACAGCCGCAGGCCCAATGTGCGCGCTGCCTGCGCGTCGTCGCTGATCAACACGTAGTAGTCGTAGCCGGGGGTCGGCGGGTTGCGCTCGACCGGCGCCATCCAGTCGAGGCCGCGCGTGACCCGGTAGAAGTTCATCGAGGGCTCTGTCTGCCAGCTGCCGCCGACCGTGACGCGCCGCGCGCTGCCGGCGTGGTCCGCGACAATGGCGGCGACGATCTCGCGGCCCGGCGCGTCGTACGGGACGTCGGCGATTGTGCGCGTCTGGAGGAGCGCGGCGTCCTTGATCAGCACGGTCGCGATCAGACACCAGGCGAGCGTCCACAGCGTGCGATGACTCGCCAGACCGTCAACCGTGAGCACAGCCGTCAGCGTCGTCATCACAATCCAGTAGAGGGCCGTCCGCCCTTCCGGATAGGGAAGACGCAGCAGCGCGTGCGCAACGACCACCTGCGTCAGAATCAGCGCGAGCGACGCCGTGAGCCATGCCACGGTCCGCTCGCGTGGGGTCGCCGTCGTCCAGCGCCGGGCAACCCGAATCGCCGTCGCGAGCACCGCGAGCGACAAGAATATCGTCGCCACGTACACGATCGTCTCGGGCTGCGTGAGATCGGCGATCGATCGCACGGTTGGATCGACGTGCCGCCATGTCGCGCGAACGACGCTGCCGAGAGCGCTGGCCAGGGTGGTCGCGCCGAGATAGTAGTCGCCGCGATGCCCGTGATAGATCTGCGTTGCGAGCAGTGGCAACGCGGTGACGAGCGCGACGGCACCCGCGGTGACGGCGCGGCCGAGCGCGACGGCCGTCCGTCCAGACCGCGCTTCGCACAGGACGTACGCGCCGACGAGTGCGACGAACGGAAACAGCGTGATCGGAATGGCCGCGGCTGACAACCCGAAGACGACGCCCACGCCGACGGCACGTCGGGGCGACAGGGGCGCCGCGTCACTCGGCGCGAGCAGGTAGATCCCGAGCATCAGCAGCCCGAGCATCATCCCGTACCCGCGCGCGGCGACGAGATAGTCCATCGTGTAAGGGTTGAAGGTCAGAAGCGCGAAGCCTGCCGTACGCAGCCACCGATTCGCGACGAGACGCCGCAGCAGCATCGCGGACGCGACGCAGAAAAGCACGGCGGCGCAGAGCACGGGAAGCCGCAACGCGAATTCGCTCACCCCGAAAATCGACGTGGACAGCTTCGCGAGCAGCGAGAACAGCACGTGCTCCTGATTGCCGGTGTACGCGAACGGCCGTCTCCAGCTTCCGCGGATGAACAGCAGATATGTGAGCGCCTCGTCGTGGTAGATGGACTGCGTCGCCGCACGATATGCGCAGAGGACGAGGAAGACGGCGCCGAGCAGCCAGACCGGTGTATCGACGCGACCAACTCGTCGCGGGAGCGTCGCTGTGTCGGAGCGTTCCCGCGTGATGGTGTGTGACATCGCGTCGAGCGTGCTAGCGCGTGGCGGACGGCCGCATAGGACCGACGAGCGTCATCTCGCCTGTCGTGCCGTTGTCTTCGCGGAAGACGTTCAGGTGCATCTCGGTCTTCGAAACGGTCGCCGTCACCTCTGTGTTGAACGGGGCCACGAACGTCGTCCCCGGGAACGCGGTGTCTTCGTGGACGATGTGGAAGGTGAGCGTGTCGTGGCCGACGCCGCTGATGGCCCCGTTGTCAATCGGCCAGACAGTGAACGGGTTGTCGCACGGACCGCAGATTACGCCGAGGATCTGCGTGCCGACGTGATGAAGCGTCACGTGCTGACCGTTGGCCCCGGGGCCGGTGAGCCAGAGGCCGTCGATCCGCGCCGGAGACAACGGCTCGTTCGGTCCGGGCGGCACATACGCGCCGCGGCCGCGACCGCCTGCGGGCGCCACAGGCCGAGGCGCAGGCGGCGGGGGCGGCGCCGCCGTCGCGCCGGCTGATGGGCCTCCAGCGGTTCTGGCCGCCGCGAGCTGGTCGGCGGGCCACGCCAATCCGTTCCGTATCCGCCGCGGCTCGCGCGTGAACGCCGTCACGGTGGGGCGGTCGTTCGACCCGCCGTCGCGCACGGACGTCAGAATCAGCCGTCCGTTCTCGAGCCGTCCCGTCACGCTCTCGGAGTACGACGCGCCTGGTCCGGCGACATGGAGCACGCGAAACGCGACGCCGTCGGCGTGAACCGTGCCGTCGGCGACGAACGCGACGTCATCGGGGTTCGCGCAGTCGGAGCAGAAGATGCCAGACATGCGACCGTCGCGAATCTTCAGGACGTAGATGAGGCGCTGCCCGTTGACGTCCGCAATCCACCCGCCGCGCACGTCGTCGTCGGTCGGCGGCGCGGCGCCAGCCCGCGGCGCGCCCGCGAACGCGACGTCGACGATGACGGCGAGCGCGAAGACGCGAGGTCGCATTCCGCTCCTCCGGGAGGTCGTTCGGGACGCGATGCTTATTCTAGGGCAAGCACGGCGGGGACGAGGGGGCCGACGGTTCGGGCGTCGCGTCTTCGCGCACGCGACCCCGCGGCGTCCACGAGCGGCTGCGCGCGCAGCACACGCGCTTCGCACGGCCGTGCATGCGTCACGATGGTCGGATTCATCCAATCCGGACGTGGATCGGACGACAGCGGCAGGACGTTCCGCCGCTGCCGGACGCGGTTCCGAGCGAGCCGTGGCGGCAACTGGGCGTGCCCGAACCGGATCCGTGGCTGCCGATGCGGGATCCATGGCTGCCGATGCGCGATCCGTGGCTGCCGACGCGGGATCCATGGCTGCCGACGCGAGATCCATGGCTGCCGGAGGCGGATCCGCGCGAGCCGGCCGCCGATCCGCCGAGTCCGGACGCGAAACCGCGCGAGCCGAACCCTCTACGAAGCCGGGTCAGTGCGCCACGCTCGAGCGGCCGGGCGTCTTTGCCATCATGATCTTCATCTCGAGCAGCTCGACCAGCGACTCGGCGCGCGCCCGCAGGCTGCGCTGTTCGAGCAGCGCCTGCTTCTCGAGCGGTTCGAGATCCAGATACTGCGCGAGGGCGTTGACGAGATCCTCGTCGGGCATGGCCGCCGGGATCCTGGTGTCGCCGGGCATCTCGGGCAGCGAGTGCTCGAGCGCGGGCGCGAGCAGGGCATCCAGCTTGGCGCGCTGCTGGCGGATGGCCGTGCTGTCCTCGGCGCGGCATGCCGGCTCGGGGAGCCGTTCGATGCGGGCGCGCCGGTAGCTCAGGCGGTCGTCCTCCTCGACGATGCGGAATCGCTCGACGCCGCGAAGGACGATGTTATAGCGGCCGTCGGCGAGGCGATCCACGTGCGTGATCACGCCGCTGCAGCCGATGGGATATACCGCCGGCCGTCCCTCGTACTCGCGCTGCCAGCCCGGTCGCAGCAGCACCATGCCGATCATCCGGTCGTTCTTCAGCGCGTCGGCCACCATCTCGCGATACCGCGGCTCGAAGATGTGCAGCGGCAGAAACACATTCGGGAAGAGGACGACGTTCGGCAGCGGAAAGATCGGCAGCAGATCGGTCATGACGGCTAATGGATCGTCTTGGTCTTCTTGTCCATGTAGTCCATCAGCACGTACTGGCCGAGCGTGTAGGGCGTCGTGAAGTACGCCTTGCCCTTGCAGATCTCGGCGACTCGCCGCACGAACGCCACCAGGTCGTAGTCGCGCGCCAGCATGAACGTGTTGATCATGATGTTGCTCTTGCGGCACGCGGCGACCTCCGCGCACGTCTCGGCGACGATGAAGGGATCGAGGCCGAACGCGTTCTTGTAGATGCGGCCGTCGGGCTGCGTGAGCGCCGACGGTTTGCCGTCGGTGATCATGATGATCTGGCGCATGTCCTTGCGCTGGCGATCGAGGATGCGCCGCGCCAGCCGCAGGCCCTCGCGCGTATTCGTGTAGTACGGGCCGACACGCACGCGCCCGAGCTCGGCCAGCGGAATCTCCTCGGCCGAGTCGTGGAAGAGGACCACGTTCAGGGCATCGCCCGGATACTGGTTCTTGATGAGCTGCGCCAGCGCCAGCGCGACGCGCTTGGCGGGCGTGAAGCGATCCTCGCCGTACAGGATCATGCTGTGGCTGCAGTCGAGCATCAGCACCGTCGCGCACGAACTCTGATACTCGCCCTGCACGACCATCAGGTCGTCGTGCGTGACGTCGAGATGCGACGTCGATTCGCCGCGCTCGTGCTGGCGCCTCGCCGCGTTGAGCAGCGTCGCCGCGGCGTCGAGGTTCAGCGTGTCGCCGAACTCGTACGCTTTCGGCGCGCCGGTCGTCTCGACGCCCGTCGCCTGCTCACGCGTGTCGTGGCGCCCGTAGCTGCTCTTGCCGAGCGAGCCGAGCAGATCGCGCAGCGCGCGGTAGCCGAGGAAGTCGAGCGTCTTGTCGGTGACTTCGAAGGTGAGCGGCGCCTGGTCCTGGTTGTCGCCCATGCCGCCGCCGCGGCCCTGCCGGCGCTCGCGCTCGGCGTCGAGATCGGGCGGCGTCGTGATGTAGCCTTCCTCGCCCATCTTCTCGATGATCTGCTGGATGAGCTGCTCGAGCTTCGAGCGCATCTCCTCCTGATCGCCGTCGGCCGGCTCGCCGAGCAGCTGCTCGATGGTCTCCTCGGGCAGCACTCCGCCGTTGAACAGCGCGTCGAGGATCGCATCGTGCAGCGCCTGCATCGTCCGCTCGGCCTCGTCGAAGCCGTGCGGGTTGCCGAACCCGCTCGCGAGCAGCAGGTCCGACAGTTTCGACACCAGGTCCTCGATGTCGATGTCCTCGAGCGGATCGCCGATGTACTTCGTGTATCTGTACTTCACGTCTTCGTTCTAACTTCTCAGTTGTAGTACTTCTTCTTGGCGCCGGGAATCTGGAAGCTCTCGTCGAGCATCGGCTCTTCGCGGCGCGGACTGCGGCGCGGCGTGGCCTCGGCGGCGGAGTAGCCGCGGTCGTCGCTGCGGCCGATCTTCTTCTGCGCGTACAGCCCCTCGAGCACGAAATCGACCGCGGCCGCGACGAGCGGCGCGGGAGAATTCGACTTGAGACCGGCGTGGGCGGCGAGCTCGCGCAGCCCCTGCACGCCGCGCGACAGCGACACCACTTCGTCGGCCGACGTCGTGTCGCTGAGCGGCAGCGAGCCGCCGAGGTCGAACCACTCGATCACGGTGCGCGCGTCCTGGCCTTCGAACATGCCCGTGAACACCGCGCCGACCGCCGAGCGAATCAAGTCGCGCGCGATCTGCTCGGCGCCGCGCAACTCGCCCTCGTACTCGAGCTCGAACTTGCCTGTGATCGACGGCAGCGCCGCGTAGACATCCGTCACGCGCGGCACGACGACCGGCTCGTTGTTCGAGAGCGCGCGCCGCTCGGCGTTCGACACGACGAGTTCCAGCGTGGTGATCGGCAGACGCTGGCTGACGCCCGAGCGCTTGTCAATCTTGCGGTCAGCCCGCGCCTGAAAGGCGACCTCTTCGACGACCTCCCGCACGAACTCGGGGATGTCGATCTTCAGGCCGCCCGCGGTCGTGCGATCGGTCCAGGCCTCCTGCTTCGTAATCGCCATCGCGTTGTGGCGCGTCGCGGGGTAGTGCGTGCGGATTTCAGACCCGATGCGGTCCTTGAGCGGCGTGATGATCTTGCCGCGCGCGGTGTAGTCTTCGGGGTTCGCCGTGAAGACGAGCATGACGTCGAGATTCAGCCGGATCGGATACCCCTTAATCTGGACGTCGCCTTCCTGCAGGATGTTGAAGAGCCCGACCTGGATCTTGCCGGCGAGATCGGGCAGCTCGTTGATGGCGAAGATGCCGCGGTTGGCGCGCGGCAACAGCCCGTAGTGCATCGTCAGCTCGTCGGAGAGGTTGAGGCCGGCCTGCGCCGCCTTGATCGGGTCGATGTCGCCGACCATGTCGGCAATCGTGACGTCGGGCGTCGCGAGCTTCTCGACGTAGCGGGCCTGTCGCGGCAGCCACGCGATCGGCATCTCGTCGCCCTCGCGCGCGATGCGCGCCTTGCACGCCGAGCAGAGCGGCGCGAGCGGGTCGTCGTGGATCTCGCAGCCGGGCACGACCGGAATCTGCTCGTCGAGCAGATCGACCAGCCCGCGCAGGATGCGGCTCTTCGCCTGTCCGCGCAGCCCGAGCAGGATAAAGTTGTGTTTGGAGAGAATGGCGTTGATGAGCTGCGGCACGACCGTGTCGTCGTAGCCGATGATGCCGGGAAACAGCGGCTCGCCCGCCTTCAGTTTGCGCACGAGGTTGTCGCGAATTTCCTGTTTGACCGGACGGGTGTGCAGACGCGCCTGACGAAGTTCCCCGAGCGTGTGGATGGTGGCGGCCATAGGCCGATTCTATAACGGACCGATGCACCCGTTCTTCACATCGTCGCGCCCGCTCGTGTTCGCGCACCGCGGCGGCGCCGCCCTCGCGCCGGAGAACACGATGCGGGCGTTCGCCAACGGCCTGGCGCTCGGCGCCGACGGCATCGAACTCGACGTGCGCCTCTCGCGCGACGGCGTCGTCGTCGTTCACCACGACGCGACGGTGGACCGGACGACCGCCGGGAGCGGCGCGGTCGCCGGGATGACGGCGGCCGAACTCGCGCGCCTGGAGGTGCCGGCGCTCGAGGACGTCCTCGCGCGGTTCGGCGACACGCGCATGATTGTCGAACTCAAGGTGGACAGCCCCGAGATGGCGTCGGCGGTCGTCGCCGCCGTGCGGCGCGCCGGCGCGCTCGAGCGCGTGTGTCTGGGGTCGTTCGGTCTGCGCGTGCTGCACGCCGCGCGCGCGTTCGAGCCGGCGGTGGCGACGAGCGCCGCGCGCGAGGAGGTCCGCTGGGCGCTGTATCGCTCGTGGGTCGGCTGGCCGGGGCGCCGCGCGGCGTACGCCGGGTTTCAGGTGCCGGAACGCACCGGAGCCACGCGCATCGTGTCGAAGCGCTTCGTCGAGGCCGCGCACCGATGCGGCCACGCCGTGCAGGTCTGGACGGTCGATCGCGAAGACGACGCGCGGCGTCTGCTGTCGTGGGGCGTTGACGCGCTCATCACCGACCGGCCGGATCTCATGGTTCGGGTGGTTCGAGGGGTTCACTCCGGAGGCACCCGCAACGAGTGAGATAGCGGGCGCGGCGTTGCGAAGCCGATCCGCTCGCCTCGCCGTCGGCGGCTCGCTCGAGTCGAATCGTCACGCGCGCGAACCTTCAGAACCCCTGGGACCCCTGGAACCTCCCCGCCCCCCGAGCACCTCCCGAACCTTCTGAAACACGTCGTCCATCATCTTCGCGGTCAGTTTTCCCGTGTGCGTGTTCTGCCGGCTCGGGTGATAACAGCCGATGAGCGTATGCCCGTTGGGCAAGAGATGTGCGACGCCGTGGCCGAACGCCGGCTTCGGCCGGACGACGACGCCGCGACGTTTCAACAGGGCGAGATACGCGTCGAAGCCGATCTTGCCCAGCGCGACCACCACCGAGACGTTCGACAGCGCGTTGAGCTCGGCGTCGAAGTGGGGGAGGCAGTTGGCGATCTCCTCCGGCGTGGGCGTGTTGTCCGGCGGCGCACAGCGCACGGCGGAGAGGATGAACGCGTCGCGCAGCGTCAGCCCGTCGTGTGGGTGGTCCGACGTCGTGAGATTCGAGAACCCGGCGCGGTGGAGCGCCGACATCAGAAAATCGCCAGAGCCGCCGGTGCCGTCACCGGTGAACACACGGCCTGTTCGATTCGCGCCGTGCGCCGCCGGCGCAAGGCCGACGAGGAGCACGCGCGCGTCCGGATCGCCGAAGCCGGGGACCGGCTTCGCCCAGTACGTGTCGTCTCGAAACGCGCGCCGCTTCTCGCGGCCGATGTGCTGGCAGTAGGTCCGCAGCCGCGGACACCGCTCACAAGAAACGATCGCAGCGTGTACAGTGCTTAACCCTGCCATTCTGCGATTCTGCACTCCCGCCATTCACCACACCCGACACGCGTTCTGCCGCACCATCGGCGCGTCGGGCTTGCACGAGAACGCCTGCGCGAACTCGGGCATGTTCGAGACGACGCCGTTCGCCCGGAAGCGGCCGGGCGAGTGGGGATTGGTCTGCACGCGCAGGCGCACGGCCTCGGGCCGCGCGTTCTCGCACCAGATCTGCGCGAAGCCGATGAACAGCCGCTGCGCGGCCGTGAAGCCGTCGCGGTCCGGGTCGGGGCGCGTCGCGGCGGTCGCGAGGTACGCCGAGAGCGCCAGCCGCAGGCCGCCGTTGTCGGCCGTGTTCTCGCCGAGCGTCAGCTTGCCGTTCACGTGCACGTCGTCAACGGCTTTGAAGCCGTTGTACTCGTCCACGAAGCACTGCTCGCGGCTGTCGAAGTTTCTCGCGTCTTCCGGCGTCCACCAGTCGCGCAGGTTGCCCTTCGCGTCGTAGTGGCGCCCCTGGTCGTCGAAGCCGTGCGTGAGCTCGTGCCCGACGACCGAGCCGGCCGCGCCGAAGTTGGTCGGTCGATCGCCGCCGCCGTGGTAGAACGGCGGCTGGAGAATGCCGGCGGGGAAGTTGATGTTGTTTTCCGTGGGATCGTAGTACGCGTTGACCGTCGGCGGCGTCATCTCCCACTCGCGGCGGTTCACGAGCTTGCCGATGCGATCGATCTCGCGCCGGAACTCGAACGCATTGGCTCGCTGCGAATTGCCGAGCGCGTCGCCGCGGACGATGCGCAGCTTGCTGTAGTCGCGCCACTTGTCCGGGTAGCCGATCTTGTCGCTCACGGCGCGCAGCTTGTCGAGCGCCTGCGCGCGCGTCCGTTCGGTCATCCACGTCAATGTCGAGATGTCGCGCGCGAGCGACGATTCGACGGCCTTCACCATCGCCAGCGTGTTCGCCTTCGCCTGCGCCCCGAACGTCCGCGCCACATAGGCCTTGCCGAGCGCTTCGCCGAGATCGCCGTCCGTGTACGACACGCAGCGCTTCCAGCGCGGACGCAACTGCGGCGTGCCGCTCAGGATCGTGCCGTAGAAGCGGAAGTTCTCGTTCACGAACGAGGTCGGCAGGATCGCCGCGTTCGCGTGTACGAGCTGCCAGCGCAAATACTCGCGGATGTCGGCGATCGGCGCGGCAGACCAGAACGCGTCGAGCGCCTTCAGGTAGTCCGGCTGCGTGACGTTCAGCGTCGTGAACGCCGGCGCGCCGATCGCCGTGAAGTACGTCCGCCAGTTGAAGCGCGGCGTGAGCGCCTGCAGCTCCGACAGCTTCATCCGGTGGTTGACTTTCGCGGGGTCCCGCCGCGCCACCACGTCGAGCTGCGGCATGGCGAGCGCGGTCTCGACGCGCATGACGGTCGCCGACGCCGTCTTGCCGTCGCCTTTGGCATCGACCAGCTGAATCATCTTCCCGACGTGATCGACGTACTGCGCTCGCAGCTCGACAGACTTGGCGTCGTCGCGGAAGTAGTAGTCGCGGTCGGGGAGACCGAGTCCGCCGGCGGCGACGACGGCCATCTGGATGTCGGCGTTGTCGATGTCGGGCTCCGAGCCCGCGCCGAAGAACGCGTTGACGCCGATCGGATGGAGCTCGGCGAGCAGGCCCGGCAGCTGGTCACGGTTCGTGAGCGACGCGATGCGATCGAGCTCCGGGCCGAGCGGCGCGGTTCCCTTCGCGTTGACGAGCGTCTCGTCCATGCAGCTGGCGTAGTAGTCGCCAATCTTCCGTGTGTCGGACGTCGGCTTCGCCGCCGCGGCTTCAAGGATCTGGCGCAGGATGTCGTTGTTGCGGTCTTGCAGCTCGTCAAAGGTCGCCCACGTGGAGCGGTCGGGCGGAATGGGATGGCTGGCCATCCAGCCGCCGCAGGCGTACTGATAAAAGTCCGCGCACGGATCGGTCGTGCGATCCAGCGACGCGAGCGAGAAGCCTGGAGACTCAGCCGGCGCCTGCTGCGCGAGCCCGGGTCTTGCAACGATCAGCGCCGAGCCGAGTGGAAACGCGACAAAAATGAAGGCGATCAGTATGCGTCGCATAAGGGCCGATGCTCCATCCGCCGACTATGCGCGCCCTTTCCCCAGCTTGTCGAGGGCGCGCCGAAGGGTACAATAAGTGATCGGCCTATAGCCGAGCGTTCTGTCAGCCGACACATCCGAAAGGAACCGAGGTCCGTGCGACAAATTTCCCCCAAGGACGCGGCCGAACTCGACGCCATCGAGACACGCGAGTGGCTCGACTCCATCGATTATGTGCTCCAGAGCGGCGGCCCGCAGAAAGTCGCGCGTCTGCTCCGTGAGCTGACGCTCTACGCGAAGCAAAACGGCGTCCGGCTGCCGTTCACGGCGAACACCCCGTACGTCAACACCATCCCGGCCGACGAACAGAGCCTCATGCCCGGCAGCCCGGACATCGAGCGCCGCATCAAGAGCTTCGTCCGCTGGAACGCCGCGGCCATGGTCGTCCGCGCCAACAAGGCGGAGGAGGGCATCGGCGGACACATCTCCACGTACGCGTCGGCGGCGACGCTCTACGAAGTCGGCTTCAACCATTTCTTCCGCGGCCACGACGGCGATCGTCCCGGCGACGTCATCTACTTCCAGGGACACGCGGCGCCGGGCATCTACGCGCGCGCCTATCTCGAAGGCCGGATCGACGACACGCACCTCGAAAACTTCCGCCGCGAGCTCAAGCCGGGCGGCGGCCTGTCGTCGTACCCGCATCCGTGGCTGATGCCCGACTTCTGGGACTATCCCAGCGTCTCGATGGGCCTCAGCCCGCTCATGGCGATCTACCAGGCGCGCTTCGTGCGCTACCTCCAGGATCGCGGGATGACCCCGAAGTCGGACGCGAAGGTGTGGGCGTTTCTCGGCGACGGCGAGACCGACGAGCCCGAATCGCTCGGCGCGATCACGCTCCCTGCGCGCGAGAAGCTCGACAACCTGATCTTCGTCATCAACTGCAACCTCCAGCGCCTCGACGGCCCGGTGCGCGGCAACGGCCAGATCATCCAGGAGCTCGAGGCCGCGTTCCGCGGCGCCGGGTGGAACGTCATCAAGGTGCTCTGGGGCCGCGAGTGGGATCCGATTCTGGCCAAAGACCGCGACGGCCTGCTCGTCAAACGCATGGGCGAGATCGTGGACGGGCAGTATCAGAAGTACTCGATTGAGTCGGGCGCCTACGTCCGCGAGCACTTCTGGGGCGTCGATCCGAGGCTGCTCGACATGGTCAAGCACCTCAGCGACGACCAGCTCAAGAAGATGACGCTCGGCGGGCACGACCCGGTC
>CAZOIK010000416.1:0-4575 GCA_964579765.1 uncultured Bifidobacteriaceae bacterium
GGCAGATGGCGTTTCATGCGTGCGTCACCTGCAAAGAGAGTGCACACGCGGCACCCGCCTTGCACAGCACGAGCCGATACATGACTGCGCCACGCCGAAAGGATCGCCCATGACCAGCGTCGAGATTGCCACGGCAGACACCCTGCTCGCCCGGATCGAGGTCGCGACCGGCGAGCTGATGCCGCGCGACGGCCAGAACGCCGCGCTCATCAAGCAGATCATCGAGTCGGTCAACGGCCTGCGCTCGCTTCTGGGTGCCGTTCGCGCGCATTAATCACAGCAAAGGAGATGGACATGGCCGAAACGCACACGCTGCACGATGCCTTCCTCGACGAACTGCGCGACGCGTACGACGCCGAGAAACGGCTGGTCAAGACGCTGCCCAAACTGGCGAAGGCGGCGTCGTCGACGGAACTGCGCCAGGCATTCGTCGACCACCTCGAAGAGACCAACGGGCACGTCGAGAAACTCGAGCAGGTCTTTCAGGGCCTCGGCGAGAAGGCCAAGGGCAAACACTGCGACGGCATGGCGGGCATCATCGACGAAGGCGCCAACGTGATGGACGAAGACTACGAGGACGCCACGATGGATGCGTGCCTGATCGCCAGCGCGCAGCGCGCCGAGCACTACGAGATGGCGGCGTACGGCACGCTCGTCGCGTGGGCCAAAGCGATGGGCCACACCGATGCGGCCGACCTGCTGCAGGAAATTCTCGACGAAGAGAAGGCGGCGGACGAGAAGCTGAACGCCATCGCCGAGGGCGGCGTCAACGCCGAGGCGGCGTCAGGCGCACGTGGCGAGGAAGAGCAGGAGGAGGAAGAAGTCCGGCCGGCACGCCGGCGTGCGGCGGCGGCGTCGATGTCGCGGCGCACGCCGCGGCGGAGGAAGTGAAGGGGACCAGGCACGAGGTCCCTGGTCCTTAGTCCTTTGTGGCGGCGGTCGCGGCGGCGCGCTCGCGATCTTCGGCGCGGGCGGCGCTCAGGATGTTGCGCAGGCCGTAGTTGCCTTCGTGGCACTCGTAGAGCTGGATCGGCTCCTTGTCGTTCTCGGTCAGCGGCATCGAAAACGTCCACGGGCGCGTCCACGTGTGCGGATCCTCCATCGTCACCGTCCACCGCAGCTTGTCGGGCGCGATGCGCGTGAAGTGCTCGACGATCTTCAGCGAGTTCGCGTCGGCGTTCTGATAGACGCTGCGCTGGTTGAAGTTCGTCGTCTCGACGACGAGCGTGTCGCCTTCCCAGTGGCCTCGCGAATCGCCCATGTCGAGATGGATGTTCTTGCCGACGTGCGGGCGCGGCGTCCTGTCAATCGGGATGAGGCGCGTCTCGTGGATCATCTCGTACTGGATCGCGATCCAGCCGGGGCCCTGGACGATGCGCGACGAGTTGCCGTAGATGGTCGGCATGCCCGAGGTGGGGAAGCCGCGCGTGATGCAGCGGTCGTACAGGCTGCGATCCTCATACGAATCCGAGCCGCCCGCGTAAACGGTCCGGCGCGCCTTCTGCTGCCGCGCCTCGCCCTCGGCCGTCCGCGCGGGAATGTGTCCGTCGTCGGGATCCGTGATGAGCCAGGCCTGCGCGCTCTTGTCGAGTTTGAAGGCGACCTGCCACCAGTTGCTCGGCGCGTCGAACGGCGTCTCGAAGCGCTGAATCGTGTTGTCCTGAATGCCTTTCTTGAAGGCGCGAAGTTCCTCCGCTGTGACGTCGCCGAGTTTCTTGCCGTCGAACTGCTTCGGACGCTCGAGCGGCGTGCCCGCTTCGTACAGA
This sequence comes from uncultured Bifidobacteriaceae bacterium, assembly GCA_964579765.1. GTDB lineage: Bacteria > Acidobacteriota > Vicinamibacteria > Vicinamibacterales > CAVVIG01 > DATNBT01. Next base: position 1,767 of record CAZOIK010000416.1, read on the forward strand.
TTGGTGTAGTTGCCGGAGAAGTCGGGATCGCCCCACGCGGTGCGCGGGCCCTGGCGCGTCGCGGTCGCGGCCGGTGTGCTCGTCTGCGCGCGCACGACCACCACCGCCGGCACGGCCGCAGCGGCGAATGCGGCGATGACCAGGGCCGTCGGTCGCAGCGTACTCTTCGTCATTGACGACGCTCCTTCAGAACGTGTGATGGGCCCATTATAGGCGCGGGACGCCTATTCTTCACATCGCGCAATGAAACTGCGTCGCTTCCGTCGCGTGCCTGCGGCGCGTCAGACGCGTGGCGTGAACTGCGCGAGGTCGTAGATGCCGAGCCGCCGCTCGAGATTCGCGACCTGGTCCACCATGTGCTCGAAGCCGTCCTCGCCGAAGAGCTGACGCTCCTTCTTCTCGAACTCCTCGCCGAGCGCGCCGAACTCATGCGCCGACACGATGCGGCGCAGCGCGGGGAAGAGCACCGTGTCCTCGCGCGCTTCGTGCGGCTCGTACATGCGGACGAACTGACGCATGTCGTCGTACGGCGGCGTGCGCGCCGCGACGATGCGCGCGGTGAGCTGCCGGCCGGCCTGGTGCTGTGCGCGAAGCACGGCCGTGAGATCCGAGAGGGTCCCGGCCTTCTCAAATCTGGGAAACAGGTAGTCTTCTTCGAGCTTCTCGTGGTACTGCTCGATGAAGCGCTGGACGATCCCCGCGCCGTCGCGCACCACGTCGTGCGGAAAATTCTCGTGGGTCTGGCCGCGACGGATCGCGTCTCTGTAGATGAGCAGGATGCGCTTCAGCACGCCGTGCTCTCGCATCAAATCTTCGGTCGGGCCCACGTCCTCGTGGCCCTCGGTGCGTCGATCGTCCGGCGCGGCATCGAGCGATGCGCGCGCGGGAAGCAGTGCGACTCCGGCAGCCAGAGCACTTCGTTTCAAAAACGCGCGACGACGAAACGTGTATCTGTCCATCCTGCTGTACACGTGCAAAGTTCGTCGCCGACGCGATCATCTGATTCGTGGCGAGCTCGGCATCCGCGTTGCTGTGCTCACTGCTCAGTGCAGTGCCGCTGCGAGGTGCCACGATGTTCGACTGTTCCGGCCGTGCTCGAAATGTGTTGATTGCCATGTCTGCCTGCGCGTCGCTCGCTGCGGCCCGTCCGTCAGCGGCTGCCGATCAGGTGTACTTCTCAGCCAACACCAACGTCACGAACATCCTCGTCCAGTACATCAACCAGGAAACCGTGCGGCTCGACATCAACAGCTGGTATCTGAGCGAGCACGCGATTTCGCAGGCCGTCGCAAGCCGTTGGGCGGCGGGCGTGCCCGTGCGCATCATCGGCGACCGTGCGGCCGTCTTCGAAGCTGATCCGCACACGAAGGCGGAGTTCTACTGGCTGGCGAGCCAGGGCATTCCGATTCGCCTGCGCTTCAACCCGACGTGGTTCCCGGAAATCGATCACTGGAAGGCCGCGATCTTCGTCGGCCAGAACACGGTCGAGTTTGGATCGGGCAACTTCGCGCCCTCCGAGCTCGCGCCGATCTCGTCCACCAACTACGACGACGAGTCGGAGCTGTTCACGACCGATCCGGCGCTCGTCAACGCGTTCAAGACGAAGTTCGACGTGATGTGGAACGACACGACCCGGGAGCCGGAGAGCATCTACGGCAATCCGCCGTATCTCAAGAACTGGGACGATGCGTGCGCGAACGAGCCGACCGGCAACTGCGCCGACTATTACACGCAGTACCCCAATCCGGTGCCGATGGTCGTCAACACCGCGCGCCTCGAGCCCGACAACCCGACGCCGTCGGATCTGATCTGGGGCCAGGGGCCGGATTTCAACAACCGGCTGCTCGCTGAAATCAACGGCGAGAGCAACGAAGTGGACGTGATTGCGTACCGGCTCGAAGTGGACAATCTCACGAACGCGCTGCTCTCGAAGTACAAGGCGGGCGTGAAGGTCAGGATCATCGTCGATCCGGCACAGTACACCGACAACGCGTGGCCGGAGTACTGGCTCACGCACGCCAACGTGGACAAGCTGTGGGCGGCGGGCGTTCCGATCTTGCAGCGGAATCATCTGGGCGTGACGCACATGAAGACCGTGATCACGGCCAACTACGCGACGAACGGATCGTCGAACTTCGCGCCGAACTGGCAGCGCGATCACGATTACTTCGTGCCGAAGGCGACCAAGTCGGCGATCTACCAGGCGTTCGTGAACCAGTTCAACGCGATGTGGAACAACACGCGCGATTTCGGCCCGCTCGTGACGACGCCGCCCCAGGCGCCGACGCTGTCGTCGCCGGGGTCAGGCGCGAGCGGTGTCGCGACGAACGTCACGCTCGTGTGGGACACGGCGGCCTTTGCCGTCAGCTACGACGTCTATCTCGGCACCTCGTCGTCGAACCTGTCGGTCGTCGCGAACGTGCCGGCGCAGATGGTGCAAAACCCGCCGAGCACGTATTCGTACACGACGTCGCTGCAGGCCGGGACGACGTACTACTGGAAGGTGGTGTCGAAGACGAACGCAACGGCCAGGAACCCGTCGATGGTCGCCGCCTCGTCCATCCAGTCGTTCACGACGTCGGGATCCGGATCCGGCGGTGGTGGTGGCGGGACGGGGACGTTGTCGCCGTACTCGGGCACGCCGGTGGCGATCCCAGGGCAGGTGCATGCGGAGCGGTTCGACAACGGCGGTGAGGGCATCGCGTATCACGACACGACGGCGGGCAACTCGGGCGGCCAGTTCCGTGCGACCGACGTGGACGTCGAGCAGTCGAGCGAGGGCGGCTACGACGTCGGCTGGATCGCGGCC
>CAZOIK010000417.1:0-13295 GCA_964579765.1 uncultured Bifidobacteriaceae bacterium
CGCACGCAAATGGCGGCCGCAGAAGTTCGACGACGTGGTCGGACAGCAGGCGGTGACACGTACGCTGCGCAACGCGCTCGGCAGCAAGCGGCTCGCGCAGGCGTTCGTGTTCGCCGGGCCGCGGGGCGTGGGCAAGACGACCACGGCGCGCATCCTGGCGCGCGCGCTCAACTGCGTGAACGGGCCGACGGCCGATCCGTGCGGCACGTGCGAGGCGTGCGTCGAGATTGCGGAAGGCCGCGACATGGACGTGATGGAGATCGACGCGGCCACGCACACCGGCGTGGACAACGTCCGCGAGGTGATCATCGCCGGGCTCGGCATCATGCCCGTGCGCAACCGCTACAAGGTGTTCATCATCGACGAGGTCCACCAGCTCTCGTCGGGCTCGTTCAACGCGCTGCTCAAGTCGATCGAAGAGCCGCCGCCGCACGTGGTCTTCATGATGGCGACGACCGAGCTCGACAAGATCCCCGAGACCGTGCTGTCGCGGTCGCAGGTGTACGAGTTCCGCACGATCAGCAGCAAGTCGATTGCGGCGCAGCTGCGCACCATCGTCGATGCCGAGAAGATCCAGGTGGGAGACGACGCGCTGCAGTTGATCGCGCGCGACGCCGACGGGAGCATGCGCGACGCGGAGAGCAAGCTCGACCAGGTCATCGCGTTCACCGGCTCCACGATCGCGACCGAGGACGTCTCGACCGTGCTCGGGCTGGTCGGCCGCGATCTGCTCCTCGACGCGATGACGGCGGTGGCGGAGGAGAACGCCCGGGCGGCGTTCGACTTGGCCGGCCGCGCCGTGGAGCTCGGCTACGACCTGCGCGCGGTCTGCCGCGAGCTGGCGCGGATGACGCGCGACCTGCTGGTGCTGTCGGTCGATCCGTCGCGCGCGAACGACGCCGAGATTGCCGGCGAGGGCGAGCGCGATCGGCTGCTCGCGCTGGCGAAGCAGTTCTCGCGCGAGGACCTGCTGCGCGCATTCGACCTGCTGACGCGCGCCGAGTTCGACATCCGGTCGTCGTCGCAGCCGCGGTATCAGCTCGAGATGGCGCTGCTGCGGTGGATTTACCTGCGCAAGCTCGTGTCGATCGAGGATCTGATCGCCGGGGCAGGCGCCCCGGCGCCAACGCCCGGCCGCAGGGCGGGTCTTCCCACCTCCGGGCGTGGGGCGGTCCTTTCAGGGCCGCCCCCATTGGCAAACCCCGCGCCTCCGGTCAAGACCGCACCGCCCGGACCGCCGGCGGGAGACGCCTCGTTCAAAGACGCGTTTCTGGCCGAAGTTCGGAAGACCAAGGCCGTCTTCTACAACATGTGCGTCGCGCAAGCGCAGAAGATCGAGGTGTCGGGCGATCGCATCGTCTTCACCTTCAGCAATGCGCAGAAGCACCTGCGCGAGCAGGTGGAGCAGCACAAGGCGTGGCTCGAGCAGATGGCGCTGCAGGCCGGGGGCCGCAGGGTGGCCGTCACGGCCGTCCAGGACGGTCGTCTCCAGTCTCCAGTCGCCAGTCCCCAGTCGTCGGCCTCCAGTCCCCAGTCTCCAGTCGAGAGTCGGGCGTCGAACGAAGAGTCGGCCAAGAAGGCGGCGCTCAAGGAGCAGGCGCTCGCCGACAGCGGCGTGCAGGCGCTGCTCGAAGTGTTCCCCGCGGAGATCCGCGACGTCGAAGAGATGTAGCGATGAACATTCAGAACATGATGAAGCAGGCGCAGCAGATGCAGGAGCGCCTGCAGAAGCAGATGGCCGAGATGCGCGTCGAGGCGACGGCCGGCGGCGGCATGGTGACGGTGGTCGTCAACGGCGCGAAGCAGCTCCAGTCGATCAAGATCGATCCGGAAGTCGTCTCGAAAGAGGACGTCGAGATGCTGCAGGATCTGATTCTCGCGGCCGTGAACGACGCGCAGCGTAAGGCCGACGAGGAGATGGCCAAGACGATGGGCGGGATGATGGGGGGCCTCAAACTGCCCGGGATGTGAGCAGGGTTCTCAAATCCTGAAATCCTGAAATCCTGAAATCCTGAAATTTCATGTCCCTCCCGGATCCCCTCGTCCGCCTCATCGAAGAACTGCAGCGCCTGCCCGGCATCGGGCCGAAAGGCGCGCAGCGCCTCGCTTTTTACATCCTCCGCACGCCGCGCGAGCAGACCGACCGGCTCGTCGAGGCCGTGCGCGACGTGAAGGAGCGCGTCACCTACTGCTCGATCTGCAACAACATCACCGACTCGGATCCGTGTCTCTTCTGCAGCAACCCGGATCGCGACCACCACCTGATCTGCGTCGTCGAAGAGCCGCAGAACATCACGGCGGTGGAGAAGACGCGTGAGTTCAAGGGCGTGTATCACGTCCTGATGGGCGCGCTGTCGCCGCTGACCGGCGTCGGTCCCGACGATCTGAAGATCAAGGGCCTGCTGTCGCGGCTCACGGACGGCGTGACGGAGGTCATCCTCGCGACGAACCCCAACGTTGACGGCGAGTACACCGCCGCCTATCTCGCGCGGTTGCTGAAGCCGCTCGGCGTCAAGGTGACGCGCATCGCGATGGGGCTGCCGGTGGGCAGCGATCTCGACTACGCGGACGAGATCACGATGCACCGTGCGCTCGAGGGCCGGCGCGAGGTCTAGTGTTGCCCGCCACGTTTGAGCTCCCCGCGGCCGTCGTCCTCCTGCTTGGCGGCGTCGTCGCCTGCTTTGCCGGCTACCGGCTGTTCCGCGTCGTCCTCGCCATCTACGGGTTCATCTTGGGCGCGATGGTCGCGAGCTCGATGATGGGCATCAGCAACCACGTCGGGATGGTCGTCGCGGCCGTCATTGGCGGCGCCATCGGCGCCGTGCTGTTCACGTTCGCGTATTACGTCGCCATCGGCCTCATCGGCGCGGGCATGGGCGTGCTGATCCTGCACGTGTTCTGGGACTACGCGAAGCAAGTGGAGCCGCCGGCCGCGGCCGTGATCATCGCGGCCGTCGCGGGTGCCGTGGTCGCGATGGCGCTGCAGCGTTACGTCATCATCGTCTCGACGGCGTTCGCCGGCGCGTGGACGATGATCGTCGGCGGGCTGGCGGTGGCGGGCAACCGCGCGGCGGAGCGAGCGGCGGCGAGCGGGAACGTGTGGATCCTATATCCGTTCACGCCGGCGCCGGGGCAGCGGTGGGTGACATTCGCCTGGTTCGCGCTCGGCCTGCTGGGCGTGGCCGTGCAGGCCGGCGTGACTGGACGGAAGAAGTTTTAGCCGGTAGTATTAAAGGTCGTTTTCGCTCCCGCGCCGCACTCCTACGTTCCTCAGTAGCTCAACGGCAGAGCATCCGGCTGTTAACCGGAGGGTTGCTGGTTCGAATCCAGCCTGAGGAGCCAATTTTCAAGAGTCCATTCCGGAGACACAGGTAAACCCGTTTTCAACCCGTCACCGCCCGTGTGGAGAAAGCGGTCTATGCCTGCAGCGATGGCGCATCGCAATTCGGCCAGGACCCGCGAGCGCATCGCGGCCAGCCGCGCGTCCGCCTCCTCATTGCGACGGCAGTCCGCCGCATGACAGCGCCGCGCCTCGTACGCAAGTATTCTGATCCAGTCGTTCGATTTCATCGAGTGAGATCAGGCCTCGCCAGGCCAATTCCCCGCACGCTCGCCTTGACGTCGATGGCGGGTACCCATCCCTCGCTGACCTCGGTCGATGTGCTGACAGCCGCCAGGGGCATTGCTGGCGGTGGCGTGTCATGCGCCCGGTCGAGCTCTGCGGCAATGCGCGCTCGACGTTGCTGCACTTCGAGGAAACGGCCGTACTCAACGACGATTTCGGACATATTGCGACCTCCGGCGAAACGCGATTGAAACCGGCAGTGACTCCGGGCGAGCGCACCGGCCAGCCGTCACCGAATCGGCACCTTCTCGCGCTCGACATACGGTGCGGGCAACCGAGTCAGCGCAAACGTGCGGGGAATCGGATCTTCGTACAATGTGCGCCTCATCGTTGAGAGGCCAGCGCGGCCTGCAACGAGGAGAGCAGATCACGCAGTTGCTGCGGTGTACCGTCAATGTCCAGCATCGGCAACTCGGCGTCGGGCGCGACGAATAGCGCGAACCCGTGCTGGCCCACTTCGATATGCGCGTCGCAGTGCGCGTACGATCCGGCGACGTGCACGCGTGGGAGATCGACTTTGATCGTCGGCATGCGCTATCGCTCCGCCCATTCAACGAACGCAGGCGGAACCTCGTTGCGCACGATCATCACGCGAAGGATGCGATCGTCCCGAAGCAGGGTAGCGGTTCCAATGCGGGCCGCAGCAAGCGTGGGGTAGCGAGCCCACGCGGCCGCAAGATCGCTGGCCGTTCCCCGCCTCATCGTCGCAATCAGTTTGAACATGGCGGACCTCACATCACACCGTGCGGGCAGGAGCCACGCTCGTCATGGTTTGAACGTCGGCTTGTTGGCAAGGCGTGCCTTTTCCTGCAACGCGCGCGCCTCGTCGGCTTCTTGCTTCTGACGCGCAAGCTCTCGCTTCGGTGCGTCGCGTTCATCCAATTGCAGTGCCTGCGCTTCAGCGGTTCGCGCGAGCGCGTTGAGCCGAACGGACGTCACGACCATCCTGAAGCCGGATCCATACGAGGCGCGATACAGCACGGCGGTGTACTCGTCATTCCCCCAGTCGGCAACCTTCGCGCCGGACGCCGCGTCGATCACTGGCAACGGCGCCCGCCCGCGTGTGAACGTCGCTGGCGCCGGCGCGCCGTACATCGTCGAAATCGCCTCGATCATGTCCTCGTCGGTCAGCCCTTCGGTGCGATCGCGGTCGTAATCGATCACGAGCCGGAACAGCTGATCGTTGTAGAAGCTGAAGGTGATCCGCTGGACCGGATCGGTCAATTTCTCGTCGTCGAGGGTGAAGGGGCGCCGCCATTCCAGATCTTGCAGCATGGCCGGTCGCGCGTGGACCGTCTTCGCATCTGAGGCCTTGAGGCCCGTCAGCGCGGAGACCGAAGCGATGTCGCCGCCGAGTCGGAAATCGCGATAGTGCGCGCCCGTTTGCCCCTGCACCACCGAGACGGCCAACATGACACCGAGCACACCGACGCCGACCGCACGTGAGCTCATCATGATCGACCGTCCTTCGTTTCCAGTGCATGAAGAATCTGCGGAACGGTCGGCGACGGCGCGCCTGCCACGACAAGGGCGACGACGATGCCTGGCGCGATGCCGAGCGCGACAAGTACGGCCGTCGTCGAGGGGTTCGCGTCCATCGCCACACTGGCGACGGCGATGAGCGCCAGCGCGGCGATCCACGCTGCGATGATCCATGACGACCTGAGGCGTGTGTTCACCATGATCTCGATCCTCTTTCGGATGGGTGGTCGCGCGAAATGGCGCGAATGGAAATCGAGCGATGGATGTTGAGGGAATCGTTCATGTGCGCTCCGATCGATGGCCGAAGTGGGCCTGTCGGCGCGCACCCCAGAGGGGGCACTGCTCGAACGCGGGCGGGCTCAGTGCGGTACTACGACGTCCACTATACAGCACTGGACGAATTCGCGTACTTGCGGCAAAGACAAGCTGGAAGCGTATACTGGTTGCCCACCGCTTTCCTGAGCCCTGCGGCCATTCCGGCCTTCAGCCCTCACCAAAGCACGTCCGTGGAGGCTGGAATGAGGAATGTCCCTCCGTTCTCATCGACGTCAACCGCGGCCGTCGCGCCTGTAAGCTGCCCCGCGTGTCACTCGTCGTCGATCGTCACGAAGGCAAAGAGCCCGGACGCTGACAGCTACTGGCGATGCGTCGATTGCGGCGAAATCTGGAACGCGTCACGGAACACGACCGATCGACCCAACGCGTATCGATGGCGATGACATCGCGTCAGCGCCGTACGTGAACTGCTGGGACTCGTCGCGGCGGTCGAGGGCGAATCGGGAACAGCACGGAACACGGGGCGGAGGTGGATGAGGGAGTGCTAGATTCGAGGACCAGTGCCCGACGCCGAGCACAACCCTGACCGCGGCCTCAGTGCCCCGTTAGATCGAATGAGGCGCAGCGGACAGAGTTGTGGCGAGCGCGCACGTTCCTCTCGTCGGAATGCCCGCGCTGCTACAGCGCGTCCTTGGCCGCTTTGACTGGACGAGCTTTGATCAACTTGCGCGCCGGCTTGGCCTTGAAGATCATCCGCTCCTTCGTGAAGGGATTGATGCCCTCTCGAGCCTTCGTCGCCGGCTTCTTGACAACGACGAACTTCGCGAGGCCAGGAACCAGAAACGCTCCAGATTTCCTGAGCTCCTTGTACGCGATGGCCGCCAGCCCTTCCAGCACCTCTCTGACGTTCCTCTTGCTCAGACCATCCGAACTCTCCGCGAGCTTCTCAATCAACTCCGACTTCGACATGAGGTTTGCCACTGGTGGTTCTCCTTGATTCGGGTGAGGGCTCGAGGCCGGATCGGCCGCAGGGCTCGGGAAAGCGCGACGAGCACGTGCAGTATACACTGACGCCGTTCGACTCGGACCGTTGCGACGCTCGCTACGTGGACGTGCGCCTGACGCTGTCGGCTCTCGGACCCTTCGGTCCGTCACTGCCCAGGGTATATTCCACGCTGTCGCCGACTCGCAGCATGTCGATGCCCTCGCCGTAGATGGCGCTTTGATGAAAGAAGTATTCCTTGCCGCCGTCGTCGCGAATAAATCCGAATCCCTTGTCCGCCCGTAACGTCTTGATTTTTCCTGTCATTCATCCGCCTCTCTCTATGTTGGTCGTTGACGAGCCGTCGCCGGTCTGAGCCCTGGAACACCAGGCCGCGCAACGAGTGGTGCTGGCAACGGCACGAGCGCGAATGTGCGACGGTTTCGCTCGAGATCGACAAAACGGACACGCCGCGGGCCTGACGGCATCGCCGGTCGGCTGGGTTGTGGACTCGTCGCGGAACCTCTCATCGGACCTCCCCGCAGGCTTTGGTGAGGGCTGGGGACCGAAGGGGCCGCAGGGCTCAGGAAAGCAACGTCGTGAAGCAACAAGTATACGTGACGCGCCACGCACGCTCCGCAGATCCCGCGATCATTGGATCTTGCCGCTTGGTTGACGATCAGTGCAGCGGCGCGCGCGATACGGGTCGCTCCGGTGCGCCGTCCACGCTAGGGGGATGTTTCGCGCCATCGACCGTCCCGTTCCTTCGATCGCTGAATTACCTCGCGCAAGCCCGCCGCGAGCACCTCGGCAGAGCACCGCTCCAGGCACACTGCGGCGCAGCCGGCCCGGCGCGCGTGCTCACACGACGAGCGTCCCACCTCGGGAGCTAACGCGACAATCGGAACGTCGCCTGGCACGTCACGGACGAAGTTCTTTGCCCTTCGATCCGCGTCCTCGTGAAGATCCATGAGATCGATGAGGACGATGTCGGGATTGAGCGTGGAGAACGCCGCGCCAGTGGCGTCGGGTAGCACGACGTCGAATCCCACGGCAGACAACACGTACGCGTGCGCGGCTCGTACGGCCTGATCACGGATTGCGAGAAGAACGACAGGTCGAACGGGGAGCGCATTGGCGCGAGCGTCGAGGCTGTTGGCGTTCAGCATGTCGATTCTGTGACTCGTCAACGTTTAGCGTTTCGCAACGTCGATTGTCGGTACGGTTTCCGATCGATTGCTGCTTCTGTGTGATACGCTGCCCGCGTCACTTTCTAAGGGTCTACCGCCCGCCGCGCCCTCAACGGGACAGCGCTGGTCTGCGACAGCCTCTTGCGAGTCAGTGCCTGACGGCGAGGAGGGTTCGCGTTGCGTGTCAAGCGGCGGATGGTCATTCGTGCCGGCGTGTCTCGGCCGCCCCCACCCGCGGCGGCAACGAACGCCAATCGCCTGCTCTCCGCGCTACCCGCCGACGACTACGCACGTCTCGCTCCGCGCTTCGATCAGATTGCTCTCAAGCTCAAGGACGTACTTCACCGAGCCGGTGAACCCGTCAGTCACGTGTATTTCCCGGGCGGCGGCTTCTGCTCGGTCCTGACCGTTCTCGAGGACGGCACGATGGTGGAGGTGGCCACCATCGGCCGCGAGGGCATGATTGGCGCCTCGGCGGTCACCAGCGGTGCAGCCGCCGATCCGTCACTCACGATGGTGCAGGCCGAATCGCCGATCTGCTATCGAATCACCACCGACGCGTTCTGCGCGGAGCTCGATCGACGCGGCGCGTTCAGCATGGTGGTTGCGCGGTACGCCCATGCGTATCTCGGGTTCCTCATGCAATCGACGGCGTGCAATGCGGTGCACTCCGTCGAGCAGCGGCTCGCCCGATGGCTGTTGACGGCCCAGGACCGCGTCGATCGTAACGAGTTTCCGTTGACGCAGGAATTTGTCGCGATGATGCTCGGCACAAGGCGTCCGACGGTCACCGTCGTCGCGCGGACGCTGCAGCGCGCCGGCCTGATTACGTATCGGCACGGCCACCTGACAATCGTCGATCGCAAGGGTCTCGAAGAGGCGTCCTGTGAATGCCACCGAGTGGGAGCGCGGTTGCTCGATGCCGCTACTCAACAGCCGTAGGCCTCAATCGGCAAGAGGAGTCCGCCATGCCACGAGTGCACCTCGTGAATCCCAGTACGCAGTCATTCGGCGTGGCGGTCATCACTCCCCGCTGGCTGTACGTGCTGGCCGCCGCGACCGGCGATCGCTGGGGCGACCCGCGCATCGTGGACGAAACCCTCGATCCGCTGGATCTCGGGACCATCGACGCCGGCGACGTGGTCGGCATCGGCATTCATACGGGCAACGCGCTTCGCGGCTATGAGATCGGACGCCAGGTGCGGGCACGTGGCGCCTGGGTCGTGTACGGCGGCATTCACGCAACCCTCTTCCCAGACGAAGCGCGAACGCACGGCGGGGCGCACGCCGTCGTGCGCGGAGACGGCGATCTGATCTGGTCGCAGGTCATCGAGGATTGTCTCGCCGGCCGGCCGTTGGCCGTTTATGACGGCGGCCGCGTGAACGGAGACGCGTTTGTCTCGGCGCGATGGGACCTGTTGCCGGAACGTCGCTACATGTGGGCGTCGGTCCAGACCGTTCGCGGCTGTCCGAAGCACTGCTCGTTCTGTTCCGTCTGGCGGACCGACGGACAAGAGCCACGACAGCGTGGTGTCGATCGCGTGGTGCGCGAGGTGGTCGAACTACGCCGGCTCGGCTTCCGGTTCATTGCGCTCGCCGACGACAACTTCTACCCGGTGACGATGGACGATCTTGCGCAAGCCAGACGCCGCTCGGATCCGTCTCGACTGCGCGAGCTCGAGAGGCTCCGAGAAGAGCGGTTTGCGCTGATGGCGCGGCTGGCCGAGCTGCCCGACGATCTCGTGTTCTATACGCAAATCACGATGGAGGCCGCGGAAGACCCCGCGTTTCTCGACGCGATGAAGCGCGCGCACATTCTGGGCGCGCTGGTCGGCGTCGAATCCGTGACGCCGGCCGGCCTCAAAGACGTGTACAAAGGCTTCAATCTCGCCGGCGACGATCTTGTCGCCCGCCTGCGTGCATTTCGGCGACACGGCGTCCATGTACTGGGCTCGTTCATCTTCGGATTGCCGAGCGACACGAATGCCACGTTCGAAACCACGGTCGCGCTGGCGGAACGCGCAGACTTGACGTTCGCGCAGTTCGTGCTGCTGACGCCGTTCCCCGGCACCGTGGACTTCGAGAAATGGTCGGCGGACCAGGACCGTCGCACGACCATGGTGGCGGGCATTCCCCTGACGACACACTGGCTGATTCCAGAGGCACAGCGGCCGCGACTCTACACCGAGCACCCGACGATGTCGCTGGAGGAGATTCGGCTGGGCGCGCAACGTGCCTGGGACCGCTTTTACAGCTGGAGACGCGTCTGGGCCCGCTCGAACGTCGTGCGATCGATGAAAGCACGCGTCGCGTTCGTCCTGGTGTCGAAGATGTACCGGCAGATGTACGCGAACACCGGCATCGCCACCGACAGCGCGCGCGTGCAGCGATCCGCCCGGTGGGCGCGATGGCTGGGCCTGGCCTGTCGAGGACTTTTCCTGGCACGACCGATGCCGACGTTGCAGGTGCCTGGTGAGACGATCGCAGCCGCGGGTCCACGAGCATGAAGCCCGTTGTCGGCGCGTATCATTTGTTGCACGTGTACTTGCGTGATCGATTCGCGAACCGTGTTGTCTTGACGTTCGCTGAGATCGAGGACCTGCTGGGGTTTCATCTGCCTGAGGCGGCGCGTCTCGATCGTCTGTGGTGGGAGACCGCGGCAAATGGCGTCCGATCGGCGCAGTCGGATGCGTGGAGCCTCGCGAACAGGACGGCGAGCGTCAGCCTGTCTGCCGAGCGCGTGGTATTCGATCGCATCGCGAGCCGGGAACGTGATGAGGTGCGAGGGTGAGCGCATCGGATTGATCGACTACAAGAAGGGTCTCGGCATCCACGCGACAGTACAAAACGGCGCGAACCGCGCTTCGACATGCCGGGGGCGAGCGCAGCCTCGAGAGATCACGACGTCGTCTTCTGGGTCGCGGATACAGGCAGTGGCATCGCCTCCGCGCACCTGCCGCGTGTCTTTGACCGATTCTGGCTGGCGCAGACTACGGCCAGCGCGCCAGCATCAGGCGGAGTTCGTCGCGATGTCTGGTTTCGTCGGCGATGACCGCGTCGAGCTCCGTCGCCAGGCCGAATTCGCGCGCGTCTTCTGCCTGGGCGCGCCGCGTGACGTAGCGGTCGATCGTGTCGACTTCGGCCTTCAGCGCGGCTTCCAGCATCGCCTTCGCATCGGAGACCACCGTCACGGGAGCGGCCGTGCTCGACGGCGTTCCGCCGAGCGCGGCGATCTTGTCCGCCAGCAACTGCGCGTGCGTCAGCTCCTCGGGGATTTCGTTGGCGAAGAAGGTCCGGAGCTCTTGACGGTACGGACCCTGGACCATGCTGGCGTAGAGGCGGTACATGATGACCGCCTGAAACTCGCACTGGAGATCCTTGTTGAGTCCTTCGATGAGTGTGCCTTGTGCGTTGCTCATAGCCAGCCGCTGCTCCTACTTGACAGACCGCAAATACGCGTAGAGATCGACCATCTGCCTGACCGTCATGACACGACTGAAATCGCCCATCGGCGAGAGCACGCCTTCGACATTGGCGCGCACTTCCGGGCCGATGTTCGGGCTGAGCGCATGCGACGGCGTCATGATCGCGGTTGCCAGGTATGACGGGTCGCTTCGGGCAGTCCCCGGACCGATCGGCGGACCTGGATTCGCGCTCACGGGTTTCGGAAAACCTGGCTCGGAAGCAACGGCATGACAGGCGGTGCACTTCAGGTCCTGGAAGGCCTGGCGCCCTGCGCTGACGTCACCGGTCGGCCACGCGACGGCAATCGGGGTGGCCGCGCCAGAGGCTACGGCGCCCGAGCTCGCCGGCGGTGAGCCGCTGCACGCGACCATGGTCGCCACCACCACGCCGATCGTCACGACAGTTCTGCTCCTTGGGATCGTTTTCACTTCTTTGCCGGCGCCAACTTCATCGGCTGGCCGCAGCAGATCTCCGAATGACCGTCGCCCTCAGGACACGGGCACGCCTTCTCATAGACCAACGCGGCGCCGCACTTCTCGCAGACATACCGATCGCCAACTTTCCTGGGCATAGCAGCCTCCATCGCCGGCTTTCCGGAATCGTCCGCGCGAGTGCCGGATTTCCCTCGCTCGCCGGCGTGCATCAACTTCGATCTTGGCGACACGCCGCCGGGCGGCCGTCGTTGCGCCTCCGAACGCGACCACGCGGAATGCAGAAATGCAGTTTGTACGCCAGTGGCGGAACCCGAGGGATCGCCGAACGAGGAGTGAGGCGCGACGAGGGCGGAGAGGCGGATCGGTCGAACCTTCCATCGCACCGATCAGGGGCGACCCTCGAGATTCGACGCCGTTCGCGGAGCGTCCGCCTCATCTCCATCCGCACCCGGGTCAGTTCGGTGATGCGCCGATCGACGGTCGCAAGAATGCGATCGGCGGCGACGCGACTGCCGACGGCGAGTACTGTCGATAGCCCGCGTTCGTGCGTGCCGCTTTCGGCAACAACCCAGGCGCTCGTCATGCCTGCTCGTATCGGTGCTGACGCCGGTGCGCGCGGCAAGCTGCACGATGCGCAGCAGATCGACCAGGCCGCATGATAAGCCGGCAGCGAGCGCGCGCGCCGGCGGTCTCGTTCATGCGATGCGTTTCTACCTGGTCTGCGTGTAACTCTTGCATCCTTGCTCGCGTCGGCGGCCAAGCTCGACTGCAAACTGCGCCGCGTTCTGCACGCCCGCCTGACAGCGCTCGGGCACACGGCTTGCTCAGTGCTCGTCGACTCCAGTAGTACGCGCACGAGCGCCCCCACGACCGTCAGCGCGCGGCCACGTCTGCATCGACGAGCGGCGCCGATGTGCTCGCACCGGTGCGGTGGAATCGAGAGCGATCGATGCCTGCCGCCGCGCCGCAGCCGCGCGTGATCGCGATCCACGAAGCATATGGACAGTATCTGAGCGTCTACATCGACGCGCTGCAGCGGCAGACAAGGAAGACGCGGCAACATAAACACATCTCAGATCACAGTGCTATGCACGTCGGTGTGCATGTGTAGTCATATGTGTATGAGAGATGTGCGCGCATCTCAAGGCGGTCTCACGCGAGACCGCCATTTTTACGTACGGTGATCCGCGGATCGTCGTCGGCGCGACGACCAGATTTGTGACGCGGCGCACGAGAAGCGTGGCGCGTCACGCGCGATCGACGATCGCGCGTGCGCGAACGCGCCGCGATTGTCCGCGCGCGCGTCCACATGAGATCGGGTGGGCTGATGTTTGCACTCAGATCGCCGAACCACCCAACCACGTTCGTGACAGTGACTGCGTCGAGCTCCTGCCGCAGCACGTGTGTGAGGCCTGCCTCTCTCCGCGTCTGACGGCGTGCGCGTTCGGCGACCTACAACTGGAGGAATGATGCGACGGATGATGTGGAGGACGCGCTGGGGCGCGTGCGGCGTGCTGTTGCTTGCGGTGCTGGCCATGTCGGGACGGCCGGTGCTGGCGGCTGCGCTCTCGCCATATTCGGGCAATCCCGTGTCGATCCCGGGCACGGTGCAGGCAGAGAACTTCGACAACGGCGGCGAGGGGATCGGGTATCACGACTCGACGAGAGGAAACAGCGGCGGCGCGTACCGCAGTACGAACGTCGATCTCGAGCCGGCGAGCGGCGGCGGCTACGACGTCGGCTGGATCGCCGCGGGCGAGTGGCTGAACTACACGATCACCGTGGACACGGCGGGGACCTACGCCGTCCAGGTGCGCGTCGCGTCGCCGAACGGCGCGAGC
>CAZOIK010000418.1:0-13462 GCA_964579765.1 uncultured Bifidobacteriaceae bacterium
TTCACGCCGGCGGCCGTCCAGTTGAATCGCACCTGCGGTGCAAGATCCGTGACGGCGTGCCGCAGGCGCTCGTCGTCCGACGCCTCGGCCGCCTCGGCGAACAGGATGAGCCAGCGCGAGCGCGTCTCTGACGAGCTGTCCGCGGAGAACGCCAGCGCGTGCGCCAGCGCCGGCTCGAGCGCGCGCCGCATGTCGTCGCGGCCCGTGGACGCGTAGCCCCGCAACAGCACGCGCAGCGCCTCGGCCGTCGGCGGCGCGCCGTCGGCGAGCGCGCGCAGAATCGTCGCGCTCACCTGCTCGACCGCGTTCGCGATGGCGTCTACGCGCAAGGCCGGCAATTATAATGAGAGAAGGGTGGCGTCCCACATCATCACGCTGATTCCGGGCGACGGGATTGGCCCTGAAGTGACGGATGCGGTCGTCACGATTCTCTCCGCCGCCGGCGTGTCAATCGACTGGGAGCGCCACGACGCAGGCATCCTCGCCGTCGATCGCTCTGGCACGCCGCTGCCCGATTCGCTCATCGCCTCAATCCGTCGGAACAAGGTCGCGCTCAAAGGTCCGGTCACCACCCCGATCGGCGAGGGCTTCGCGAGCGTGAACGTCGGATTGCGCAAGGCGCTCGAGCTGTACGCGAACCTCAGGCCGGTGCACAACCTCGCCGGCGTGCCGGCCAAGTTCTCGAACGTCGATCTCGTGATCGTGCGGGAGAACACGGAAGATCTATACGCCGGCCTCGAGCACACGGTCGTGCCGGGCGTCGTCGAGAGCCTCAAGATCATCACCGCGACGGCGTCTACGCGCATCGCCCGGTTCGCGTTCGAGCACGCGCGCGCGAACGCACGCGCGCGCGTGACGGCGATTCACAAGGCCAACATCATGAAAATGAGCGACGGCCTCTTTCTCGAGAGCGTGCGCGCCGTCGCGAAGACATTTCCCGACATCGCGTACGACGAGCGGATCATCGACGCGACGTGCATGCAACTCGTGCTGTACCCGGAGCGGTTCGACGTCCTCGTGCTGCCGAACCTGTACGGCGACATCGTGTCGGATCTCTGCGCGGGTCTGGTGGGCGGCCTCGGCGTCGTCGGCGCGGCGAACCTGGGCGCAGACTGCGCGGTCTTCGAGGCCGTGCACGGCAGCGCGCCCGACATCGCCGGCAAAGGCATCGCGAATCCGACGGCGCTGCTGCTGTCGGCGGTGCTCATGCTCAGGCACATCGGAGAGCGCGCGGCCGCGGACCGGATCGTCGGCGCCGTCGAGCAGACAATGCGATCGGGACGAGTCCGTACGCCTGATCTCGGCGGCCATTCGAGCACCCGCGAGTTCGCGAACGCGGTGTGTAAGATGCTATAGTCGCGGCTCGACTGTATGCTCGACGAACTGTCGCAGGCGGTGCTCGCCCGTGAGGAAGTCGTCAAGTACCTGCGCCAGGGCGCGGATCGCGAGCGCGTGCGCGGCTACCTCGAGGAACTCCGCACCACGCAGCGCTATCACATGTATCGCGCGCTGCAGCATCCGCTCTATCCGATCCTGCGCAAGATCGAAAAAGTTCCCGAGTACGCCGGCCGCGCGCTCGACGCGACGCGCCAGCACCGCGTCGTCTACGCGTCGAACCACAAGAGCCATATCGACTACCTGGTCGAGCCGATCGTGCTCGACGACGCCGGCGTCCGGCCGCCGCTCATCGCGGCAGGCATCAACCTGTTCGGCGGCCCGCTCGGCCTGATCCACAAGCACGTCACCGGTGCGATTCCGATTCGCCGCAACACGAAGGATCCCGCGTACCTGATCACGCTCAAGGCGTACGTCGCGGAGATTCTCAAGAAGCACGATCTGTTTCTCTATCCCGAAGGCGGACGCAGCTACAGCGGCGAGCTGAAGCAAGCGAAGACGGGCCTGATCCACGCCGCGCTCACCGCCGACGCGCCCAACCTGGCCATCCTGCCCGTCGGCATCGCGTACGATCTCGTGCTCGAAGACCACATCCTCGCGCGCCAGGGCGTCAAGAAGACACAGCGGCCGTTCACGCGCGAGCTCGCCGAGATGGTGCGCTACGCGGTCGGCTACCGCTCGCGCGTGTTCGTCACGTTCGGCGCGCCAATCTCCGTCGCGGGCGTCGATCCCGACTCGCGCAGCGACGTCCTCGCGCTGACGAAGCTCGTCCGCGCGAAGACGGGCGACCTGTACAAAGTGCTGCCGACGGCCCTGTTCGCCTCCGCCATGAAGCCGTCGGCCACGAAGAAGGACCTGGAGACGCGGATCGATCGGCTGATCGACGCGCTCGCGGCGAGAGGCGCCAACCTCGCCGTCACCAGCGGCCGCGAGGCGATTGACGCCGCCGCCGAGCCGCTCGAGACGCGCGGCATCGTCGTCCACACGCGCGGGCGCTTCCGCGTCCGTAACCGTCAAGTCCTCCGGTACTACGCGCGCAGCATCGACCATCTGCTCGAGCCCCCCGGCAGAACGCACTGATGTTCGACACCGCGTCGAAGGCGTTTTTCCACCTTCTCGCCGGCACGCCTCCTCTCAAGACCCTCGCGTCGCGCTACGGCATGCGCCGGCCGTCGAGCTTCGCGCGACGGTTCATCGCCGGCGAGACCACCGCGGAAGCCCTCGAGGCGGCACGCGCCGTCGAGGCGCGCGGCATGACGATCACGCTCGACCATCTGGGCGAGAGCCTGCACAGCCTCGCGCAGGCCGACTCGGCGACGCGCGAGTATCTCGACATCGTCGCGGCCATTGTCGAGAGTGGCATCGGCCGCAACATCTCGCTCAAGCTGACGCAGCTCGGCCTCGACGTAGACCGTGCCAGCTGCGTGGACAACCTCCGGCGCGTGCTCGAGAAGTCGGAGCCGGCGGGCTTCTTCATCCGGCTCGACATGGAAGGCTCGCGCTATACCGAGGTGACACTCGAGATCTTCGAGACGCTGTGGGGGCTGGGCCATCGCCAGCTGGGCGTCGTCCTGCAGGCCGCCCTCTATCGCACGGAAGAAGACCTGCCACGCATGCTGCGGCTCGGCGCGCGGGTGCGCCTCGTCAAGGGCGCCTACAAGGAGCCGAAGCACGTCGCGCATCAGAAGAAGCACGAGGTGGACGAGGCCTACGCGCGGCTGATGAAGATCCTGCTCGTGAGCGGCGTGTACCCGGCTTTCGCCACGCACGATCCGGCCATGCACGCGCTGGCGCTCCAATGGGCCGCCGAAAAAAGCGTCCGACAGGACAAGTACGAATTTCAGCTGCTCTACGGCATCCGCCGCGATCTTCAGCAGTCGCTCGTCGCCGGCGGATCGCGCGTGCGCATCTACATCCCCTTCGGGCGCGAGTGGTTCCCCTACTTCATGCGTCGGCTCGGGGAGCGCCCGGCCAACGTCCAGTCGGTCGTCACGAGCATCCTCGACGAGCGCCGCAGCCGGCGCGGGTAAACTCGGATCATGACTCTTCGGGTTGTGGCCATCACCGGCGCGTCCGCCGGCATCGGACGCGCGACCGCGCTCCGACTCGCGCGCGACGGCGCGTCCCTGGCCCTGTGCGCGCGGCGGCACGATCGCCTGGACGCCGTCGCGCAGGACGTCGCGCGCGCCGGCGGACGCGCACTGCCGATCGTCGCCGACGTCACGAGCGAGGACGCGATGCACCTGTTCGTCACAAAGACGGTCGAGCGCTTCGGCCGGCTCGACGTCATGATGTGCAACGCGGGCTTCGGCATCTACGGCGCGATTGACGACATTACGCCGCAGCAGATGAAGAAGCTGATGGACATCAACTACTTCGGCACATACTACGCCGCCCGCGCGGCGCTGCCCGTGTTCCGGCGCCAGCAGAGCGGGCACATTGTCGTTGTCTCCTCGATTGCCGGCAAGCGCGGTGTGCCCTACATGGGCGCGTACGCCGCGACGAAGTTCGCGCAGATCGGCATGGCCGAGTGCCTGCGCGCCGAGCTGCACGGATCGAACATCCACGTCAGCGTCGTCTGTCCGGTGTCCACGGTGACCGAGTTCACGGACGTGATGGCTCGCGAGACGGGCGGCGACGTCAGCGGCTCGCTCGGTCCGAGGCAATCGGCCGAGCAGGTCGCGGATGCGATTGCGAAGGCACTCGACCACCCGGTCGCCGAAGTGCATCCGTATCCCAAATCCCGCGGGCTCGTCCTGCTGAACGCGATTGCCCCTGGCCTGACCGACACGATCGTGCAGAAGTTCGGCCGCAAGCCACGGCGCGAGGCGGCGGCAGGGCCGGACGATGGCCGCTGACAATTTCAATCGCGCTCGCGACCTCGCGCTTGCCGTGCGCGACGCCGGCGGACGCGCCCTCTTCGTCGGCGGCTGGGTGCGCGACCGGTTGATGGGCCGCGCCTCGAACAACATCGACATCGAAGTGTTCCGTCTACCTGCCGATCGACTGCGGACGCTGCTCGAATCCCGCGGACGCGTGGACGCTGTCGGTGCCAGCTTCCAGGTGTTCAAGTCGGGCGACATCGACATCTCGCTGCCCCGCCGCGACTCGAAGTCAGGCCACGGTCATCGCGGCTTCGAGGTCACAGGGGATCCGTCGATGTCGATCGAGGAGGCCGCGCGCCGGCGCGACTTTCGTGTCAACGCGATCTCGTGGGATCCGCTGACCGACGAATACATCGATCCGTTCGACGGGCGCCGCGACATCGCCAACGCTGTCCTCCGTGTCGTCGATCCCGCGACCTTTTGCGACGACAGCCTGCGGGCGCTGCGGGCGGTGCAGTTCACCGCGCGCCTGAACTTCAGGCTCGACGACGAGGCGCGCGCGCTGTGCCGCGCGATGCCGCTCGACGATCTGCCCGCCGAGCGCGTGTGGGGCGAAGTCGAAAAGCTGCTGCTGGCGCCGCATCCGTCGGTCGGTTTGGCGCTCGCGCTCGAACTCGGCATCGTCGAGAAGCTGTTTCCAGAACTGAAGGCGCTCGACGGGTGCCCGCAGGAGCCGGAGTGGCATCCGGAAGGCGACGTCTGGGTGCACACGCTGCAGGTCGACGATCAGACCCGGACGCGCATCGACGACCTGCCGCGGCCGCAGCAGATCGCGATGATGCTCGGCGCGGTCTGCCACGATCTCGGCAAGCCCAGGACGACGAAGTTCTCGGACGGGAGAATCCGCTCGCTCGATCACGAGGAGCAAGGGGTCGAGCCGGCGCTGTCGCTGCTCGATCGCCTCAACGTGCACTCGATCGACGGCTACGACGTCCGCGGCCAGGTGACGGGGTTGACGGCGCAGCACCTGAAGCCGGGCGCGTGGTACAAGGTGCGCGACGAGGTCGGCGACGGCGCCTTCCGGCGGCTGGCCGCGAAAGTCGATCTCGAACTCCTCGCGCGCCTGGCGAAGTCCGACTGCCTCGGCCGTGAGCCAGGCAAATTCGACTGCACGGCGATGGACTGGTTTCTCGATCGCGCGCGCGGCCTCGGCGTCGAACATCGGCCGCCCGGCCCGATTCTGCTCGGCCGCCATCTGCTCGAACTCGGGCTGACGCCCGGCCCGCGCATCGGCGAGATCCTCAAGGCCGTCTACGAGCTGCAGATGGACGGCACCGTCACGACCCTGGACCAGGCGATCGAGGCGGCGAAACGCTGCCTCTGACTGGCCGGCGTCAGTTCTCGAACACGGAAAACGACCGCACGTCGTCCGCGTCGCTGATCGTCGCGATCCGGTGCGCGCCGGCAGCGGCGGCACGTGCATCGTGGCGCGCGGGATCGTACGTCGTGAGGATGACGCTGTGCGGCGGCATCGTCCACGGCGAGGCCGGATCGAAGAGCGTCGTGCGTCCGGGCAGATCCTCGCGGCGATTCTCGATCGCATAGAACCGGCCGTACTCGTCGGCCCAGGGGATGTCGCCTGCGACGTAGATCCTACTGTCATCAGCCGGCCTCGTCCTGGCCATCACTTCTGTCCACGCCGCGCGCGTGTTGTGCCCCAGCCACCCACCAACGCGGCGGCGATAATCGGTGAAGTAGTCCCATCCGTACCAGGCGAACTGGACCGGCATGAGCGCCAGCAGCACAAGCGCCGTCAGGCGCCACGCCTGACGGCTCTGCAGAAGATGTTCGCAGCCGAGGCCCGCGAGCAGAATCGCGAACGGCAGCATGTCGAGCAGTCGAGGAATCGTGCGCTCGCCGACGAGTACGACGCCGAGCGGCGCCGACAGCAGCCCGAACAGCAGCAGCCCGTTCAGCCGCCGATCGGCGCCAGTGGCGGCACGATACGCGCCCACAGCGAGCAACACGAACATCGGCGCGAGGAATACGCCCGCCCTGAAGGTCGTGTTGACGGGGTTGTCGCTCGCGCTCATGAACAGGAATGCGGGATCGAGGCAGCTCCAGTACAAGCTGACGCGATCGGCGAGCACGTGCAGCCGTAGCGTAGCCCCAGACGCGGCGAGCGGATATCGGCTCAGCAGCTCGGCGTGCGCGCGCGGATGCCGCAGCAGCCACGCGCCGGCCGGCAGCAGCGGCAGGCCGAATGCCGCCGCCGCGAGCCCGTACGATTTCGCGGCCGCCTGACGGCGCAGCAACACCGCCAGCGTGCACACAACGTAGACCGGCATCATGAGCATCGAGCCGATGTAGGTGTAAAAACCGACGCCCAACGCGACGACAGCGGCGCCGAGCCACCGCGGCCGGCCCGTAAGGGTGAAGACGAGCAGGCCCAGGAGCCAGGCCGTCACGAATGGCAGCGGATAGATCTCGTCAACCGCAAGCCGGCTGCTCAGGAAATGCGCCGGTGTCAGCGCCAGCATCGCCGCAGTGAACACGGCCACGTCGTCGCGCTCGAAGAGCTGCCGGGCGAGTACATACATGAGCACGACGTCTGCCGTACCAACGATCGCCGCAGGCAGCCGGACGACGGCCCCGGAGAGCGGAAGCACCTTGAGCATCAGCGCGGTCGCGTACACGACGATCGGCTGTGCCCAGTAGCCGGTGGCAACGGGGAAGTAGAGCGGCCACGCCGTGCCCTGCACATCGCGTCCGGTTGTCGCGACGGCATGCGCCTGCAGAGCGAACAGCACTTCGTCGTGCGCCAGATAGATTGGCGAGGCGCTCAGGCGAAAGGCATAGAGCGCGAGCGTGGCGGCCCCGAGAAGCGCCGCGATGGAGACCGTCTTCGCGCGCGCAGACAGGCCGAGCACGGCGTCGATTATACGTCGCGATAAAATCGCGGCATGGCGCGCTACACACTCGTCTACGGCGTACGACTCGTCCCCGAAGGATCGCTGCAAGCTGCCACCGACGCGACGCTGACCTTGAAGGACGGCACGAGCGCCGGCGTCACGCTGCACACGATCGACGGCACAATCCCACAGCTCCGCCGCGCGATGGATCGGAGTCTCGACGCGTTTTTCGATCTGTTGCCGGGCGCCGACGAGGAGGATCTCGAGAAGTTCGGGGACTAGTTGTTCGCGTTGCGCCACTCTTCGAGCAGCCGCGCCGCGTTGCCGGCGACGGAGTGCAGCGTCGGCGTCCAGCCGAGCGCGTGCGCGCGCGGGCTCCGGACGACCTGATCGAGCGCCATCGCGTCCGCCATCGGGCCCATCTTCGCCCGCGCTTCTTCAATCGGCACGTAGCGCACGTCCGGCTTGTGCGCGACGTGCGGCTTCACCGACGCGACGATGTCGTTGACGCGCTCGTCGCCTTCGTCGTTGGCGTGGTAAGTGCCTGACGCATCAGGATTTGCGGCAACCCTCGCATACAGATCCGCGAGGTCGCGATCGTAGACCAGCGACCAGTGATTGTTCCCGTCGCCGACCACCCGGACCAGCCCGTTCGACGCCATCTTCAGCAGGTCGCCGACGATGCCGCTCCCGCCGCCGTAGACGATGCCGGGGCGGATGACGATCGTGCGTAGCGCGGGTGAGCCGGCGCCGAGCACCAGCGCCTCGTGCGCGGGACGCCACGCCGCGATCGGCGTCGGATTGACGGGCGCGTCTTCCGTCGCCGGATCGGGAGATGAACCGAGCACCCAGATGCCGGAGGTGTAGATGACGAACCGCTTGTCGGGCGCCGAGGCCGACGAAGTACGCGGGCGCTTCGCCGCCGCGAGGATCGTCTCGATCGCCGCGCGATCGATCTCGGGTCCGCGTCCCGACGGCCGATCGAAGGCCGTGTGCACGTAGCCGTCCTGCGCGTCGGCCGCCGCTTTGTAGGAATCCGGCTCGGCGAGGTTGCCGATGATCGGATGCGCGCCCCGCTTGCCGACGCGGCGCGCCTTCTCGTTGTTCCTCACAAGCGCGGTCACGTCATGGCCGGCTTTCACCAGGGCGTCGAGGACTGCGCTTCCAATGTATCCGGTCGCGCCGGTCAGGAAGATCCGCATCGGGGGCGTATATCATAGTTCAGTCGTGGCTCGCGCTACGCTCATCGACTTTTTCCACGACTTCTCGCGCACGCGCGGCGAGTTCCTCGTCTATGACGACGGCTTCCGAAGCCGATCGTGGTCGTACACGGAAACGACACAACGCGCAAGAGAACTCGCCGGACGCCTCGATGCGCTCGGGCTGAAAAGCGGCGACGCCGTCGTCTTCTGGAGCGAGAACCGGCCCGAGTGGATCGCCGCGTTCTGGGCCTGCCTCCTCCGCGGCATCGTCGTCGTGCCGATCGACTATCGATCCTCAAACGACTTCCTGCTGCGCGTCAGCCGCATCGTCTCGGCGAAGCTGATCCTCATTGGACAGGAGGTGTCGCTCCGCGAGGTGCCCGGCCCACCAATCTGGAAGCTGCACGAGCTCGAGTGGGCAGACACCGAGCCTGCGCCGCTCACGCCGGTCGCGATCGGCCGGGACACGGTCGCCGAGATCATCTTCACGTCGGGCGCCACCGCCGATCCGAAGGGCGTCGTCATCACGCACGGCAACGTGCTCGCGAACATCGTGCCCGTCGAGAAGGAAGTCCTGAAGTACCGGAAGTGGGGCACGCCGTTTTACCCGATCCGCTTTCTGAACCTGCTGCCGCTCAGCCACATGTTCGGGCAGGCGATGGGGACATTCGTGCCGCCGATGCTCGGCGGCGTGGTTGTCTTCATGCGCGGCTACAACCCGCTCGACATCGTGGCGCAAGTCAAGAAGCGGCGCATCTCGGTCGTCGTCTCCGTCCCGAAGATTCTGGACGTCCTGCGCGAGCACATCCTGCGGGTCGCGCCAGAAGCCGCCTCGCCGAGTCCGGCGCGCCACTGGATCCGCCGATGGTGGCACTTCAGGCGCATTCACCGAATTTTCGGGCTGAAGTTCTGGGCGTTCGTCGTCGGCGCGGCGCCGCTCGACGCGTCGCTCGAGGCGTTCTGGGGCGAGCTCGGCTTCGTCGTCGTCCAGGGATACGGCCTCACGGAGACGGCGCCGATCGTCAGCCTGAACAATCCCTTCTGGACGAAGAAGGGCTCGGTCGGCCGGGCGATGGCGGGCGTCGAGGTGAAGATTGCGCCGGACGGCGAGATCCTCGTGCGCGGCGAGAACGTCACGAAGGGCTATTTCAACGCGCCAGACGAGACCGCGAAGGCGTTCGAGGGCGGCTGGTTCCACACGGGCGACATCGGCGAGGTGGGGCCGGGCGGCGACATCTTCATCCGCGGCCGCAAGAAGGAGATGATCGTCACGCCCGAAGGCCTCATCGTCTTCGCCGATGTCGTCGAGCGGGTGCTGATTCAGATTGCGGGCGTCTAGGACTCGGCGGTCGTCGGCGTGCCCTCGGGCGGCGAGGAGCGCGTGAACGCCGTCCTCGTGCTCTCGCCGGGCGCGGACGTCGACGCCGTCGTCCGCCAGGCGAACGCGACGCTCGACGACCACCAGCGCATCCGCCGCGCGCACGTGTGGCCGGAGGCCGAGCTGCCGCGGACCGAGGGCACGAAGAAGCTGAAGCGCGGGGCCATCCGCGAGTGGATTCTGAGCGGCGGCAAGCGGGCCGCCGCCCCGCCGTCAGGCGATCCGATCGCCGCGCTGCTCGCGAAGTACTCGGGACGCACTGACCTCGCGCCGGGGACGACGCTCGAGGAACTGGGGCTGAGCTCGCTCGAGCGCGTCGAGCTGATGGTGGCGCTCGAGGACACGTTCCACACGCACCTGGACGAGGCGGCGTTCGCGGGCGCGCGCAACCTGCACGACTTGCGCGGCGTCGTCGAACGCGCAGCGAGCAGTGAGGCTGCGCCACGCGAGCCGGTGGAGTTTCCGTCGTGGAACCGCACGCTTCCGGCGCGAGTGATCCGGAACGTCAGCCTCGCGACGTGGATTCTCCCCATCGGGCGCCTGTTCGCGTGGCTACGCGTCAGCGGACGCGAGCATCTCGAGGGCATCCATGGCCCGGTGATCTTCGCCTCCAATCATCAGAGCTTCATGGACGCGCCGGTGATTCTCACCGCGCTGCCGGCGCGCTGGCGCTACCGCACGGCGACGGCGATGGCCAAGGAGTTCTTCAAGGCGCACTTCTTTCCGCAACAGCACGGACGCGCGGCGTGGTTCACCAACAGCCTCAATTACTATCTGGCGGCGCTGTTCTTCAACGCGTTTCCCCTCCCGCAGCGCGAAGCCGGCGCGCGCCAGACGATGCAGTACATCGGCGACCTCGTCGCGCACGACTGGTCGGTGCTGATCTTCCCGGAGGGCCAGCGTTCCGAAAGCGGCGAGATCGTCCGGTTCATGCCCGGCGTGGGCATGATCGCGGCGAGGCTCGGCGTTCCCGTCGTGCCGGTACGCATCTTTGGCCTCGAGAAAGTGCTGCCCCCCGGGTGGTCCATGGCGCGTCCAGGCCGCGTGCGCGTCGCGTTCGGCAAGCCGCTGCATCTCAGCGGCGAGGACTACGGCGCGCTCGCCAAACAGGTCGAAGACGCGGTACGGGATTTGGATTAAACCCCGGCAGCACGGGAACGGTCTATTTCTGTGGACATCAGGAGGACCGACCATGAGGTTGCCGACTGCAACAGCTCTACTGGGCGCGACGCTTCTGGCGTCGGCCGCCTGCGCCGGTGTGCACGGGCGCGTGTTCGTCGCCACGGCGCCGCCTCCGCCCATTGCCGAGCGCGTCATCGTCGCGCCAGGGCCGGGATACGTCTGGGTGCCCGGCTATTACACCTGGAGTGGCGCTGCGTACGTCTGGGTGGCCGGGCGCTACGTCCGCCCTCCGCGCGGACGCCATGCCTGGGTGGCGCCGCACTGGGAGCGGCATCGCCGCGGGTGGTATTTCGTCGAAGGCCACTGGCGCTGACATGCAAATTCACCCTGCCTTGTGTCAGAATTGTCAGTGAAAGGATTGCTGGCCATTTGAGCAAGGACGATCTGATCGACATGCAAGGCACCGTCGTGGCGGTGCACAGCGGCGGACTCTACCGCGTGCAGTGCGACGCTGGCCATGAGGTGCTGGCCCAGTTGAGCGGCCGCATGCGCCGCTTCCGCATCAAGGTGGTTCCGGGTGACCGCGTCACCGTTGGCGTTTCGCCGTACGATCCGGTCCGGGGCATCATCACGTTCCGCGCCCGCTAGCTGACTCTGATTTGAACTCCCACACAGCCAACTCCACGCAACGACGCCGGCCGCGGCGGCGCGGGTCGTCGCATTCGCACTCTCGCAAGGGACACTCGCCGGCCGCGCCTCAGGCGCAGTCCTCGGTGTCTTCCGCGCCGGTGCTCGAGCCGGTCACCGTCGAGACGGCGCCGATTCCCTTCGCGACGCTCGGCCTCGACCCGCGTCTGCTCGAAGGCGTACGCGATCTCGGGTTCAGCGAAACCCGGCCCATCCAGAGCGCCGTCATCACGCTCTCGCTGGCGGGCGCCGATCTCATTGCCTGCGCCGAAACCGGCAGCGGCAAGACCTGCGCGTTCGTCGTCCCGATGCTGCAGCGGCTGCTCCGCGAGAGCGAGCCCGCCGACGCGACGGCCCCGAAGAAGTCGCGCGTCCTGGTGCTTGCGCCGACGCGCGAGCTCGCCGTCCAGATCGAGGACGAGATCCACGGGCTCTCGTACCACACGACGATCACGAGCGCCGCAGTCTACGGCGGCGTCGAGATGGGCGGTCAGGAGCGCGCGCTCAAGGCCGGCGTTGACATCATCGTCGCCACGCCTGGGCGGCTCATCGATCACATGCGCCAGCAGAACGCGGATCTCTCGGGCGTCGATCTGCTCGTGCTCGACGAAGCGGATCGCATGATGGACATGGGCTTCTGGCCCGACGTGCGCCGCATCATCGCCGCGCTGCCGACGGCGCGCCAGACGCTGCTCTTCTCGGCGACGATGCCGAACGACGTCGTGAGGTCGGCGCTCGAGATCGTGCGCGAGCCGAAGTACGTGCAGGTCGGCCAGCGCAGCGCGCCGGCGAAGACGATTACGCACAGCAAGCACGAGGTGGCGCACGGCCAGAAGGTCGAATGGCTGATCGACCACCTGAGGCGGCCCGAAGGTCCGGTGCTGATCTTCACGCGTACGAAGATCGGCGCCGACAAGCTCGCGCGCCGGCTCCACTCGGCGGGCATCCGCTGCGTGGCGCTCCACGCCGATCGCACGATGGATCAGCGACGGCAGGCGGTCGAAGGATTCCGTGGCGGGAAATACAAGGTGCTCGTCGCGACGGACATCGCGGCGCGCGGCCTCGACATCGACGGCATCCACACCGTCATCAACTACGAAGTGCCGGACTCATCCGATACGTACGTGCATCGTGTCGGACGGACTGGAAGGGCCAACGAGGCGGGCCACGCCATCACGCTCGTCGCGCCCGAAGAGCATCGTGCTCTGGCTCAGCTAGAAAAGTCCGTCGGCGTTCATCTACAATGAAATCGTTCGATGCCTGATCCGTTTGCTCCCCCACCCGGCGCCGCCGCTCCCGCCGATGCCCCTGCGATGTCCCCGGCGGTGGCGCGGTTCAAGTCGTGCCGCTGGCGTCGTCCGCCCGAAGACGGCCCCGAGTGCTGCGGCCACCGCGACGTGCTGCCGATGGCTGGCACGACCGGCTTCGACCCCGAAGCGTGGTGCCCGGACTGCACGTTCTACAAGCTCCGCCGCACCCCGAAGAAGCGCGATCCGGACGATTACCGCTACTAGTCGCTATTCCGAGAATTCTTTCGCGAGCTCGACCCACTCGCCCTGCGGCGCGAGCTGCTGGTAGGACTTCCAGTGGGGGCGCGCCTCGTGTGAGAGGCCCATCTTCTCGAACGTGACCGCGAGATAGAAGTGCGCGTCGGCGTAGTAGGGATTGAGGCGCAGCGCTTCGCGGTAGCACGCCTGCGCCTCGGTATAGCGATTGAGATCGTGATAGATGTTGCCGAGGTTGAAGTGCGCCTCGAAGAAGTCTGACTCGAGACCGATCGCCCGTTCGTAGAGTGCCTGCGCCTCGGCCAGTTCGTCGCGGCTGTAGTGGATGTTGGCGAGGTTGATCAGCGCCGCGACGAGATACGGATCGTGCTCGAGCGCCTTCCGGTACGCTACCGCGGCATCTTCGAGCGTCGCCTCGTCGCCGTCGTCGAGCGCC
>CAZOIK010000419.1:0-1926 GCA_964579765.1 uncultured Bifidobacteriaceae bacterium
CAGACCCACGTCGCGCTCGTCAAAGGCGACATCGGCGACGGCCGCGACATCCTGGTGCGCGTGCATTCGCAGTGTCTGACGGGCGACGTCCTGCATTCGGTGCGCTGCGACTGCGGCGCGCAGCGCGACGCGGCGCTGGAGCGGATTGCGGCCGAAGGCCGCGGCATCCTGCTCTATCTGCACCAGGAGGGCCGCGGGATCGGGCTGGCGAACAAGATTCGTGCCTATGAGCTGCAGGATGAAGGGTTTGACACCGTCGAGGCCAACGAGCGTCTCGGCTTCAAGGCCGACCAGCGCGACTACGGCGTGGGGGTCCAGATCCTGAGGGAGCTCGGCGTCCGATCGATGCGCCTGCTCAGCAACAATCCGCGTAAACTAGTGGGGATCGAGGGCTACGGGTTGTCGGTGAGCGAGTGGCTGCCCCTCGAGATTCCGGCGTCCGACTCGACGCGCCGGTATCTGAAGACCAAGAAGGAAAAACTGGGCCACAAGCTGTCGAGTGTCTAGCGAGGTCTGAGTCTTCGTATGAGCGTCAAGAGTCAGTTGAATGCGAGCCGCGACTTCATCCTCACGGGCATGCGCGCAGCGGCGCGGGTCCAGACACAGAATCCAAATGCCACGAAAATTCTCCGCGGGTGCCTCGATCTGATCGAAACGCTCGAGCGTCAGCCCGCCGAGAACCTGACGATCGCGGACCTCGAGACCACGCTCAACGTGCTGCACAAGTCGATGACCGAGATTGACGACGAGACGGCCGCCACGAGTGCGTTCGTCTCGTCGATTCAGAATGCCGCCGGCCGTCTGCAGGAACTGCGCCGCGAGCTCGCCGCCGCCAGGTAGGGCCGGCCTTTGTGCTACGATAAGAGTTTGCTGTAGAGCAGCTTAAGGCGCTCTTCGGGGAACCGGCGGGGACGATGTTCGAGTCACTCAGCACACGCCTGCAGGACGTCTTCAAAACGCTCCGCGGCGAAGCGACGCTGACGCCCGAGAGCATCGAAGCCGCGCTCCGCGAGATCCGGCTGGCGCTGCTCGAAGCCGACGTCAACTTCAAGGTCGTCAAGGCGTTCGTCGATCGCGTGCGCGACCGGGCGATGGGGCAGGACGTGCTCCGCAGCCTGTCGCCGTCGCAGCAGGTCGTCAAGATCGTCCGCGACGAGATGCTCGCCCTCTTCGGCGACACGCAGGGCGGGTTGCCGCCGTCGAGCCAGCGGCCCCGCGTCATCCTGCTGCTCGGGCTGCAGGGCGCCGGCAAGACGACGACGGCGGGGAAACTCGGGAAGTGGCTGACGAAGCAGGGACGGCACCCCCTGCTCGTCTCGACCGACGTCAAGCGGCCGGCGGCCATCGCGCAGCTGAATGTCGTCGGACAGAAGGCCTCGGTGCGCGTGTTCGACCCGCCGGGCCAGATGGACCCGGTGGCGCGCGCGAAGGGCGCGCTGGCCGAAGCCGGCAATCTCGGCTTCGACACGGTGATCGTCGATTCGGCCGGCCGTCTGCACATCGACGACGAGCTGATGGACGAGCTCGTCGCGATTCGCGACGTGACCAACGCGTCCGACAAGCTGTACGTCGCCGACGCGATGACCGGCCAGGACGCGATCAAGAGCGCCGGCGAGTTCAACCGGCGCGTCGGCGTCAGCGGCGTGGTGCTCACGAAGATGGACGGCGACGCGCGCGGCGGCGCGGCGCTGTCGGGGGTATCGGTCGTCGGCGTGCCGATTGCGTTCGCCGGCAGCGGCGAACGGCTCGAGGATCTCGAGCCGTTCCACCCCGAGCGCGTGGTGTCGCGGGTGCTCGGCATGGGCGACGTGCTGTCGCTCATCGAGCGGGCGGAAGAGGCCGTCTCGCTCGAGGACGCGGAGAAGCTCGAGGAGAAGATCCGGCGTGACGACTTCACGCTGGAGGACTTCCGCGATCAGCTGCGCA
>CAZOIK010000420.1:0-3277 GCA_964579765.1 uncultured Bifidobacteriaceae bacterium
CGGTAGAGCAGGTAGACCGGCATCGCCGTCAGCCAGGCCGTCGCGTAGCCGCCGCGCTGGATCACCCACGCCGCGGCCGCCGCCGCGAGCGCGCCGACGAAGTAGCTGGGCGCACTCCACAGGAAGTTCTCGTTCCAGACCTTGAGAATGCGCTGGTTCGTCGAGAGGCCGATGGCCGTCGCGATGAGCGCCGTGTTGCCGATGAAGTAGGCGGTTGCGGCGCCGACCAGCGGTTTGGCGATCGTACTGAGGAGGATTGGGGCCTCGCCGGACGATCCACCGAGCCAGCCGTAGACCACCCCGGCGAACTTCACGGTCAGCACGAGCGAGGCCATGCTGAAGAGCGTCCGGTACGCCGGCGACTTGCTCTGCACGCGGAAGGTGCACTGGCTCCACGCGCTCGTCGCCGCGACGAGCATCGTCTCGTTGGCGCCGAGCAGGAGCAGCGAGGCGAAGTCCACCGCGTAGGAGATCGACATCGTGGACCCGCTGGTGGCCAGGGGCAGGCTGACTTTCAGCGCGGAGGCGACCGAGGAGCACACGAGCAATGCGAGGAAGAGTCCCGGATGCTGCAGGGAGTGTGGCGCGTACCAAGCCGCCACCAGTGCGCCGGCGACGCAGGTCGCGGCGACGTAGATCCGTCCCGCGACGGGGAGGTCTTTCATGGATGAGCCGCGGGGGGAGCCGCGTAACTCCCGTGATTGTAAGCCAAGCTCATGCGTTTGGCTTTACGTATCTACGTCGCGGTTCCGGCGGCTGGCGGCAGGTTTCACCTCCGGCTCGAGCTGGTACTCCAGGATTTTGCGGTAGAGCGTCCCGCGGCTGATGTCGAGCACGCGCGCCGCTTCCTTCTTGTTCCAGTCCACAGCTTCGAGCACGCGGACGATGTGCGCGCGCTCGGCTTCGGCCAGCGACGGCAGGCGCTCGCCGCTGGCGTGCACGATCGGCGTCTGCGCGTGGAGGAACTCGATGTCCTGCGCGCGAATCGCGCGGCCAGGCGCCGACAGCGCCGCCCGCGACACGGTGCTCTCGAGCTCGCGGATGTTGCCCGGCCAGTGGTAGCCGATGAGCAGATCCAGGGCCTCGCGCGAGAACGCCTTACTGTCGAGCGGCAGGCCCTGTGCGGCGCAGTACCGCGCGAGGAAGCGCTGCGCGAGCACGGGGATGTCCACCTGCCGTTCGCGCAGGGACGGCAGCCGGATGGCGAACGCGTTGACCCGGTAGTAGAGATCTTCCCGGAACCGGCCGTCGCGCACGAACTGCTCGAGCGGGCGGTTGGTCGCCGAGATCAGGCGGAAGTCCACGGCGATCGACTTGCTGCCGCCGAGGCGCTCGAAGCGCCGCTCTTCGAGCACGCGCAGCAGCTTGGCCTGCGCCATGAGCGACATGTCGCCGATTTCGTCGAGAAACAGCGTGCCGCCGTCGGCCAGCTCGAGGCGTCCCGGCTTGCGATCGTGCGCTCCGGTGAACGCTCCCTTCTCGTAGCCGAAGATCTCTGATTCGAACAGCGTGTCGGGCAGCGCGGCGCAGTTGACCGCCTGGAACTTGGAGTCGCTGCGGCGCGAGAGCTCGTGAATCATCCGGGCGACGAGTTCCTTGCCCGATCCGGTGGGGCCGAGGACGAGGACCGAGATGTCCGACTTCGCCGCGGTGCGGATCCACTCGAAGACGATCAGCATCTTCTCGTCTTTGCCGATCATCTCGCGGAAGCGCTGCACGGACGGCGACTGGTCCTCGCTGCTTACTGTCGCGCGCCGCTCCATGAACTGATCGAGAATGTCCGCCAGCTGCGGCGTGCGGCGGCTCATGTAGCGCGGCGGGTCGCCGGGGATCTGTTCGGCGACGCCGAAGTCCACGAGCTCGCGCGCGCAGTTTTCCACGTCGAGCCGCAGTCGCCCGAACGTCTGCATCAACTGCTCGACGTCGAAGCTCTCGTCGGGGCGCGAGTTCAGGTAGCGCAGGATGCCGGCGCGGAGCGGCGACTGCACCAGCGTGCGGAACCGTGCATCGAGGTCAGGGGCAGGCGCGGCTGCGCTGGCGCGCTTCGCGCTGAAGGTGAGATCGTCCATTCGGCGATTACGTTATCGGCTAAACGGGACGATTCCGGTAGTACGCGCCCTGGTACTGTTCGATGAGGCTCTTGATCTTCACCGCGTCGGCCTTGCGATGGCCGTGGCATCGGATGGGATCGGAGCCGCCGCTGGTCTCGATCTCCAGATCCGACAGCAGCGCGCCCGCGGAAATCTTCACCGAGGCGACGTGCGCGATGTGGATGACCTCTTCGTGATGGCCGATCCACCGCGGCGTGTACTGCACGACGCTGTCGCGCGTGACGGCGACCTGCGTGGGAAACAGGCGGTTGCCCGAGCTCCACCGGCTCGCGCGGAAGACGTCGCCGGTGGTGAACGGCCGCCCCTTCCGCGCCGCCAGCCAGACGACGAGCACGACGACGGCCGTTACGGCCCCGCCGGCGATCCACAGGTAGGTCTCCTCGGGCGTCACGCCCGAAATGTTAAGCTATTTTCGACGTGGGGACGTTGTCTTCCGAGCTCGCGCCGCATGCCGAACGCCTGTCGCCGCGGCCGCGCATCTACGCCGACGCGAACGTCCCTGCCGGCCTCGTCAGCCACATGCGCCAGCGGCTCCATTGGGACGTGCTCTTCGTGCTCGAAGAGGAAGAACTGCGCCGCGCGCCCGACCTCCGGCACTATCGCCTCGCGCACGACCTGCGGCGCACCCTCGTGACGATGGATCGCGACTACCTGGACGACCGGCGGTTTCCGCCCGGCGAGACGAGCGGCGTGCTGGTGATCCACGCGCCCGACGAGCGGCAGCTGCGCACGCTGGTTGACCGAATCGATCGCGCGCTCTTTCATCCGGATCCGGAGGGCGTCGCCGTGTTGCCCGTTGACGGCCGCAAGCTGCACCTGCACAGCGACTGGACCGGCGAGTCGGTGGGCGAGGGAGATCTCGCCGGATGATGATTGGCGTTGACGTACACGACGGCGTCGTCACGGCGCTGGCGGTGGACGAGAGTGGCGCTGTCGCGTCGCGTGCGTCGGTTCCGGTCGGCTCCGGCTCCGACGTCGCGGCCGCGGCGGTCGCGGCCGTAGAGCGCGTGACGCCGGCCGGCGGCGGGGCGGTGTCCATCGGCGCGGTGGCGTCGGCGGCAGATGCCGCGGCCTCGACGCGCGCGCTCGACGCGCTGACGTCGCGCTACGCCGCGCTCTTCCGCGGACGCGCGCTCAGCGGTCCCGGCACGGCCGCGGCCGTGGCC
>CAZOIK010000421.1:0-16412 GCA_964579765.1 uncultured Bifidobacteriaceae bacterium
GAGAAAGACGCATGTCCGACTCCGTCCTAGACAAGCTGGTACTCCGCCGAGCCGACGAGCAGCCGCGCCAGGCCGGCGGCTCTCGTGGTCACCTGCGATGTGCTGCCCGACCACGAGCCTCCCGCGAGCAGATAGGACGTCAGCGCCTGCCGCGGCGCGTTGTCGAGCGGCGCCGGCGTGATGCGATCGAGCATCGCGGCCAGCAGTCCCGAGGCCGACGAGGCATTCGGCTGCATGTCGGCCGCGAGATAGGTCTTCTGGCTGGCGACCAGCGCCGCCGCGAAGTTGCTGCGGGCCAGCATCGTCGCCGTGGAGATCCACGCGGCGCCGACCGGCCAGCCGCCGACGTTGGGAGGCTCGAACAGCAGCATGCCCATGTTTGTCATCGGCGACTTGGTCTGGTCGAGCGACAAGCCCTGCCATCCCACTTCCTTGATCGCGCGCGCGACGAACTCCGCCGGCCACGAGTAGCGCGCGAAGTACGCCGACGGGCTCGTGAACCAGGGCGACGACAGGATGTAACGCACCATCGGTCTGATCTCCGTGCCGTTCTGCAGATAGACCGACGCGGCCGCATCGACAAATGCCGGG
Source organism: uncultured Bifidobacteriaceae bacterium (assembly GCA_964579765.1). Lineage (GTDB taxonomy): Bacteria > Acidobacteriota > Vicinamibacteria > Vicinamibacterales > CAVVIG01 > DATNBT01. The sequence goes on from CAZOIK010000421.1 coordinate 592, forward strand.
TCGGGCGCGGAAAGGTCGCTGACGAAGAAGCTCCAGAACTTCCGGGCCAGGCGCCGCGCGGTCTCGGGGTGCGTCGCAAGCGCGGTGACGAGATCGACGCCGTCCTGCATCCCGGCCGATTCGCTGCGCGCGGGGATCGTCTTCTCCCCGCTGCTGTAGATCGGAAACGAGAACGTCTTGTCCGTGACCTCGTGCTGGTCGCCGTTGTAGACGAACTCCTGATACGAATTCGGGTTGTTGGCGTCGTATGCCTCCGACTTACGGAGGTTCCAGCCGGAGAAGACGCGCGCGGCCGCGTAGACGTCGGGCTCGGTGTAGTGATCGACGCCGACCGTGAACAGCTCCATGACCTCGCGCCCGAAGTTTTCCTGCGGCTTCGCGCGCGTGTTGCTCTTGCCGTCGAGCCAAATGAGCATCGCCGGGTCCATCGCGACCTGCAGCAGCAGATCGCGGTAGTTACCGAGCGCGTACTGCCGGAACAGCTCGATCTGGCCCTGCGGTCCGCGCAGCGCGCCTGTTGGCGTGTGCGCGAACATCTTCGCGGCCTGTATGTCTCCCGAATCCGCGCTGACCTTGCTGTACGCCGTCGCGAAGTGGTTGTGCCAGAAGAGCGCCATCTTCTCCTGGAGCGGCCGGCGCGAGTGGATCATCCGGAACATCCACCGCTGCCGCGCGTCGTCGATGTTGACGTCGGGCGTGAAGCCGTCGCGCGTCGAGACTTGCGCCAGATCGGGCCGTCCGATGCGCTGGTCCACGTCGTCGGGCCGGCCTTCGTAGTCAACGAGGTAGTCCACCGCGTCGTCCGTGGACATGTCGGCGAACACGTCGAGCTCCGTCACGCTCACGCCGAAGCCGGCGCGGCGCACGAGGTGATCGATGTCCGGGTGCAGCTGCGGCATGTCGTCAGGTCAGATGGCGATCGTCACGACGCCGTTGTCGAACGTCGTGGCGTACTGCCGGAGCGAGGCCGGCGCAGGCCCGAGGACCACCTGTCCCGTCCGGCTGTAGCGCGAGCCATGACACGGGCAGACGTACACCGTGCCGTCGGTGCCGGTGACGGTGCAGCCTTCGTGCGTGCAGACCGCGTCGATCGCGGTGAACGTCGTCGCGCTCGCGCGCGAGAGTAGAAACGCGCCGGCGATCGACTGCACGAGCGCGGCGCCGCCGACGTCCGTCAACGGCGGAGCAGACGCTGTCACCTGCACGGCAGAGCCGTTGAAGCTGCCGTTCACCACCGCCAGATCGGTCACGGGGCTGCTCGAGCCTGACCCGGACGGCGAGGACGGCGAGCCGGAGCCGCAGGAGGAGAACAGTGCGGCGAGCGCGACTCCCGACGCCATGTAGCACGCGCCGGCGCAGAACCCGCGCCGAGTGACTGGATCGCTCGTATCTGACATCGCATCGCTCCAGGAAGAAACGCGAGGATCAGAGAGGCAATATTCCGGCCACGCGCGAACAGGCGGGAATTCGGGCGGACTCGTGCGCCGTGCGGAGCATTCAGATCACAAACGGGGAAGCGCAGCGGTTGATTTCGTAAGGCAGACGCTTCAGAAGTCGATCGACGCGATTCGTGATCGGGCGACGAAATCTGCAACTCGCCATGGCTATAATGCCGCCGTGCTGTCGCGCCGCCGTTTCATCGCGCTCTCCGCCGCGTTCGCGGCCGCTCCGGATCTGCGCGCTGACGAATTCGACCTGCTGATCAGCGGTGGACGGGTGATCGATCCCTCGTCAAGGCTCGATCGCGCCGCTGACGTGGCGATTCGCGGCGGACAGATCGCGGCCGTGGAGCCGGCGATCGCGCCGTCGCGCGCGACCGACGTGATCGACGCGTCGGGAAAGCTTGTCGTGCCAGGGCTCATCGACATCCATACGCACGCAGTCCGCGAACGAGACGACGCCGCGCTGTGCCTGGCCGACGGCGTCACGTCGATTGTCGATGCGGGCTCGCGCGGATCCGACAACATCGACGACGGCGTGGAGGTGGCGAAGGCGGCGCCGAACCGGATGCGCCTGCTGATCAACATCTCGAGAACCGGCAACGATCAGCGGAACGGCGAGTTGAACGACCTCGGAAAAGTCGATGCGGCTGCGACGCGTGCCGCCATCGAACGCCATCGCGACGTCGTCGTCGGCGTGAAGGCCCGCCTGTCGGACTTCATCGCAGGGAAGAACGATCTGCCGGCGCTGAAGCTTGCGCAGTCGGTGGCCGGCCCGCTGCGGTTGCCTATCATGATCCACATGGGGCAGACCGTGACGCCGTTGCCCGAGCTCCTCGCGGTGCTCAAGCCGGGGGACATCGTGACGCACATCTACTCGCCGCCGCCGCACGGCGTCTTCGGCGCTGACGGCCGCCTGCTGCCCGCCGTGCTCGATGCGCGCCGGCGCGGCATCCGGTTCGACGTCGGCAACGGCCTGAACAAACACATCACCTGGAACGTCGCCGAGCGCGCCACGCGAGCGGGTCTGTGGCCCGATACGATCTCCACCGACTGGGTGCCGCAGGGGCGGACGGATCAGATCTTCAACCTCGGCACCGTGATGTCGAAGTTCCTGATGCTCGGCATGCCCCTCGATCGCGCGATTGCGTGCGTCACCGCCAACGCCGCCATCTCGATGCCCGCGTTCCGCGGCTTCGGCACGCTGCGCCCCGGCGCCGTGGCGGATGTCGCCGTGATGGAACTGCAGCAGGGCCGGTTCGAGTTCGTCGACAACGACCACGCGACACGCGTCGGCACGCAGCGCCTCACGACAGTCACCGTGGTCAAAGGCGGCCAGCACCTTATTTGATCGCCCCAGCACCCTATCTAATCGCTATAAAATCCCGTCATGTTGACTCGCCGACACTTCATCGCCGCCGCCGGCGCCGCGGCCGCCTCCCGTTTCGCCCGCCTGCCCGAGCTGCGCGCCGCGCAGTACGACCTGCTGATCAAAGGCGGACGGGTGATCGATCCCGCGCGCCGGTTCGACCGCGTGGCCGACGTCGCCATCGCCGGCGGGAAGATCGCCGCCGTGCGGCCGAACGTCCCGGCGGCGAGTGCGGCCGACACGATCGACGCGTCCGGCAAGCTCGTGGTGCCCGGCCTCATCGACATCCACACCCATGCCGGCCGCGAGAAAGAGGACGGCGGGCTGTGTCTCGCCGACGGCGTCACGTCGCTCGTGGACGCCGGTTCGGCCGGCGCCGACGGCATCGATCAGGTGGTGGCGAACGCGAAGGCCGCGCCCAACCGGATGCGCGTGTTCGTCAACATCGGCCGGAAGGGCATCATTCCCGAAGGCGATCTGATGGATCTCGCCAACGTGGACGCCGCCGCGGCGCGAGCGGCCATCGAGCGGCATCGCGACGTCGTCGTCGGTATCAAGGCGCGGCTGTCGAACAACGTCGCCGGCAAGAACGACGTCGAGGCGCTGAGGCGCGCGCAGTCGGTCGCGCGGCCGCTCGGCGTTCCGATCATGATCCACATGGGCCAGACCGCATCGCCGCTGCCAGACATCCTCGCGATCCTCAAAGCCGGCGACATCGTCACGCACATGTATGCGCCGCCGCCGAACGCGATCTTCGACGATTCGGGCAAGCTGCTGCCGGCCGTCGTTGATGCGCGCAAGAGGGGCGTGTGGTTCGACTTCGGCAACGGCCGGCTGTCGCATTTCACGTGGGCGACGCTCCAGCACGGCCTCGACGCGCGGGTTGTGCCCGACACGATCTCGACCGACTGGGGCCAGGCCGCGCGCACCGATCAGGTGTTCAACTTCGCCAACGTGCTGTCGAAGTTCCTGATGCTCGGGATGCCGCTCGATCGCGTAATCGCCTGCGCGACGGTGAACGCCGCGAAGACGCTTCCCGCGTTCACGGGCCTCGGGACACTCGCGGTCGGCGCGCCGGCCGACGTCGCGATTCTGGAGTTGCGCGAAGGCAGCTTCGAGTTCGAGGACAACGACAAGGCGAAGCGCCAGGGACGTCAGAAGCTGGTGACGACTGCGTCGATCTTCGGCGGCCGGCGGGCCTAGGCCCCCATGAGCCGGCACGAAATCATCATCCAGTGGATCAAGATCGCGATTGCGATCGCCTTCGGCAGCTACTTCGTCTGGTGGAGCCAGGCGATGCTCAGGAAGTGAGCCGCGCGAGGTGCGCGTGCAGCTGCGCGACGCCGTCGGTCAGCGCAGCGGGCCCGGGCTGGAGGATGTATGTCGATTTGATCTCGAAGATCCGATCGTCGCGCACGGCGGCGACGCGATCCCAGCCCGGCCGGTTCTGAATCGTCGCCTTCCTCATCTTCTTCCCGCACCACGACGCGAAGATCACTTCCGGATCGCGGCGCACGACCTCGGCGGGATCGACGATGCGATCCTTCGCGAGACCGCAACCTTCCAGCTCGGGAAACACCGGGTCGGCGCCCGCAATGCGTACGAGCTCCTCGACCCAGCGGATGCCCGAAATAAGCGGATCGTCCCACTCCTCGAAAAACGCGCGCGGCCGGCGCCGAAAGCCCGCCGCCGCCATCCCGATTTGCTCGAGCCCGGCGTTCAACCGCTCCGCGAGCGCCTCGGCCTCGCCCTGGCAGCCGACCAGCCCGCCCAGCATCCGGATCGTCTGCAGAATCTCGGCGACGCTTCGCTGGTTGAACGTGACGACGTTCAGTCCGCGGCGCACCAGCTCCGCGGTCAGGTCGGCCTGGAGATCCGAGAAGGCCAGGACGAGGTCGGGCGCGAGCGCGACGATCTTGTCGAACCGTGCGTTGATGAATGCCGAGACTTTCGGCTTCTCGCGTGCCTCGGGCGGACGCACCGTGTAGCCGGACACGCCGACGATGCGATGGCCCTGGCCGAGCAGATACAGCGTCTCGGTGGTTTCTTCCGTCAGGCAGACGATGCGAGACGGGAATTTACTCATCTGGTGATTTGGTGATTTGGTGATCGGGATTTGGTGATCGGGATTTGGTGATTGGGGGATCTGGAAGCACGTCGGCGAAGACGAAGCCGTCGCGTTCGACGATGTCGCCGGATCTGATCGCAATCGGCCGCGAGAACATCGGACCGGCATAGGCAAACGAGTGGAATTCGCCGCGCTCGCCGCAGGGATCGACGGCCGGCGGCAGGTCGTCGAGCAGCGCCGCGTCGAAGTCACGGCCGGCGAACGCCCGATTGAGCGCTCTCGGATCCACGCAGGTCAGCCGCGCCCTCAGTCCGTTCGCCACCATCTCCCGCGCGAGCTTCGCCGTGTCCACATCGAAAAGCGGAAAGACGGGCGTCAGGCCGGAGCCGGCGAGCTTGTCTTCACGGTAGCGGCGGATGTCTTCGAGAAAAAGATCGCCGAACGCCATGTGCGTGAATCCCTCGGCAACGGCGCGCGCGACCGCCCCGGCCATCGCACGCTCGTAGACCTCGTTCGGACACGGAGACGGAATCGGCACCTGCCAGAGCGGCAGCCCAAGCGCGTCGGCCTGCGCCTGCAGCAACTCCACGCGCACCGCATGCATCGCGACGCGCCGGTGCGCTTCGTTCACCGTCGTCAGCACGCCGCCGAGCTCGAACTCGCCGCGTTGCCGCAGCACGTGCACCATCCACGCGCTGTCCTTGCCGGACGACCAGGAAATTAGACATTTCGGCATAAGGAATCTCGAGGCACATACGAGTTCGTGTTCATCTCGCGTCTTCGTGACGAGCGATCCTCGGAATCACCACCGGACCTCAGGATGCAGAGCAGCGGCCAAGCGGCGTGTTGCGTCGGCCACGCGCGGGCCGGGGACGACGAATTCGTCGCCCGTGAGCGCGATCACGCGATGGTTTCTGACAGCCGGCACGGCGCCGAGCCGGTTCCATTGCGCGAGATCCGCGGCCTTGATCTCTTCGCTCGTATAGCGGAGCTCGACGATCACCTCGGGCGCACGCGCGAACACCATCTCGGTTGTCATGTCCACGGACTGACGACGAATGTCGGCCAGCACATCGTCGCCGCCTGCGATGTCGAGCATGTCGTGCAGAAAGCCGACCCCGCCGCTTGCGGCGATGTTGCGCAGCGAGCCCGGCTCGCGGCCGAACACGAGCAGCGTCTTCGGCCGCCTCGCTCCGGCGACCCGGGCCCGGATGTCGGCAAGCTGGCGCTCGATGCGGGACGCCAGCGCGTTCGCGGCCGGGCCGACGCCGACGCGCAAGCCGAGCGTACGGATCGTCTGTGTGATGTCGGCGAGACCGTGATGCTCGTACGAGTAGTACTGGATCTTCGCGCGATCGAGCCGGCGCTTGAGCTCCGTCTGCGTGCCGTACAGCACGACGAGGTCGGGGCGCATCTGCAGGATCTGCTCGACGTTCGGATCCACGAGCGCGCCCACGCGCGGCAGGTGCTGCGCCTCCGGCGGATGGCGGTCGTAGGTGCCGATCGCGATCACGCGGTCGCCCGCGCCCATGGAGAACAGCATCTCGGTGGTTGAAGGGATGATCGAGATGATCCGCCGCGCGTCCGCGGAGAGGAGTGCCGGCAGCAGCAATAGCAGCAGTAGGGCGGTCCTTCTAGGGCCGCCGGTGCTCCGGCGGCAGCCCTGAAAGGGCCGCCCGACATCGGATGCGATCATCGTCCTCGAAACAACAGCCACAGGAAAAACGGCCCTCCGATGATTGCCGTGATGATGCCGACCGGCATCTCGACCGGCGCGACAATGGTGCGCGCGATCAGGTCGCACACGATGAGGAACGACGCGCCGAAGAGCGCCGATGCGGGCAGCACCAGCCGGTGGTCGGCGCCCACAATCAGCCGGACCATGTGCGGGACGATGATGCCGACGAAGAGGACAGGGCCGCCCAGCGAGACGGCCGCGCCGGCCGAGAGCGAGGCGCTGACCAGCGCGACGCGCTCCGTCCGCACAAGGTCCACGCCGCGCGCCTCGGCCGCGTCCTCGCCGAGGCTCACGAGATCCAGCACGCGAGGCAGCGTCGCGAAGCCGACGCACGCGATGCCGAACGGTACGAGCGACGCCACGATTGGCGAATAGCTCCCGACGTCGAGCGATCCCATCAGCCACTGCACGGTGCGGAACGTGTCGGTGACGTCGGCGAGGTACTGAATGAATCGGCCCGCGGCATTCAACAAGGCCGCGATCGCGATCCCGCCGAGCAGCAGCACGGTGCTCGACGTGCCCCGGCGTCTGGCGAGCGAGAGCCCGAAGACGATCACTAGGGCCCCAATCGCGCCGGCAAAACTCGTCAGCGGGACAACGGAGACGCCGAGCAGGGTGAAGTCCGAGTGGGCGGTCAGCGCGAGCATCGCGCCGAGCGTCGCGCCGGCGGAGACGCCGAGCGTGTCGGGCGCCGCGAGCGGATTGCGCAGCAACGCCTGGAACACGACGCCCGACATCGCGAGGCCCGCGCCGACGACGGCCGCGGCCGCGACGCGCGGCAGCCGCGCGATGAAGAACACCTGCGCGTCCACGTTGTCCGCGAACGGAATCGACCGATCGAAGACGCGCGACAGGTGAATCGTCGTGCTGCCCGCGAGCGGCGCCAGCAGCACGACGAGGACCGTCAGCGCGCCGAAGCCGACAAGCGTCAGCGCCAGCCGGGCGCGGACGTCAGTCCGCGCGCGCAAGCGGCACCACCGTCAGATGACCGGCACGCGGGTGGACGGCCACGTCCGCGTCGATGCCGTACAGCGCGCGGATGTTCGCCGCCGTCAGCACGTCGCGTGTCGCGCCCTGCGCGAGCACGCGTCCCAATTTCATGAGCACCAGTTCCGTGCAGAGCATGCCCGCCAGATTCAAGTCGTGCGTGGACACCACCATGGTCGTCTGCTGATCGCGGTTGAGGCGGGCGAGCAGCGACGTGATCTCGAACTGGAAACCGACGTCGAGCGCGGTCGTCGGTTCGTCGAGGAGCAGGATGTCGGACGCCTGCGCGAGCGCGCTCGCGATGACGACGCGCTGCTTCTCGCCGCCGCTCAGCGTCGCGAACTGCCGCGTCTCGAGTTCGGCCGTGCCGGTGGCGGAGAGGGCGGCGCGCGCGATCGAGACGTCGTCGGGGCCCTCGAGCGCGAACGCGCCGAGATGCGCGTAGCGCCCCATCAGCACGATTTCCATCGCGCTGAAGTCGAACGTCACCTGTGTCTCCTGCGGAACGACGGCGATGCGCCGGGCGAGGTCGCGGCGCGAGAACGTGGAGAGCGGCGCCCCGTCGAGCGAGACGGTCCCCCGCCCCGGCGCCAGCGTGCCGTTCAGCAGCCGCAGCAGCGTCGTCTTGCCCGACCCGTTCGGCCCGATGAGCCCGACGATCGATCCGCGTGCGATCGACACCGACACGCCGTCCACGACGGGCGTGCCGCGGCGGTAGGCGAACGAAAGGTCATGGGCCTTCAGCATGAAACTCGCCACCGCCGAGGACGCCGAGCATTCATAAGAAAACCTCAGCGGTTGACATTTCTCAAAACCTCACCCGCAGTCCGCCCCGCCACGCCCGCTCGAGCGCCGGGTAGCCGAGCGGCTGCATGTAGATCGCGTTCGTCAGGTTGTCCACGGCCACCGTGGCCGACAGCTTCGCCGTCAGCTTGTACGCCCCGCGCGCGTTCCACGTCGAGAAGCCGCCGCCGACGAGCAGCGGCGGGACGAGCGAGACGAAGTCGCTGTCCACGTAGTGGCCGACGAAGACGCCGTCCAGATCGATCGTCAGCCGCGTGTCGTGCCACGTCAGCAAGGCGTAGCCGGAGTGCGTCGGCCGGCGGAACAGCGGCTGCCCGGCCTGCAGCACCGGGCTGAACTCCGACGTGCTGTCCACGATGACCGAGTCGAGATACGTGTAGCCGAGGCGGCCGCGCAGGTTGCGGTGCGGCGCGACCTCGAGCGCCGTCTCCAGGCCATGCGCGCGGGTCAGGCCGATGTTGAAATACTCGGACGCGAACGTCACCGGATCGGTCGTGACGGTGGTGATCAGATTGCGATACTCGTTGTCGAACCACGTGGCCGTGATCTTGACGCGATCGGCCGCGAACCGTTGCTCGACGCCAACCTCCGCCGTGCGCGCGCGCTCCGGCTTCAGACCCGGGTTCCCGAGAAAGTACGGCGACAGGCTGAACGACTGCAGCAGCGTCGGCTCCTTGATGCCGAGGCCCGCGTTCGCATGCACTGTCGTCGTTCCGAGCACAGCAGGGCCGGCGTTGCCCTGATGCACGATCACGGCAATCGACCCGCGTGGAACGGCGGCGGTGCCGAAGCTCGCGTTCTTCTCGATGCGGCCGCCGGCGGTGACGAACACGCGCGGCCACAGCGCCTGATGCTCGATCGACCAGCCGAAGTTGTCGCGCGACGGCGACGTCGTCGTCCCCGCGAGGCGATCGTCGAGCTCCGCGCGTTCGCCGTCCCAGTCCGCGAGCAGCGTCAACATCTGGCTGCCGTGTGCGGCGTCGTTCGCCAGCTTCCAGTCGGCCTGATAGCTGGCGTGATGACGCTGCAGCTTCGTCAGGCTGTCGAACGTGAAGTCTGAAAACGCGAACGGCGCATGCGCGCCACCGAACGACGGTGTGTACGGAGGGTCGGCGACGAGATCCGTTGACTGTTGATTCGACAGGCTCACCGAGTAGCTCGCGCGCTGGCGGAACGTCGGCGTGGCCTGCTGGTCGAACGAGACGCCGGCGACGCCGTCGTGGCGCTTGAAGAAGGCGTCGAGGTCTGGCCGCTCGAAGGCCGTCTGTCCCGGCGTGCCGGTGCGCTCGAATTCGCCGCGTCCGATCACGCGCAGCGTCGTGCGATCGTCCAGCGTGATGCCGACGTTGGCGAAGACGGTCGAGTTGTCGTAGCTGTCGTTCGGCACCTGGTTGTCGGTCGTCAACCCGGCGGCGCCGAGCGCGTAGTCGAGCCGCCCGGACGCGCCCGACACGCTGGCGTCGCCTCGCGAGGTGCCGAACGATCCGCCTTCGACGAAGCCCGAGACGTGCGGCTGCGGATCACGCCGGTCCGCGCGCTTCGACACCAGCTGGATGACGCTCGCCATCGCGTCGGATCCGAAGAGCGCCGACTGTGCGCCGCGGACGATCTCGACGCGTTCCAGGCCCTCAGTCGTCACGTTGCCGAAGTTGAACGTGCCGCCCGGCTCGTTGAGCGGAATCCCGTCGAGCAGCACCTTGTTGTAGTTGCTCTCGCCGCCGCGGACGAAGAGCGACGTGACCGATCCCGGCGTGCCGGTGCGAAGCACCATCACGCCGGGTGAGGTCTGCAGCAGATCGGCGACGAGCGGCTGCTGTCGCTCTTCCAGATCCTCCGCCGTGAACGTGGTCACGCTCGCGCCGACCTGGCTGGCGGGCGCTTCGGTGCGCGTCGCCGTCACGACGACCGTCTCTGCGATTGGCGCGACCTCGAGGACGATCGTCAGCGGCGCGTCGGAGCACGGCACGGCCGCCGGTTCGAAGCCGGTGAGCGACGCGGACACGCGGCAGCCGGGCGAGGACGGCGTGGCTGCGATCTCGAAGCGTCCCGCTTCGTCCGCGAAGGTGTGCGACGTCTCGCCGCCGGCGTCGAGCGCGCGTACTTCAGCGCGCGGCAGCGGACGTCCGGTCCGATCGACGACGACACCGGAGAGCGAGCCGGCGCCGAAGACGGTGGAGCTGGCGAGGGCGAGGGTGAGGAGCGAGAACGAGAGAACGGACGAGGGCGATGACGGCATCGGGCTCCTTTCGGCGTCTGTCGCGCCGAGAAAAGAACGCTCCCGATGGCCAGGTGTCCTGACTCGCGGATCGACGCGACGTGTCCGTCTTCCCATCCGCCTAGGCTCCCTGCGATCGACCGGAGCATCGGCGAGACAGTGACTGCTCGTCTGAGCGATGACACGCCGCTCCCCGCTTACAGTGGCGAGACCGTGTGGGCTTTTCACCCACTTCCGCTCGGCCGCCGGGAGTGCGTTTGTGCGGACCTGAGTATAAGCCAGTGTTGCGACTGGCGCGCGGTTGTGCGTAACATAACTCGATCGTGTGCTAGTAACTTCAACATTCGAGAGGACTTTCATGAGCAAGAGCTCGACCGTCACCGTCCGCGAACGGCCCGTCGAAGAGGTCGCGTCCGCGAAGACTGGCGGTCTCACGATCCACGGTGAGACGATCGTGATTGCGACCGACGAGCGCATCGAGCTGGTCGATCTCACCAATCGGGTCATGGAGTTCGTGCGGACGTTCAACATCAAGGAAGGGCTCGTCAACCTCTGGTCGATGCACACGACCTGCGCGCTCTTCATCAACGAATTCCAGACGGCGCTGCTCTCCGACATCAAGCGGTTTCTCGAGGAGATGGTCGCGCGCGACGCCGAGTGGCTGCACAACAACCCGGATCACTCCGATTGCGATCGCGCCAACGCGGACTCACACCTGCGCGCGCTCCTGCTCGGTCACAGCCTGACGCTGCAGGTCAGCGGCGGAGAAGTGGTGCTCGGCCAGTGGCAGCGGATTCTGATGGCCGAGCTCGACGGCCCGCGTGCCCGCTCGCTCCGTGTCCAGTTGTGGGGTGTCGGGAGTTAGATCGAATGCGTGAGCGCCTTCATAACGCCGGCCTCCTCGACATCGCCGACAAGCTCGACGCCGGGGTCCGTCTCACGCTCGAGGACGGCGTCCGGCTGTTCGAGACGCCTGATCTCCTGACGCTCGGCTGGCTCGCCAATCGCGAGCGCGAGAAGCGGCACGGCGCGCGCGCGTTCTACAACTACAACATCCGGATCGAAGCGACGAACGTCTGCGTCGCGAGCTGCATGTTCTGCTCGTTCGCGCGGTTGAAACCCGGCGACGCCGACGCCTACACCATGTCGCTCGACGAGACGTGGGACAAGCTGCGGCGCCGCGCGGCGCAGCCGCTCACCGAGGTCCACGTCGTCAACGGACTGCACCCGGATCTGCCGTTCAGCTACTACACGGACATGCTGCGCGGCTTCAAGCGCATCCGGCCAAACATTCACTTGAAGTGCTTCACGGCGATCGAGATCGCGTTCTTCGCCGAGCTCTACGGCATGACCGACGAGCAGGTGCTGCGCGCGCTGATGGACGCGGGACTCGACTCGCTGCCCGGCGGCGGCGCCGAGATCTTCGCAGAGCGCGTGCGCGCGAAGATCTGCCACGACAAGGCGGACGCGGATCGCTACCTCTCGATTCACGGCCTCGCGCATCGGCTCGGCATGAAGACGAACGTGACGATGCTCTACGGGCACATCGAGACGAACGAGGAGCGCGTCGATCACATGCTGCGCGCGCGCGCGCAGCAGGACAGGACCGGCGGGTTTCAGGCGTTCATCCCGCTGGCGTTCCATCCCGACAACAACCAGCTGCGGAAGCTGCCGGCGCCGAGCGCCGCCGAGACGCTGCGCGTGCACGCCGTGTCGCGGCTGATGCTCGACAACGTCGATCACATCAAGGCGTTCTGGGTGGCGACGGGTGTTGAGGTGGCCCAGACGGCCCTGTGGTTCGGCGCCGACGACCTCGACGGTACCGTGCAGGAAGAGAAGATTTACCACATGGCCGGCTCGACGGTGCCCGAGGCCATGACGACCCGCGAGATTTCCCGCCTGATTCGCGCCGCCGGCCGCGAGCCTGTGGAACGCGACACCTTCTACAACGTCGTCGCCCCCGCGTGACACATGTAGTGCAGGCCTCAGGCCTGCCGTGCACGCAGACCTAAAGGTCTGCACGACATCGATTAGATATAATCAAGGTTTGGACCCATGGCCACGCTGCTGCCTGTCCTGACGGCCTACGAAAAGGAACATTTGTCCGAGCGCCAGCCTCTGCCTGAGCAGTATCTGGGGCTGTCGGACGAGGAGATGGACGCGCGCATCGCGGCCGCGCGCAAGGCGCTCGGCCGGCGCGTCGTGATCCTGGGGCACCACTACCAGCGCGACGAGGTCATCAAGTTCGCCGACTACACCGGCGACTCGTTCAAGCTGGCCGGCGAAATCGCGAAGCATCCGGACGCCGAGTTCATCGTCTTCTGCGGCGTGCACTTCATGGCGGAGAGCGCCGACGTACTGAGCGCGCCGCACCAGCAGGTCATCCTGCCGGATCTCGCCGCTGGCTGCTCGATGGCCGACATGGCGTCGCCCGAACAGCTCGAGATGTGCTGGAACGATCTCGAGCAGATGGGCGTGGGCTCGGTCGTGCCCGTCACGTACATCAACTCTGCCGCGTCCATCAAAGCCTTCTGCGGCGAACGCGGCGGCGTCGTCTGCACCTCGTCGAACGCCGCGGCGGCGCTGAAGTGGGCGTGGGAGCGAGGCGAGCGTGTCCTGTTCCTGCCCGACCAGCATCTGGGTCGCAACACGGCGTTCAAGATGGGCGTCCCGCTCGACGAGATGGTCGTGTGGGACCCGGAGGAGATTTTCGGCGGCCTCGATCCCGAGGACGTCAAGCGCGCGCGCATCATCCTGTGGAAGGGGCACTGCTCGGTCCACACGCGCTTTACCGTGCGGCAAATCGAAAACCTGCGCGCGCAGCATCCCGGACTTCGCGTCATCGTGCATCCCGAGGTGCCGTGGGACGTCGTGCAGGCGGCCGACGACGCGGGATCGACGGAGTACATCATCCGGACCGTGAAGAACAGCCCCGCGGGATCGGTCTGGGCGGTCGGCACCGAGATTCACCTCGTCAACCGCCTCGCGCGCGAGGTCGCGCCCGAGCGGACGGTGCTCTCGCTCGATCAGTTCGGCTGCCTCTGCTCGACGATGTTCCGCGTGTCGCCGAACCATCTGCTCTGGACGCTCGAGGGTCTGGTCGCCGGCGAGGTCCACAACCGCATTGTCGTCGCCGACGCGGAGAAGCACTGGACCAAGGTCGCGCTCGATCGCATGCTCTCGATTCCATAAGACGCTCTGATTCGTAGGGCGGGCCTTTCAGGCTCGCCAACCGTGCAGACTCCGACGGTCTGCCCTCTTGCCTGGAGGTAACTCGATGGCTTTCACGCTGCCCCCGCTCCCGTATCCGCCCGAATCACTCGAACCGAACATCGACAAGATGACAATGGAGATTCATCACGGGAAGCATCACAACGCCTACGTGACGAATCTGAACGCCGCGCTCGACAAAGCGCCGGAGCTGCAGTCGAAGAGCCTCGAGGATCTGATCAAGGGCGTCAACACCGTGCCCGAGGCGGTTCGCACGGCCGTGCGCAACAACGGCGGCGGCCACATCAACCACTCGATGTTCTGGCAGATCATGGCGCCCAACGCCGGCGGCGCGCCGACGGGCGCGATTGCGGACGCGATCAACGGCGCGTTCGGCGGCTTCGACAAGTTCAAGGAGCAGTTCAAGGCCGCGGCGCTCGGCCGGTTCGGCAGCGGCTGGGCATGGCTCGTGGACAACGGCGGCAAGCTCGCCATCGAGAGCACGGCGAACCAGGACAACCCGCTGATGGAAGGAAAGAAGCCCATCTTCGGCGTTGACGTCTGGGAGCACGCCTACTACCTGAAGTACCAGAACCGCCGGCCCGATTACGTTGACGCGTGGTGGAACGTGATCAACTGGGCGGAGATCAACAAGAGGTTGAAGTAAGGACCGTTGGTCCTCTTTCTCTTCCTCGCGCACTTAGCGATCGGCATCGTCTTCTCGCTCGTCTTCGTCTCGCGCGAAGCGGGCGTGAAGTTCTTCCGGTTCAACGCGGGCATGGCGGCGCTGCTGGTCGTGGCGGCGTTTGCCTTCCGCCCGCCCGAGACGACCGCCGACACCGCCGGCCGGATTGCCGTCGGCGCGCTCCTCGTGTTCGAAGCGGCGACCGTCGTCTATTGGCTGATCGTCGGCCGCGTGCTCGCGTGGCTGCGCCCGTGGCTCACCGGCACGGCGATCGCGGCGGGCGCGATCGCCCTGCTGGCGCAGGCGTTCAGCGGCACCCTCGTGTTCGGGCTCGAGGTCGTCGCCGTCATGAGCTTTTTCAGCTCGGCGTTCCTGCTGGGCGCCACCTGCACGGCGATGGTCCTCGGCCACTGGTACCTCGTGATCCCGTCGCTGCAGGTGTCGCATCTGCAGTCGATCGTCAAGGTCCACATGGCGTCGATGATCGTCCGCGTCCTCGTCGTGTGCGCGGCCATCTTCGTCGGCATCGAGGCGTGGGAGCCCACCGTCGGCCCCAACTTCAGCCGCTACATCTTCTCGCTTGCCGGCATCTTCTTCTGGCAGCGCGTGCTGTTCGGGCTGGCCGGCCCGGCCGTGCTGTCGTACCTCACGTGGGAGACCGCGAAGATCCGATCGACGCAGTCGGCCACCGGCATTCTCTACGTGGACTTCTTTACTGTCGTGGTCGGAGAGGTGCTGGCGAAGTATTTGCTCCTCGCGACGCACGTGGCCGTTTGATAGACTCGACCGACGGATTGCACCGCGGCTCGGACCCTGTGCAATGTCAGCCTGCGAACCGCGTCAGGGCCGGAAGGCAGCAGCGCTAAGCAGATCCTGACATGTGCCGCAGGCCTCCCGGGCCGCGGTGGAGTCCGCCGTAGTTCGTCGCTCAATCCCAATGTCATACCAGGTCATCGCGCGCAAATGGCGGCCGCAGAAGTTCGACGACGTCGTCGGACAGCAGGCCGTGACGCGTACGCTGCGCAATGCGCTCGCGAGCGGGCGGCTGGCGCAGGCGTTCGTCTTCGCGGGACCGCGCGGCGTCGGCAAGACGACGACGGCGCGGATTCTCGCGCGCGCGCTGAACTGCGAGCAGGGCCCGACCGCCGATCCGTGCGGCGCGTGCGACGCGTGCGTCGAGATCGCCGAAGGCCGCGACATCGACGTGATGGAGATCGACGCCGCCACGCACACCGGCGTCGACAACGTCCGCGAGGTCATCATCGCCGGGCTGGGCATCATGCCCGTGCGCAACCGCTACAAGGTC
>CAZOIK010000422.1:0-5429 GCA_964579765.1 uncultured Bifidobacteriaceae bacterium
TGGCGCGCGCCGACTCCGGTTTCCGTGCGGCCGCCCACAGCGCCAGCGCGGCGCCGTCGCCCTGCAGTTTCGTCCGCACGATGGCGTCGAGGTGCCGCACGGCGCGCCGGCCCCTCTCCCCCGTCGCGTCGATGGCGACCCGGGCCGAGAAGGACCGGTCACGCCGCTAGGCCCGCGGCTGGATCGCGGCGACGAATGCATCGATCTCCTCCTGGAGCGCATTGAGGAAATTCGACGGCATGTCGTGGGCGATGAACAGCTTCGCGAGCGGCCGCGCGTCGCGCGCGAACGCCCGCGCGACGTAGAGCAGCCGCGCGTCGCTGCAGTGCAGTCGCTCGCGGAACTTCTCGTCGAGCCCCGGCGAGTCGAGTGCGAGCGCCTTCGCCATCGTCTTGATGACGGTCAGCCTCTCGCGAAGCGCCTGTCGCGCGGCGTCCGCCACGGCCACGCCGTCGCTCCGGTCGACCCCCGGAGTCGAGAGCTGCTGGTCGAGCTCGTCCGCCGCCTTCCCGACCGCCGCGAACAGTTTCCCGGCCGGTGACGAGGCCGGGAACACGTCGCGGCGCGCGGCGCCGAAGTCGCGCACGCGTTCGAACGTCTGCTGTTGCCGAAGATCCCTGGTCCGCATGACTGCCTCCATGCCCGCGCAGCGGCGGGCTGTCGATCGCCGGGAGGAATTCCCGGCGTCACCGACGAGGCTACATCACATCGCTACATATGTTTTCACACTGTTCTAGTTTTCTGTGCAAACCAGTGGCATGCGACTCGATGCGACAGCACCGCACCGGCGGACGCGCGAATCGGGCGTGGAACTGCGGCAGGCGGTCGATTTGCCCGCCAGGCGGGCGTGACGCGTCGTCGGGGCCTCGATGCGGCCGCACATCGGGCGTGGCGGGTCGTTAGACGGGCCGATCGTGGCGCCAGACCCCGTGTCGCGCGGCCAGACCGGCGTGTCGCGCCGTCAGACTGGCGTGGCGCGCCGCCTGGCGGACCGGCGCGCGTACAGAAGAAGCGGGGAGCCCCGAAAGGCTCCCCGCTGTCGTGATCCGAGAGGTGTCGCGGCTAGAAGATGAACTTGACGCTGAACTGGCCCTGCGCGCCCGTCTGCCAGAGGTCCGGCTGGCCGTACCGGGGGTCGTACGCCTTGGCGCCTTCACCCGACGCGAGGATCAGCGCGTTGTAGTCGTAGCCCTTCTGCAGGTTGACGCTCGACATGTCGATGGCGTCGGACGGAATCGTGCTGGCGCCGCCGGGGGCGCCCTTGTTCAGGAAGTTGAAGATGTGCGTCGGCGTCTTCTGGTTGAAGACGTTCAGCACGTTCAGCTCGAGACGCAGCTGCTTGTTGTTCGGCAGCCTGATCTCGTGCGACACCAGCAGGTCGGTGTGGCTCAACACCGGCGTGCGGCCCATGTCGCCGCGGCCGTTCACGAGCAGCGGCTCGAAGTCGAGCGAGTTGACGACCGTCGAGATCGGCGTGCCGCTCGCCACGTACTGCGAAAGGCCGATCTGCGTGCCGAACGGCGCCGTGTACGAGCCGTACAGCTTGCCGACGTTCGTGCGGTCGGTCGGCAGCAGACCGTAGACGCCGACGTTGCCGCGCGAGTCGTACAGGAG
The DNA here is from genome assembly GCA_964579765.1 of uncultured Bifidobacteriaceae bacterium. Classification (GTDB taxonomy): domain Bacteria; phylum Acidobacteriota; class Vicinamibacteria; order Vicinamibacterales; family CAVVIG01; genus DATNBT01. The sequence goes on from CAZOIK010000422.1 coordinate 1,615, forward strand.
CGTGTCCGTGTCGTACGCGGATCCGGTGTTGGTGCCGGTGCGCGCGATGCTGCCGCCGGACTGCTGCGTCGTGCCGGAGCTCACGCCGGTCGTCGGCGTGAGGATTTCGTCCGAGTCGGCCAGCCCCGTGTAGTTGCCGTAGAGACGGCTCCACGTGTAGTTCGCGCTCGCGAACCAGCGATTCGAGAAGCGGCGGCTGACGCTGAGCTCCACCGCGTCGTACTGGCGATCCGGCTTCGGCATCGCGAAGTTCGACGTGTTCGGATAGGAGGCCGGATACGTCGCCGCGATGCCCTCGCCGGGGTTGCCGATCTCGTACACGTTGTCGCCGTTGATGAGCGCGCTGAAGTCCTCGATCGTGCGCGTCAGCTTGTTGTGGATGTAGTTGACGCTCAACACCGTGGTCGGCGTGACCTGGTACTCCCAGCCGATGTTCGTGCTGTCCTGGTACATCGGCCTGATGTTCGGGTCGGTGTTCGCGAAGTTCGTCGAGCGCAGATCGCGGAAGCCCGTCGAGCTGCCCCAGAGGTCGCGGCCCGGCATGTTGTTGATGTTCAGGCTGCCGATGTCGGTCGTGTCGAGCGACCGGTAGAAGATGTGCCAGTAGTCGCCGCCGTACGAGCCGCGGGCGATCTCGTACTTCGTCCAGTCGAAGTAGCGGCCCCAGCTGCCCGACAGCTTCATGCGGCCGTCGCCGAGCAGGTCGTACGCCGCGCCGATGCGCGGCGCCATCTTCTGGCTGAACGGGAAGTTGAACGCGTCGGCCTTGATGTCGGGCCGGAACGACGGCACGATCTCGTGTTCCGTGCGGAGGCCGAGATCCAGGACGAGACGGTTCTTGATCGTCCAGCTGTCCTGCGCGTAGAGCGACGTGATGTCGCCGCCCGCCTTGCCCTTGGTGCCGAAGTCGCTCACGTAGTAGTAGCCGTACGTCCCCGTCTGCCGTCCGAGGAACGGGCTCGGGAAGCTCTGATTCCAGAACAGGTACACGTAGCCGCCCGGGTAGCTGACGTCCACGTCGTTCGACGAGTTCTGGTAGCCGACGCCCGCCTTGAACTGGTGCTGTCCGGCGGCCGAGAACACCTGGTTGTAGTCGGCGTTGAGGAACCCGCGCTTCGTCGTGTCGAAGTTGTTGATGATCGTGCGCGGCGTGTTCGTCGTGCCGATCGGCCCCTGCAGCGCCAGCGGGATGTTCGCCGCGCCGACCGAGGTGGCCTGATACGTGTAGCTGGTCGTCGTCGAGATGCCCGTGTCCTGGTAGTTGTCGTAGAAGTACCCGCCGCGGACGGTCAGGTACGACGTGCCCTTCAGGAAGATGTTGACGTCGCCGCTGGTGTTGTACTGATCGACGGCGAAGCCCTGCGTCTTGAACGGCAGGTTCGACGCGAGCGAGCTGGAGCGATAGAGGTCGCCCGTGCCGTTATAGGCGCCGAGCGATCCGGTGGAGCGCTGCGGCGTCGCCAGCAGGCTGAGGTTCGCCGTCACGCGCTTCGACCCGTACGTCGCCTTGCCGAACCCCTGCATCAGCGTCTGGCTCTGGTCGAGCGAGCCGGGCTCGGTGCCGTTCGAGAACAGGTAGTCGTTCGTGCGGCGCACGAGACGCGGCGAGGCCGACGCGAAGAAGAACAGCTTGTTCTTCACGATCGGCCCGCCCACCGAGCCGCCGAACTCGTTCTGGTTGTACGGCATCTTGTCGTCCTGCAGGTGGAACACCGTCTGGTTGTCCACCGGGCTCAACTGGATGCGCGGCACCGGACCGGCGCTGAGCGCGTTGCCGATGTAGTAGTAGTGGCCCTCGCCGGTGAACATGTTGCCGCCCGACTTGGTGACCGCGCTGATGACGCCGCCGAGCGCGCCGCCGTATTCGGCGTTGATGCCGCTCGTCTTCACCTGCACTTCCTGCAGGTACTCGAACACGGTGTTCTCGCGGGTGCGGCCGTCGATCAAGCTGTTGGTCGGCACGCCGTCCACCAGGTACGAGTTCTCGGCGCCGCTCGCGCCGTGGACGACGAAGCCCGCTTCGATGTCGCCCGAGTTGACGCCGGGCGCGAGCATCGCGACGCCCTGGAACGTGCGGCCCTTCGGAATGCGATCGAGCTCCTCGGCCGTGACGTTGTGCGCGAGCGTGACGCTCTTCAGGTCGATCTGCTTCTCGGCCCCGGCGGTGACGTTGACGACTTCGGTGACCGCGCCCGGCTTCAGCTCCGCGCTCACCGGGAACGTCTTCCCGAGCAGCACGAGCACGTCGTCAATCGTGACCTTCTGAAATCCCTGCAGCTCGATGGTCACGGAATAGCGGCCAGGCTCGAGATCCGGCACCATGAACGTGCCGTCCGTGCCCGTCACCGCCGATCGTGACGCCCCCGTCTGCTTGTTGGTGATCGTGACCGTGGCGCCGGGGACGGCAAGTTTCGAGGCATCGACCACCGTGCCGGTCAGCCCGCCGAACCGCTCCTGCGCCGACAACAGCGGGCTGCCGACGAGCGCCAGCACGAGGAGTAGAACGAGATGTTTGACTCGCATTCCTTTCCTGCTCCTTGATAGGTCGTCTCAACCAGGACACATCCGTCACGAACGAGACGACGCGACTGGACCAGATCCCGTAAGGGATTCATGGTCTCCGGGTTCCGATGGTAATGTATCGGCGCTGTGACGAACCGCCGCTAGACGATGACTAGCGGCGGTTTTTGGGTGTGAGCGGCGGGAAATTCAAAAACGCGAATGCGTCTTCGTGAAGCGCTTCGCCTTTTATTCGTCTTGCTGTCAGTGAGACCGCGACGAAGATTCGATCTGCCGGAGCGCGTCGTCGATCAGCTTCTCGTTGTCTTCCTTGGTGATGTTGCGCTGCAGGAGCTTCGACGCAATCGTCACCGACAGGTCCACGGCTTCCCGGCGAATCTGCTGCAGCGCGCGCGTCGTCTGCAGCTCGATCTGCCGCTCGGCGTTCTTCAGGATCGTGTCGGCTTCCGCCTTCGCCCGCTCGCGGAGCTCTCCGCGCAGCCGCTCGGCGTCGCGCCGCGCCTCTTCGACGATGCCCACCGCTTCGGCCTGGGCGCTCTGCAGCTTGGCGGCGTAGTCCCTGAGCCGCGCTTCCGCTTCGTCGCGATCGCGCTTCGCGTCGGACAGCGACTTGTGGATGAAGTCCTCGCGCTGCTGCAGCAGCGACAGCAGCGGCCCCCACGCAAATTTGCCGAGGACGACGACGACGATCACGAAGATGATCAGCGTCCAGAGCGCGTTGCCGACGTTGCCGGCGAACGGACTGAGCGTCACCGGCGCTTCTTCGGCGGCGTGGAGCGGGACCGCGGCGAGCGCGAGCACTGCGAACGTCAGTAGCTTTTTCATACGGGTTCTCGCTGGTCGTAGTGTCCGGCTTCAGCCGGACCCGCAGGTCCGCCCAAAGGCGGACACCACATTCCCACTCGGTTACGCCTTCAGCACCGCCATCATGCCGACGACGACGGCGAAGAGCGTCGCGCCTTCGATCATCGCGGCCGTGATGATCATGGCCGTCGAAATCTGGCCCGCGGCCGCAGGCTGCCGCGCCATCGACTCGACCGCCGAGCCGCCGATGCGGCCGATGCCCGCCGCGCCGCCGATAATCGCGAGGCCGGCGCCGATCGCGCCGCCGAGCCACGCCGCGCCCTGGCTGGTCAGGAACGTCGCCTCGGGACCCGCGGCCTTGGCCGCTTCCTGAGCGAATGCCACCGCCGGCGTGAACACCACCGCCACGGCGACCGCGGCGAACCCGAGCGCCGCTCTCACAAGCTGTTTCCGATCCATCGTTGTACCTTCCGGCAGGCCCGAAGGCCCGC
>CAZOIK010000423.1:0-1950 GCA_964579765.1 uncultured Bifidobacteriaceae bacterium
GAGAACGGCGTGCGCGACGACGACGCCTCGCTCGGCCCCGACGAGCATCCGCTCGCGCAGCTGCTCCGCGATCGCGGCTACGCCACGGGCGGCATCGTGTCGTCGGCGCTCCTCGGCCGCGCGACGGGCATGGCCCGCGGGTTCGACTTCTTCGACGACGAGCTGCCCACCGGCGACGGCGACCTCCCGCCGGCCCTTCGGCGCCGCGGCGGCGCGAAGTCCGAAGACATCGCCGAACGCTGGCTGAGCGGCCTCGGCACGACGCGCCTGTTTCTGTTCCTGCACATCGACGATCCCCGCGCGCCGCGCGCGCCCTCCTACGACGACGCCATCGCCTCGGCCGACGACGTCGTCGGGCGGTTCGTGCGGTATCTCAAGGCGCATCAGCTGTACGAGCAGTCCACCATCCTGCTCACGTCCGATCACGGCGAGGGCCTTGGCGATCACGGCGAGGAGGAACACGGGCTGTTCGTCTACAACGAGGCCATCCACGTCCCGTTGATCGTCAAGCCCGCGTCGGCCGTCGGGCCGGGGCGTCGTGTGGCCGACGTCGTCGGGCTCGTGGACATCGCGCCGACGGTGCTCGACCTCGTCAAGGCGCCGATTCCCGGCAATCTTCACGGCCGATCGCTCAAGCCGCTGACCGAAGGCAACGCGTCGCTCGCGCCCACGGTCGTCTACAGCGAGTCCGAGTACGGCCGCGATCGGTTCGGCTGGAGCGGGCTGGCGTCGGTGACCGACGGCCGCTATCAGTACATCCGCGCGCCGCGTGAGGAGCTCTACGACCTGCAGCGCGATCCGCGGTCGCGCGACAACCTGATCGACGACGAGGCCTCGGCCGCGGTGCGCGACCGGCTTCGCGCGTCGCTGGCCGATCTGCACACGCCCGCGGCCGACGAGGCTCACGCCGACGCCGTGGATCCGAAGGACGAGACGCGGACGGTGGACGAATACCGGGCGGCGCTGTCGCTGCTCGCCGACCGCAAGTGGCCGCAGGCGATCAGCCTGCTGCAGCAGGTCGTCCGCGGCGAGCCGCGCGCGGTCGCCGCGTGGAGCCGCCTCGCGGACGTCGCCGTCCTGGCCGAGCGGTTCGACGTCGCGCAAGACGCGGCGCAGCAACTCGTCGATCTCGCGCCCGACGACGCCGCGCCGCTCGTCCGGGCCGCGCAGGTCTCGCTGGCCGCCCGCAAGCTCGACGACGCGGAGTCGGCGGCGAGGCGCGCCGTCGATCTGGGAGCGACGCACGCGCGCGTCGTGGCCGACGCCCACGCCGTGCTCGCGCGCGTCGCGCTGGCCAACTACGACGGCGACACGGCACGCGCCGAAGCCGAAGCGGCGAAAAAGGCGGACTCGTCCAGCGAGCTGCCGCTGTTCGTCGAGGCGAAGCTGCTCGTGGACGACGGCAACGACGCCGAGGCGCTGCCGATTCTCGAGAAGGCCAACGCCGCCGTCGCGAACGGCCAGGGCGCGCCGCTCCGTGATTTGAAGTGGCTGACGGGCGACGTGCTCGTCCGCGCGGATCGCCAACCCGAGGCCGAGACGTTCTTCCTCGACGAACTGCGCGACTTCCCGCACAACCTGCACGCCCGCGCCTCGCTGGCGTCGCTCTACCAGTCGATGGGGCAGACCGACGACGCGGCCCGTGTGGTCGGCGATCTCGTCCGGATTACGCCGTCGCCGGAGGCCTACGCGCTCGCGGCGAAGCTGTGGACGTCGCTCGGGGACAAGAAGCAGGCGGCCGCCGTTCGCGCTGACGCGCGCCGATTGTTCGCCATCCGCCGCGCCGCACACTGATGTGGTGTCCGCCTCCAGGCGGACCTGACGTAACGGGGAGGCCGTCTCGAGCCGGCCTCCCCGTCACCTGACATCCGACGTCATCTACGCCGCCACCGGTGGCTTCGAAGGCGCCGCCACCGCCTGGGGTGCCGCAGGCGGCGCCGCGTCCGCCGC
>CAZOIK010000424.1:0-2280 GCA_964579765.1 uncultured Bifidobacteriaceae bacterium
GTCCGGAAGGGCTACATCAAGTGCGTCAACGTGCAGAGCAACCGCATCACGTACCTGATCACGCCCAGAGGCATCGCCGAAAAGGCACGCCTCACGTACGAGTTCATGGACTACTCGCTGCACCTGTTCGGCGAGGTGCGGCAGCACCTGCGGCAGGCGCTCGCCGACTGCGCCGCCGCCGGCCGGCGCGTGGCGATCTACGGCCGCGGCGAAGCGGCCGAGCTCGCGTATCTCTCGCTGCGTGAAGCGGGGCTCGAGCCGGTCGCCATCTTCGACGAGAGCAACGGGCACGAATTCCTCGGGATGCCCGTGAAGCCGATAGCCGAACACGATCAGATCGCGTACGACCTGATCATCGTCGCCACGCTGGAGCGATCGGGCGCGCAGCTCGCGCAGCTGCTCCGGCTCGGCATCCCGAAGGACAAGCTGTTTTCGCTGCGGCAGTATCAGCACTGAGGACCAGATGGCTCTGAGCGGCAAGCGCGTGTGCATCACCGGGGGCGCCGGTTTCATCGGCAGCCACCTGGTGCAGCGCCTGATCGAGGACAACGACGTCGTCGTCTACGACAACCTGCACCGGAACGCAATCCAGTTCGCGCATCTCGAAGGCCACCGGCACCTGCACTTCATCAAGGGCGACGTGATGGACGCCGTCGCGACGCGCCGGGCGCTCGAGGGATGCCAGGTCGTCGTTCACTGCGCGGCCATCGCCGGCGTGTACTCCGTCGATCGCAACGCCGTGACGACGATGGAAGTGAACATGCTGGGGACGCATCAGGTGGTGAAGGCGGCGCTCGAGGTTGGCGTCGAGCGGTTCGTCGAGTTCTCGACGAGCGAGGTCTACGGGCCGTTCATCCACAAGGGCAAGGAAGACGACCTGACGACCATCGGGCCGATCGGCGAGAGCCGCTGGGTGTACGCCGCGAGCAAGCTGGCGTCCGAGCATCTGTCGTACGCGCACTACAAGGAAGACGGCCTGCCGCTCGCGATCGTGCGACCGTTCAACGTCTACGGCCCGCGCCAGGTCGGCGACGGCGCGATCCGCGGCATCATCCTGCAGGCGCTCCGCAACCTGCCAATCACGCTCTACAACGACGGCACGCAGATCCGCGCGTGGTGCTACGTCGACGACTTCGTCGACGGCGTGCTGCGCTGCGCCGAGAAGAAGGAAGCGATTGGCCACGCGTTCAACCTCGGCAACCCGCAGGGCACCGTGACCAACTTCGAGCTCGCGAACATGATCGTCCGGCTGACGCAGTCAACGTCGGAGATCGTCTTCAAGCCGCATCCTGGCCCCGAGGTTGACCTGCGCGTGCCGTCGATCGAGAAGGCGGCGTCGCTGCTCGGCTACCGTCCCACTGTGTCGCTCGAAGCAGGCATCTCGCGCACGATTCCGTGGTACCGCGAGCACCTCGTCGCCTTGACGAGTGGACAGCGGGCCGCCGTCACGACATGAACGTGCTCGTCACGGGCGCGTCCGGGTTCATTGGGCACAGCGTGCTGCTGCGCGCGCCGCGCGCGTGGAGCGTCACGGCCGTCTACCACGGCACACCCGGGCTCGAGGCGTTCGTGCGCACACACGGCCTCGCCCACGTGACGCCGGTGCGATGCGATCTGACGAGCGCTGCCGATGTCGCCGAGTTCGCGCGCGCCCGCGGCGCCTTTGACGCGTGTCTGTATCTCGCCGCGAACGGCGATCCGGCGAAGTCGGCCGAGCGGCCGGCCTGGGATCTGACCCTCAATACGCTTGCGCTCGTCACGCTGCTCGAGCATGTGCGGACCGGCCGCCTCGTCTACGTGTCCTCGGGCGCGGTGTACGACGGCTTGAGCGGGGCTGTTTCTCCTGAAACGCCGGTCGCACCGCGGCTGCCGTACGCGATTTCGAAGCTGGCGTCCGAGCACTACGTGCGCGCGTTCGCCGAACGCGGCCGCACGGTGACGAGCTACGTGAACGTCCGTTTCTTCGGCGCCTACGGCCCCTACGAGCCGGATCGGAAGATCACGACGAAATGGTTGCGCGCCGTCGTGGACGGCCGGCGCGAGTTCGTCATTCGCGGCAACGGCGAGAACCTGATCGACTTCATGTACATCGACGATGCGGTCGACGGCTTCCTGGCGCTGACGTCCGCGCCGGGCTGGAGCGGCACGGTCGATTTCGCGTCGGGATCGCCGGTCAGCGTCAACACGGTCGTCGAGACGATGGCCCGGGTACTCGGCGCCGACGTGACCGTCACGCACGAGGGGCACACCGAGGAGTACATCCAGTTCCGCAGCGTAGAC
>CAZOIK010000425.1:0-1636 GCA_964579765.1 uncultured Bifidobacteriaceae bacterium
TCGCGCTGATGCTGCACGGCGGCGCGCATCGCGTGCTCGACGGAGCCGCCGTTGAATGCGCCGATCGCCTGGAACTCGTCGAGCGCGACGACGACCTTGCGCTTGCGCGCGTCGGCCAGCCGGCCGGGCAGCGCGAACACCTCCTGCGCGAGCCGCGAGATGTCGCGCCCGGACGTGACCGCCGGGAAGGAGACGGTGAAGGCGCCGGGCGTCGTCTCCCCGGGCGCGTAGCGGATCTCGGGGCGCGCCGCCGACAACGCGTCTTTCAGCCAGTTCCGCGCGCGGTCCCAGCGCGTCTCGGCCGCGGCCAGCGCGCGCGCGTAGCCCTCGAGGAACGCGACGTACGAGCTGAAGCTGCTGACCGTCACGTCCACCGTCAGCACGCCCCGTCGTGCCAGCGCCGACAGCGCCTGCCGGATGAGCGACGACTTGCCGTAGCGCCGCGGGGAAATCAGGAACACCTTCTGGCCGGCGGCCAGATCGCCGACGAGCCGTTCGAGCTCCAGCACGCGGTCCACGAAGGCGCCCGAGGGGACGACCTCGCCGTAGACGAACGGGTTGTCCATTACGTGATTATACGTAATCGGTACGTTGGTTTGCGTATCTCTGTGGCGGCGCGCCGGACGCGGGCGGCTCAGCCGCGGCGGACGCCGTACCGGATCGGCAGGTCAACGACGACGCGCCGGCGGACCAGTTCGGCGGCGCCGGGCGGGACACGCCCGGCGGCGAGCGCGTCGAGGTCGGCGCGCGCGATCGTCACCGCGGACGGCAGATATTCGCGGCACGCGCCGTACTCCTGCTCGTAGTCGTCCGAGGGAAACGTCAGGCGGAACGTGACCGCCGTGTCAGCGGCGCCGTCCGCGACATACAGCGGGTTGACCCGGAATTCGCCGATCGGCTGCGAGGGAGGCGCCTCGAGTGCGTGCGGGACGAAGACGTCCGGATGCACGCTCGCGACGAGCGCCAGCGCCGGCTCAGCGTCGAGCGTGGCCTCGCTGTCCACGCGCGACAGGTCGAGCGGTCCGCCGCGCACGACGTCGGCGAAGAGCCCGGATTCGCCGAAGACGTGCACCGGAAGCGTCTCGAACAGGTGGCGATAGCCGTCCGGCGTCAACGGCTGTCCGTGTGACGGCGTCCACGTGCGCTGGTTGTGCGTATGGCTGATCATCGCCGCGCCCGGCCGCGCGGGGTCGGCGTCAATCAGTCGCAGCAGGTCGAGCACGAACTGGCGCTTCGTCCAGATGTACATGAACGCGTCAGAGCACATCGCGAAGCGGAAGGCGCCGCGCGCGAAGGGCATCGGCGCGTTGCCGTCGCAGCAGACGGGTTCACAGCCGGGCGCCGTGAACCGCTGCGCCAGCCACAGCTTCGCGAAGTAGAGGTCCGCGAGCACCGGCGCCGGCGACGACAGGTCGAAGAGCGATCGCGTGAGGTGGCCCGAACCGCCGCAGACGTCGATGGCGCGCCCGCCGTCGCGCAGGACCGCGCCCGCCACGGCGCGCACCAGCGCGTGTCCGACGACGAACGTGGGATCGGCGAAGCGGTAGAGGAAGTAGCCGCCCTCGAGGTGCTCCCCGAACGCTTCGACGATCTCGCGATAGGTAGCCGCAGGCGAGGCGATCAGCGCATCGACGCG
>CAZOIK010000426.1:0-5192 GCA_964579765.1 uncultured Bifidobacteriaceae bacterium
AGTGGACGCCGGCAAGGGGATGGACAGGATCGGCGTGACGATCACCGATCCCCGCGGCAAGATCGTGTTGAGCGTTCCGGTGTCGCTGCTGACCAGCGGCAGCATTCAATAGGCACGCACGCTCAACGGGCGGGCGGCGCGCCGCAGCCGGTCGTGCACGGCGAAGGCGGCGTGTACGACGCGCGGATCTTCTTGCGGTAGTCAGGATAGAGCGTCTCCGGCTCGCCAAGCACGGCTTCGCGCGGCAGATGGAAGCGCGTCGTCATCTCGCCGACGAACGGGTTTTTCTCGGGCTCGTAGTGCGGGACACCTTCGCCTGCGCGGCGGCCTTCGTACGTGACGACGCACGGCGGGCCGGTCGGCGCGATTGGCGTCGGCGAGAGCACGAAGCTCTTCGACACGATTTCGGGCTCGGCGAGAAAGATCGGATCCTCGATGACGGCGACGACGGTGAGGACGTCGCCGTGGCGGAAGAAATAGGACGTCAGCGTCGCCTCGTCGCTCGTCGGCGGCCCGTTCTTGCGCAGCAGGCCGGCCTTCATGTGCGTCGTGTGCGTGACGAGCGTGTCGCCGTCCCACTCGCCGGTCGTGAAGCCCTCGCGCGTGTGCGCGGCGTTCTTCGACGGATGCGGCCGGCCGTCCATCCAGATCGTCATCTCCGGCCGATCCTCCCAGGCGCCGATCGTGTAGGAAATGGTCCGGCCCTTCACCGGCTCGGTCGTGCTCCAGATGCGCAGCCCGAACGGCCCCTGCACGAAGTAATACGGCGGCCAGCCCGCGCACTGCCGCTCGGCCATCGAGAGCTGCGACTCGTTGTAGCTGAGCGCGCGCAGCCGGCCCTCCTCGGTGAGCGGCAGGCCGACGTAGTCCACGGGGTAGGAATCGCGCGAGATGTCTTCCGTGTTGCGCACGGCCCACGAGCCGACGAGATCGAACTCCGCGAAGGCGGATCGGCCGATCGAGACGGCGGCGACGAGCGCGAGCGCCACGCGAACGGCGCGGCGCGTTACCACGTGGCTGAGCATGGCGTGGGATCCCATCTGGAGCCGTCGGCTTCCTTCTTGAACTGCGAGCTGACGATGAACGGCTGCGCGAGATAGCGCGGGTCCTCGACGACCGTCGTCACGACGAGGAGGGGAGACGCGCTGCCGGGCGCGGCGAGGTCGAAGTAGTCGGTGACCTTCGCCTGGGCGCTGTACGGCACGCCGTTCTTGCGCAGGTAGCCTGCGCGGAGGTTGGTGGTGACGACGGTGAGCGAGCCGCGCGGCGTCGGTCCGGCCGCGCGCTGCCACGTCGCGACCGAGTCGCCCTGCCACGTCGGCGGATGCGGCCGCGTTGGCGCAGCCGCGGCGCCGAAGCGGAACAGGCGCGTCTGCATCCCGGCATCCGTGTCGAGCCGTAGCGTCTCCTCGTCCTGCCATGTGACGTGGATGCGGCCAGGCACCCGCATGATCGCGGCCGCGCCGTACGACTTGCACTGTGTGCCGGCGGCTTCGTCCTTTGCCGGATCCCACGCGTTGACGATCTGCAGCGCCTCGCGCGTGATCGGCACGCCGGTGTAATCGCCCTTGCGCGGCGTCACCATGCGGAAGCGCCAGTCCTCGGTGACGAACGACACCCAGTAGCCGGTGAGATCGACGGGCGCGGAGGCCTTCGCCGTCGGCGGCGGCGCGGGGCGAGGCGCCTGTGCGCGCGCGCCCGTTCCACTGGCGATCGTCACAATTGCCGATGCGATCGCGACCCGTGTCACCCTCATGACATCTTCTTTCCACTGGCGGCGGGGCCCCGCCCCCGCCGCGAACTGACGCCGCGCCGCAGGCGCGTACCCTTACTTGACAGTCCGGTAGATCGCCTCGACCAGCGCGTCACTGTTGCCGTAGCGGCCGACGTAGCCGCGCGCGGGTGTGGACGCGCGGACCTGCTCGAGCGTCATGCCGGCGGCTTTCTGCCCGCGCACGCGATCGCGCACGATCGCCAGCATGTCGCGGACGTCGGCGGCGTCGAGCTGATCGCACAGCCGACCGTGTCCCGGGACGACGATGGTGCCGGCGTCGCGCGAGACGATCGGCACCGACGGAATCGCGAGATCGACCAGCTGCGTGAGCGCCGCGACTTCGCCGTCCACCGTCCCGCCGTGCGCGACGTCGATGGCGGGGAAGCGCGTCGTGTCGAGGACGTCGCCGGCCATCACGACGTCGGAGCGGCGGAAGAACACCATGACGTCGCCGTCGGTGTGCGCCGACGGCGGATGCAGGATCTCGATGCCCTCGCCGTTCAAATACATCGTCTTCCGCGCGTCGTCGAATGTCTCGGTCGGCCAGGCGCCGGCCGGCATCGCCGGCGCGCCGTTGGACGGCATGCTGATCCGCTGGAGCACGCGCTCGGCGGAGAGAATCGACGCGACGCCGCCGAGGAAATTGCCCGGGAGGCCGATCGATCCGGGCGCGGTGAAGAGCGTCTGCCCCGCCTTCGACAGCGTCTCGTTGCCGCCGACGTGATCCGCGTCGCCGGTCGTGTCGATGACATAGCGAATCGGCTGCGGCGTGAGCGTTTTGACGATCTCCACGACTTCGGCCGCGCGCGCGCCGTCGCCGGCATCGACGACGACCACGCCGTCTTCGCCGATCTGCACGCCGATGTTGGCGCCGGCGCCGAAAATCACGTAGAAGTTCGGCCGAAGCTGCAGTGTCTCGAGGCCGTTCGGCGCCTCGGCGGCCCGTACGAATGCCGCCAGGCCAAGCGCCGTCGCGGCGGTGAGCGCGAGCGCGAACCCGGCGCGTGTCATGGCGGGATTCTACCTATTTGCGGCGCTCCGGCAGCCGCCGTTCCCTGGCGCCGTCGTAGCGGTGATCCTTGGGATCGATCTGCCGCATCGCGGCCTGCCGCGCGCGCTCTTCGTGCGCGTGGGCGATGAGCCCCGGGAGGCGCGACACCAGGAAGACGGCGTTGCCGAGGTCGTACGCAAAGCCGAGATCGGCCGTCACCGCCGCAATCGCGCCGTCCACGTTCACCGGCAGCTGCCGGCCGAAGTCGGCGGACCGCCGATCGAGGACGCGTTCGAGCGTCCGGATCAGGCGGATGTGCTCGCCTTCGAGCTCGAGCTCGAGGGCCATCTGAAACAGCCGGCCCGCGCGCGGATCGCGCGTGTGGATGCGATGCCCGAAGCCGGGCGGCGCTTCGCGCGAACGCAGGCAGTCGTCCACGAGGGCGTCGGCGGCCTGCTGCAGCGACTTGCCGGCGCGCGTCATCGCCAGGCCCGAGTCGAGGAAGCGCATGCACGACTCGATGTCGCCGCCGTGGCGCGGGCCGAACGCGAGCACGCCGGCGGCCACCGAGTCTTTGAGCGGCGCGCCGGACGTCGCGACGTTGCGCGCGGCGAGCGTCGAGGGCGGCATCACGCCGTGGTCGATGGACGACACGAGAATCGCGTCGAACATCTTGCCGATCGAGGGCGTCGGCAGCTCGCCCATCAGCAGCAGGTAGACCGCCTCGGCGAACGTGAGGCGGCCCATCATCTCGTCGAGCGGATAGCCGCGCACGAGAATCTTGTCGGGCGCAATCGAGGTCAGCGACGTCTGCCAGCGTTCGTCACGGGTGCTCATCAGGTCCTCGTCGCGAGAAGACGGATTGCTACAGCGTGCCGTACAGGCGATCCCCGAAATCGCCGAGCCCGGGGACGATGTATTTGCGCGCGTCGAGATGGCTGTCCACGACCGGCGTGTAGATCGCGACGTCCGGATGCGCGCGCTCCACGAGCGCGACGCCCTCGGGCGCGGCGACGATGCACACGATGCGCACGCGCGTCGCGCCCGCCGCGCGCAGCAGGTCGAGCGCCGCCGACGCGCTGCCGCCGGTCGCCAGCATGGGGTCGATCATCAGGACATAGCTGTCGGCCAGCCCGCTCGGCAGCTTCGAGTAGTACTGCGACGCGACGGCGGTCCGCTCGTCGCGCTGCAGGCCGATGTAGCCGACGCGGGCCGTCGGGACGAGCTCGAGCACGGCCTCGAGCATCCCGAGGCCGGCGCGCAGGACCGGCACGACCACCACGTCGGCCGCGACGCGGCGCGCGTCGGCCGGGCCGAGCGGCGTCTCGACGCGCGCGTTGGCGGTCGGCACGTCGCGCAGCGCCTCGGCCGCGAGCAGCACGCTGATGCGCCGCGCCAGCAGCCGGAACGCGTCGGGCCGCGTCGTCTTGTCGCGCAGCTGCGCGAGCGTGTCGTGCACGAGCGGGTGAGCGATCAGGTGGAGCGCCACGTGGAGTCCGGGCCTCGTATGTTAGCCGACGACGGCGATGTACGGCAGGTTGCGGTACTGCTCGGCGTAGTCGAGGCCGTAGCCCACGACGAACCGGTCTTCGATCGTGAAACCGACGTACTCGACCGGCACCTCGACGCGGCGCCGCGACGGCTTGTTCAGCAGGCACGCCGTGCGCAGCGTCTTCGGATTGCGGGCGCGCAGCACGCCGCGCAGATAGTGCAGCGTGAGGCCGGAATCGACGATGTCCTCGACGATGACGACGTGGCGGCCGTCGAGCGTCACGTCGAGGTCTTTCACCAGCCGCACCTCGCCCGACGTCGTCGTGCCGGCGGCATAGCTCGACGTCGCCATGAAGTCGAGCGAGACCTGGCCGGGGATGCGGCGCACGAGATCGGACATGAAGACGAACGCGCCCTTCAGCACGGCGACCAGGTGGAGGTCGTCGGGGAAGTCGCGGCGGATCTCGCTCGCCATCTCGGCGACGCGCGCCTGAATCTGCTGTTCCGAAATCAGGATGTCCCGTGGGATCATAGGGGCCCTTGGGGCGATGAAGCGTTTCGAAATTATCACCGAAAGCGACGCGCGGGTGCTGGAGCGCGGCGAGACCGTGCTGCTGGCCAGACGCGGCCACGTCACGCCGCTCGCGGCCGACACGCTGAAGGACCGCCGCGTCACGGTGCTGCGTGAAGGCGAGGCGCCGGACGCCGCGGCGGCCCTCGCGCCGGCCGCCGAGGTCCGATCGGTGGCGATTGCGAGCGATCACGCCGGCGTGGCGCTGCGGCGAACGCTCGTCGCCTTCCTGCGCGGCCGGGCGCTGGCGGTCAACGACCTCGGCACCGACGGCACGGATCCCGTGGACTATCCCGACGTCGCGGCGTCGGTCGCGGTCCTCGTCGCGCGCGGAGAGGCCGACGCCGGCATCGTGATCGACGGCG
>CAZOIK010000427.1:0-5900 GCA_964579765.1 uncultured Bifidobacteriaceae bacterium
CACGTGCATCGTCGACAGCCCGTCCCAGACGACGTCGGCGAAGTACGGCGAGATGTGATTCAGCGCCGCCGCTTTGACCAGCGGCTCGTGCGCGGTGGTGAGCATCGACAGGCAGGATCCGAGACTGGTGCCGAGAATGCCGATCGATTGGTAGCCTTGCGCGTGCAGCCAGGCGATCGCCTGTCGCGCGTCCTTCACCGCCTGCCGGCAGACCTGCGCCGTTCGGCCGACGTTGGCGCTGACGATGTAGTCGGCGCGCGTCAGTTCCGGCGGCATGCGCGCGTCGTGATAGGGAAGGCTCAAGCGCAGCGCGGAGAGGCCGAAGCGGTTGAGCAGCCGGCACAGGCCGACGTGCCCGCCGGTGTCCGCGTTCCACTGCGGCAGCACGAGCACCGCGGCCCGCGGCGCGCCGCCACGCGCGCGCGCGGCGAAGTAGCGGCAGTACACCGTGTTGTTCTCAGGATGCGGCGTCGGAAACGCCGTCGGAAACGACAGCAGCCGATCGCCGTCCGCCGACGGCGCGCTGGCCAGCGCGTAGTCGCTCGTGGGCGGCGGCGTGAAGAACGTGTCGCTGTCCTCCATCACGTCCGACACCCAGTGATGCACGACGGAGCGGGCCGACGCGCCGGGCGCGTCGCCGTTGCGCGGAATCCAGTCGAGGCCCCAGTCGAATTCGCGGACGACGCGATCGGTCGTCGAGGCGGCGAGCCGCCGCTCCCAGGCGTGAAACGCGGTTTGCAGCACGGAGCTTCAATGCTATACTCATCGGCTCATGCCGTTCTCTCTTGACGCGCAGAAGAGCATCAAGTGCAGCCCGCGAAAGCGGGCGCGCCGCGTCGGGGACGTTGTGCTCGGGAGTTAGTCAGGACTGACACTCAGTCGCATCGCGAGCGAAACAGCGCCGACGCAGGTTGAAAAACCGCGTCGGCTTTTTTTTTGACACGAAGGGCACGAAGGAACAAGAACATGGCGCAGATCGAAGTCGGGATTCTGGGGGCAACGGGGATGGTGGGGCAGCAGTTCATCGCGCTGCTCGCGAAGCATCCGTGGTTCAAAGTGACGTGGCTCGGCGCGAGCGAGCGCTCGTCGGGCAAGACGTTTCGCGACGCCGCGGCCTGGCGCCTGCCGGCCGCGCTGCCCGACGACGTGGCGAAACTCGTCGTCGAGACGGCGGCGCCGGGAAACGCGCCGAAGGTGATGTTCTCCGGGCTCGATTCGTCGGTCGCCGGCGAGATCGAGGGCGCATTCGCAAGCGCCGGCCATCTCGTGATCAGCAACTCGAAGAACTACAGGATGGACCCCACGGTGCCGCTGATGGTGACTGAAGTCAACGCGGACCATCTGAAGCTGCTCGACCAGCAGCAGGCCGCGCGCGGCTGGAAGGGGCGCATCGTCACGAACCCGAACTGCTCCGTGATCGCGCTGACGATGGCGCTCGCGCCGCTCCGGCCGTTCGGTCTTCGCAGCGTGCTGGTGACGACGCTGCAGGCGATCTCCGGCGCGGGCTATCCGGGCGTCGCGTCGTGGGACATCCTCGGCAACGTGATCCCCTTCATCAGCGGCGAAGAAGACAAGTTTCAGCCGGAGACGCAGAAAATTCTCGGACGGTTCGCGAACGGCGGCGTCGAAACGCATCCGGTCGTCGTGAGCGCGACAGCCACGCGCGTGCCCGTGCACGACGGCCACACGGTGTCGGCGTCGGTGAAGCTCGATCAGAAGGCTGATGAACGCGCGCTGATTGACGCGTTCAACAGCTTCCGCGGCCGTCCGCAGGAGTTGAACCTGCCGTCGGCGCCGAAACAGCCGGTGGTCTATCTGCCGGAGCCGAACCGACCGCAGCCGGCGCTCGACGTCACTCGCGACGGCGGCATGCAGGTGACCGTCGGCCGTCTGCGCCCGTGCCCGGTGCTCGACCACAAGTTCGTCGCGCTCGGCCACAACACGATTCGCGGCGCGGCGGGCGCGGCGATCCTCAACGCGGAGCTGATGCGCCAGGAAGGCCTCCTGTGAGTACACCGCACTCGGTCGTCATGAAGTTCGGCGGCACGTCGGTCGCCGACGCGGACGCGATGACGCGCGTCGTGAACATCGTGCGGCGCCAGTGGGAGTCGCAGCCGGCCGGCGGCAAGCCGCCCGTGGTCGTCGTCTCGGCGCTGTCGAAGGTCACCGACGGGTTGATCCGGATCGCCGAGTCGGCTCGTGCCGGTGACGGCAGCAGCGCGCTGGCGCTCGTGGCCGAAGTGCTCGAGCGCCACCTGACGATCGCCCGGCTGCTGACAGGCGGGCCGCGGACGGATGCGCTCGTGGACGACTTGCGCGCGCAGTTCGGCGAGCTGACGGCGCTGGTGACGTCGCTCGCGGCCGCACGCGCGGTCACACCGCGCGACCACGACACGATCGTCGCGATGGGCGAGCTCGCCAGCAGCCGCATCGTCGCCGCCGCGTTCGCCGAGCGGCAGCTGCCCGGTGTCTGGGTGGACGCACGCCAGATCCTCGTCACCGACGCCGAGCATATGGCCGCGGTGCCCGACATGGACGCGACGTGCGCGAAGGCCCTCGCAACGATCGCGCCGATCACGGCACGCCAGCAGATCCCGGTGCTCGGCGGCTTCATCGGCGCGACGCGCGACGGCGTGACGACGACGCTCGGACGCGGCGGCTCGGACTACTCGGCGGCGATTTTCGGTGCATGCCTGGACGTGGACGAGATTCAGATCTGGACCGACGTGGACGGCATGCTGACGGCCGACCCGCGGGTGGTGCCGGCGCCGCGGGTGGTGCCGCATCTGAGCTTCGCCGAGGCGTCAGAGCTCGCCTACTTCGGCGCCAAGGTGCTGCACCCCGCCACGATCCTCCCGGCCGTCACGAAGAACATCCCCGTCCGCATCCTCAATTCCCGTCAGCCGCAGAATCCGGGTACGCTCATCACGTCGGAGGCGCGCCGTGAGGGCCACCTCGCGGCGCTCGCCTGCAAGCGGGACGTGACGGTCGTTGACATCACCTCGACGCGGATGTTCATGGCGCACGGCTTCCTCCGGCGGCTTTTCGAGGTGTTCGAGCGGTTCAAGACGGCGGTCGATGTCGTGACGACGTCGGAGGTCAGCGTCTCGGTGACCGTTGACGACACGCGGAGGCTCGACGAGATCGTGTCGGCGCTGCGCGGGTTTGCCGACGTCTCGACGGAGCCGAAGATGGCGATCGTGTCGGTCGTCGGGGATCGGCTGCACGACGATCCCGGCAACTTCGCGCGCGCGATCGTCGCGCTGGGTAAAATCCCCCTGCGGCTCGTGTCGCAGGCGTCGTCGCGCCGGACGTTCACGTTCGTGCTGCCGGACGGCGGCGTCACGGACGCGATGACGAGGTTGCACAACGAGTTCTTCGCGGATTGAGGCAGGCCTGAAGGCCTGCACGGCATATGCGCATACTGCTCGTCGGTTACGGCAAGATGGGGAAGATGATCGAGGGACTCGCGCCCGAGTTCGGGGGCGAGGTTGCGGGCAAGATCGATCCCGAGGCGCCCGACGGCCGGGAGGGCCCCGACTCGAGCCGGTGGAACGGCGTTGACGTCGCGATAGACTTCTCGACGCCGGACTCGGTGGCGAAGAACGTCCCCGTCCTCGCCGGCCGCGGTATCAGCGTCGTCATTGGCACGACCGGTTGGCAGAAGGACGAGCCCGCAATCCGGCGCGCGGTCGCCGACACGGGCGTCGGCATCGTCGCGGCGGCGAACTTCTCGACGGGGGTCATTCTGTTCGAGGCCGTCGTCGCGCGCGCGGCGCAGCTCTTCGGCGCGCACCAGGAGTTCGGCGCGTGGATCACCGAGGCGCATCACAAGACGAAGAAGGACGCGCCGTCGGGTACCGCGCTGATGCTGAAGCGGACGATGGAGGGGGCGGGCTACAGCCGTCCGATCGACATGTCGTCGGTCCGAGCCGGGTTCATCCCCGGCGTGCACTCTGTCGGGTTCGACGGCCCGGCCGATACGATTACGCTCACCCACACGGCGCGCGATCGATCGGCTTTCGCGCGCGGCGCGCTGCTGGCGGCACAGTGGGTGAAGGGGAAACGCGGCTGGTTCGACATGCACGACGTCCTCGGACTCGATAAGGTCGATTGGCGCGAGACAACGGAAGTAAGAAGTAAGAAGTAAGAACTGGGGAATACACATGCGGACGAAATTCACCGGGCTCGGCACGGCGCTGGTCACGCCGTTCACGAAGAGCGGCGAGATGGACGAGAAGGCCGTCCGCCGCCTCGGCCGGCGGCAGATTGACAACGGCGTGCACTTCCTCGTGCCCGCCGGGACGACCGGCGAGAACCCGACGCTCGAGGTGTCCGAGCGGCTCCGCATGGTGGAGATCCTCGCCGACGAAGCGAACGGGCAGGTGCCGATCCTCGCGGGCTGTGGCGGCTACAACACGAAAGAGATCGTGCACCTCGCGAAGGAGATGCAGAAGGCCGGCGCCGACGGCCTGCTCTCAGTGACGCCGTACTACAACAAGCCGACGCAGGAAGGCATCGTCCAGCACTTCACGGCGATTGCCGACGCGACGCCGCTGCCGATCGTGCTCTACAACATCGCGGGCCGCACGGGCGTGAACATCGAGACGCCGACCGTCGCGCGCCTCGCGCAGCTGCCGACCGTCGTCGGCGTGAAAGAAGCCTCCGGCAGCTTGTCGCAGATGTGCGACGTCCTCCGATCGACGCCGTCCGACTTCATCGTGCTCTCGGGAGACGACGCGCTGACGCTGCCGCTGATGGCGGTCGGCGGCCGCGGCGTGATTTCGGTGGTGTCGAACGAGATCCCGAAAGAGATGTCGCAGATGGTCGAGCTCGCCGAACGCAACGACTTCGCGGCGGCGCGCGCGGTCCACAGCCGCGTCATCGGCCTGATGCAGGTCAACTTCGTCGAGAGCAATCCCGGTCCAGTGAAGTACGCGATGGCCGCGATGGGGCTGCTCGACGAGGCGTACCGCCTGCCGATGGTGCCGCCGAAGCCGGAGTCGAAGGCGAAGATCGACGCCGTGCTGAAATCACTGGGCCTGCTCAAGGCCGCGCTCGTGTAGCCACCGACTATGAATCTCCACGAGGAAGTGCTGAAGTTCGTCGAGGCAGGCGCGTCGGCCAACCGCGACAACGTGCGTCCCATGTTTGCGCACCTGCGCCACGCGTTGTCGGCCGGTGAAATCCGCGCGGCGGAGCCGGATCCGTCGTCGCCGGTCGGGTGGCGCGTGAACACGTGGGTGAAGCAGGGGATCCTGCTCGGCTTCAAGTACGGCGACCTCGCCGACGTCTCGATGGATCACGGCAAGTGGCCCTTCTTCGACAAGGACACGCTGCCGATGAAGAAGCTCTCGATCGCGTCGAACGTGCGCATCGTGCCCGGCGGGTCGTCGGTGCGAGAGGGCGCGTACATCGCCCACGGCGTCATCTGCATGCCGCCGATGTACATCAACATCGGCGCGTACATCGGCGAGAACTCGCTCATCGATTCGCACGCGCTCGTCGGCTCGTGCGCGCAGGTCGGCGCGCGCGTGCACGTCAGCGCGGCGGCGCAGATCGGCGGCGTCATCGAACCCGTCGGCGCGCTGCCGGTCATCGTCGAAGACGACGCGCTCGTCGGCGGCAATACGGGGCTGTACGAGGGCGTCATCGTCAAGGCGAGGGCGGTGATCGGCGCCGGCACGGTGCTCACGGGATCGACGCCGGTCTACGACCTCGTCAAGGGCGAGATCATCCGCCCGTCCGCGGATCGCCCCCTCGTCATCCCCGAGGGCGCCGTCGTCGTCCCCGGCGCGCGGGCCGTGACGGCGGGCAAGGGACCCGAGTGGCAGCTCTCGCTGGCGACGCCGGTCATCGTGAAATACCGCGACTCCCGCACCGACACGCGCACGGAGCTC
>CAZOIK010000428.1:0-2713 GCA_964579765.1 uncultured Bifidobacteriaceae bacterium
AAGACGTCGATCGCGCGGCTGATGAACACGATGCTCGACGCGCGCGAGCTGATCGAGGCCATCATGCTCGACTTCGGTCTCGAGCCGAAGCGCGACAGCAGCAAGCCGTACCTGCTGCGCGACCTCGCGCGCTTCCTCGTCGAACAGCGCCATGCCGGACGGCTCTCGCTGGTCGTCATCGACGAAGCGCAGAACCTGAGCGTCTCGGCCCTCGAAGAAGTGCGGATGCTCTCGAACCTCGAAACCGAGAAGTCGAAGCTCATTCACATCGTGCTCGTCGGGCAGCCGAACCTGCGCGACCTGCTGGCGCGCCCCGAGCTCGAGCAGCTGCGCCAGCGCGTCACCGTCAGCTACCACCTCAATCCGCTGAACGCCGACGACACGCACGCGTACATCAACCACCGGCTGCGGCACGCCGCGTTCGGCACGCCGCTGACGTTCCCGCGCGAGGTGACCGACATCGTGCACGCGCACAGCCGCGGCGTCGCGCGAATGATCAACGTCATCGCCGACGCCATCCTGCTGTACGGCTACGGCGCGGACAAACGCGTGATCGACGTCGAGCTCGCGCACGAAGTCGCCGCCGAGCTCGGCCTGGGCGGCATGCCGCGTGCGGCCGACGACGCCAGCCCGACGCCCGTACGGCCGGACGTGCCGCGCGAGCCGCCGGAGCCGCCGCGACGAGAGCCGCCGGCGAAGCCGCCCAGTTCCATACCCGAGCCGCCACCGCCCCCACCGCCCGTCGCGGCTGCGCCCGTCGCGCCGGCGCCCGTGCGCGCGACCGCGACACATCGGACGGTCGTCTCGCCGACGCACTACCTGCTCAGCGATCCGGAACCGCGGCCCCGCCGCGCCGGATGGTGGGCGCGTCTGCGCCGGACCGCGTTCGGCGTTCCGCGTCCGGCGCCCGAGAGTTAGATCGCCCATGGATTGGAGATTGGTGTGATGTCACCCGCTGCAGACGAACTGATCGACAGGATTCACGCGAAGCGCGCCCGCGTCGGCGTCGTCGGCCTCGGCTATGTCGGGCTGCCGCTCGCCGTCGAGCTGGCGCGCGCCGGCTTCGACACCACCGGCATCGACGTGGATCAGCGAAAGGTCGAGGCGGTCAGGCAGGGGGCCTCGTACATCCTCGACGTGGCCTCGACCGAACTGGCCGCGCTCGTCAACGCCGGCCGGCTGCGCGCGACCACGAACTTCAGCGCCGTCGCGGGCCTCGACACCGTCAACATCTGCGTGCCCACGCCGCTCAGGAAGACCAAGGACCCCGACATGTCGTTCGTGGCCGCCGCCGTGGACGGCATCGCCGGCTTCCTGCATCCCGGCATGCTCGTCATCCTCGAATCGACGACGTATCCCGGCACGACCGAGGAGTTCGTGAAGCCGCGGCTCGAAGCCGGCGGCCTGAAGGCCGGCGTGGACTTCTTTCTCGCGTTCTCGCCCGAGCGCGTCGATCCCGGCAATGCGCGCTTCAACACGCACAACGTGCCGAAGGTCGTCGGCGGCATCACGCCCGAGTCAACGGCGCTCGCGGGCGCGCTCTATGCGTCCGCGATCGAGCGGATCGTCCCCGTCAGCTCGCCGCAGGTGGCCGAGATGGTGAAGCTGCTCGAGAACACCTTCCGCGCCGTGAACATCGGCCTCGCGAACGAGATCGCGCTGATGTGCGACCGCCTCGGCGTGGACGTCTGGGAAGTCGTCCAGGCCGCGGCCACCAAGCCGTTCGGCTTCATGCCGTTCTTTCCCGGCCCCGGGCTCGGCGGACACTGCATCCCGATCGATCCGTTCTACCTGTCGTGGAAAGCGAGGCAGAGCGGCTTCGACTCGCGCTTCATCGAGCTGGCCGGCCAGATCAACGGCAGCATGCCGCATTTCGTCGTCGGGAAGATCGCCGACGCGCTGAACCAGCAGCAGAAGTCGATCAACGGATCCACGATTCTCGTGCTGGGCGTCGCGTACAAGCGCGACATCAACGACATCCGCGAGTCGCCGTCGCTCGACGTCATGACGCTGCTCTTGCAGAAGGGCGCGCGCGTGCAGTACGCCGATCCCTACGTGCCGACCCTCACCAACGATCACTGGCCCGGCGGCCCCGATCTCAAGGAGCCGATGAAGTCCGAACCGCTCACGTCCGCGGCGATCGCCAACGCCGACTGCGTCGTGATTCTCACCGATCACCGGGTCGTCGATTACACGATGGTGCGGCGCGCGGCGAAGGTCGTGGTGGACACGCGCAACGCCGTCACCGGCTGCCACGCGAACGTTTTCAGGCTCGGCGCGCCGGCGCCGGCGCCGCAGCGGCTCGCGGCGGAGCGTCCCTCCGGGCGCGAGGCGAAGGTGGTGGCCTGAGGCGCCATGGCTGTCGTGCTCTTCTGGCTGCTCTGCGCGCTGGTCGTCTACGTGTACGCAGGCTATCCGCTGCTGCTGCACGTCGCGGCGCGCGTGCGGCCACGCGCCCTCGTGCCCGCGCCGGATGCGGATCCGGAGCCGACGGTCTCGTTCGTCATTGCCGGCCGGAACGAGGGACCGCGAATCGCCGGGCGCCTCGACAACCTGCGGCAGCTCGACTACCCGCTCCGCAAGCAGCAGGTGATCGTCGTCTCCGACGGATCGACCGACGACACGATTGAGGTGCTCGGCGCGCTCGGTTCCCGCGTGGACGCGGTGGCGCTGCCGCCCGGCGGCAAGGCGCGCGCGCTGAACGCGGGCGTCG
>CAZOIK010000429.1:0-29847 GCA_964579765.1 uncultured Bifidobacteriaceae bacterium
AGCGTACCGCTACGGCGACTACGCGCCGTGGATGCGCAAGACCATGGAGTTCGCGCGGCATGCCGGGGAGCACGTACTCGAGATCGGCGGCGGCATGGGCACCGACCTCGCGCAGTTCGCGCAGCACGGCGCCCTGGTGACCGACCTGGATCTGTCGGCGGGACATCTCGAGCTGGCCCGCGAGAACTTCAGGCTTCGCCGCCTGCACGGTGAGTTCGTCCTGCACGACGCCGAGTCGCTGCCCTTCGATGACGGCACGTTCGACGTCGTGTACAGCAACGGCGTCCTGCATCACACGCCGAACACCCGCGAGGTCGTCGACGAGATCTACCGCGTGCTCAAGCCGGGCGGCCGGGCCATCGTCATGATGTACGCGGAGAACTCGCTGCACTACTGGCGCAACCTCGTGTGGACGATCGGCCTCAAGGACGGTGAGCTCGAGCGCCGGTCGATCGGCGAGATCATGTCGCGCGCGGTGGAGCGCTCCGACAGCGCGGCGGCGCGGCCGCTGGTCAAGGTCTACACGAAAGAACGGCTGCGCCGGCTCTTCGACGGGTTCTCGGACATCGAGATCGTGCAGCGCCAGATGGTGTCGGCTGAAGTGCCGAGGCTGCTCGCGCGGGTGCCGGTGAGGGTGCTCGGCACGTGGATGGGATGGAATCTGATCGTCAAAGCGCGGAAGCCGCTCGACTCGGCCGCTAGAGCAGTCCCCGCAGCCGCGCCCGTAAGAACAAGGCAAGCGTCGGTCCGTCGGTGATGACGTCGCCGGCGATCTCGTGCTCGAGCTCCGCGACAGTGAGCTGTACCAATTCCACGATCGCTTCGTGGCTCTCCGGCGCTCCGATCCCGTCGATGCGCGCCAGGTAGAGATCGTGCCTTTCGTTGAAGATGCCGGAGGTCGAGTGGAGCTGGCCGAGATCGATCAGGTCCGACGCATGTGCGCCGATCTCTTCGTGAAGCTCGCGCCGCGCTTCGTCCTCATGCGTGCCTGCTCCGGAGTACGCCCCGCGCGGCGCCTCGAGATGCCACGCGCGCGTGCCATGACGAAAGCGGTTGAGCAGCACGACATGATTGCCGAGTACCGGCAGTACGGCCGCGCCACCCGGCACCATCAGGCGGTTGTAGAGGCCGTAAGAGCCGTCGGCGAAACGGACGGCGTCGCGCGTGACGAGCAGGAACGGATCGTCGGCAAGCACGCCCACCCGCACGTCGTCGGACGGAAGGCCCTCGTGCTGACGCTTGTGGCGCGCCTCGGACTGCGCGTGCGCGATTCGATCGGGCTCGAGCAGGATCTCGTAGATGTCGCCGGGAGGATTCGTGTACAGCGACGGGTGCCGGCGCACGAGATCGAAGTAGCGCGAGAGACAGTCGTCCGCATCGAACTGACCCATGGCTGATCATTCTATGGCGAACCTCATCGGCATCGTGGCCGGCACACTGACGACCGTCGCGTTCCTGCCGCAGGTGATCAGGACGTGGCGCACGCGCCGCGCGGACGACATCTCGCTCGGCATGCTGCTGCTGTTCACGACGGGCGTCGCCTTGTGGGAGATCTACGGCCTCGCGATCGGCGCGGCGCCGGTGATTGCCGCCAACGCGGTCACGGTCGTGCTGGCGCTCGCCATGGTAGTGCTCAAGCTGCGATGCTGAGCCGGCTGTTCGGGCGTCGCGGCCCCGATTTCTCGCGCGAGGCGGGCGACGCCGCCGCGTGGGTGCGCTTGCGCCTCGCGCGGCCGGCCCTCTACACCTCGATCGCCGACGACCGCGTCGACGGGATCCGCCGCCTGCATCCGCGCGAGGTCGACCAGACGCTTGCGGCGGCCGAGCGCGTGATGCGCCACGAGTTCGATCTGCTCGGGAGCGGCGCGTTCGTACCGGCGGATCCGGATCGGCCGGCGCGCAGCGGTTACGCGCCAATCGACTGGTACCTCGACCCGGTCCGCGGACTGCGCTTTCCGCGCGGCATTCCGTGCGGCGAGTGGGACCTCTACAAGATGCGGCCGGCCAACGCGGACATCAAGTACCCTTGGGAGCTCGCGCGCTGCCAGCATTGGGCGGTCCTCGGCCAGGCGTTCCGGCTGACGCGCGACGAGCGGTTCGCGCGCGAGATTGCCGAGGAGCTCGACGACTTCGTCGACGCGAATCCCGTCGGCGTCGGCGTCAACTGGACGTGCACGATGGACGAGGCCATCCGCGCGGCCAACTGGGCCATCGGCCTCGAACTCGTGCGCGACAGCACGGCGCTCGACGCGGCGTTCTGGCGCCGCGCGTTCGGCGCGCTGTTCGACCACGGTGTGTTCATCCGCGACCATCTCGAGAACACCTACGAGGTCACGAGCAATCACTTCCTCAGCAACGTCGTCGGCCTCTGGTTCCTTGGCGCGGTGTTCGAGGGCCTGGCGAGCGGCGACGAGTGGACCGCGTTCGCCCGGACGTCGCTCGAGCAGGAAATCGACGTGCAGGTGCTTCCAGACGGCGCCGACTTCGAGTCGTCTGTTCCGTACCACCGTCTCGTCACGGAGCTGTTTCTCGGCGCCCTGCGACTCGGCGACGTGCGGAGCGCCGAGCTGTCGCCGCACTACCGGGCGCGCGTGCGCAACATGGTCGCGTATCTCGCCGCGGTCGTTCGTCCCGACGGCCTGATGCCGCAGGTCGGCGACGCGGATGACGGGCGGCTGCACGTCCTGGGCGGATACGGCACGAGCACGCCGCAGGACGGCCGCCACGTCTTCGGTCCGGCTGGCGCGATGTACGACGAACCCGGCTGGACGTGTCTGGCCGGATCCGCGTGGGAGACCGCTTGGTGGGGGCTCGAGCCGGGAGCGCACGCCGCCGCCTCGACGCCCGCGCCGGCCGGACGGCTGTTTCGCGACGCAGGCGTGGCCGTCATGCGCGCGCAGTCGCACTACCTGCTCGTCACGAACGGGATCGTCGGCACGAAGGGATTCGGCAACCACAAGCACAACGATCAGCTGTCGTTCGAGTATCACTGCGACGGCACCCCGCTCATCGTCGACGCCGGAAGCTACGTGTACACGTCGGACTTCGACGCGAGGAACGCCTTCCGTTGCACCGCCGCGCACAACACGCTCGGTGTCGACGATGTCGAGCAGAACGAGATGAAGCCGGAGTGGATCTTCAGGATGTTCGAGGCGGCGCGGCCGGAGCATGTGGCGTTCGACGATCGGCCAGATGCAATCCGCTACGTCGGAACCCACCACGGGTACGAGCGGCTCGGGCAGCCAGTGGCGCATCAGCGGGAGCTCGAGCTGACCAAGGCCACTGGCGCGCTGCGAATCGTCGATCGTCTCACGGGCGCGGGATCGCATCGTCTGCGATGGCATTTTCATCTTGCACCCGGCGCCGGAGCGGCGGTCCGCGATGAGACGACGATCGAGCTGCGCGCGGACGCGCGCTCGTGGGTCATGCGGATCCCGGCCGGTCTGCAGGCGGCAATCGTTCCGGCGCGCCACTCGCCGTCGTACGGCGTCGCCGTGGCGTGTCACGCCGTCACGCTGTCGGCACGCGTCGATCTCGCGGACGCGGTCTCCTTCGAGTTCATCATTACGCCATGACGACAGCAGTGCGGCTCGGGTCGGCGCCGACACGGATGGCGCGCACGATTGGCCGCCACGGACGCCTGCTCGCCGCCATCACGCGCGTCGAGCTCGGCAAGCGGCACGCCGGGTCGATCCTCGGCCTCGCGTGGGTCGTGTTGCAGCCGGCGCTCCTGCTGGCCGTCTACCTGTTCGTGTACATGGTCGTCGGCGGCCGCCTCGGCAGCGGCGGGGAGAGCCGCTTCGAGTACGTGCTGTACGTCTTTTGCGGCCTCGTGCCGTACCTCGGATTCATGGAGGCGCTGACGAGCGGCGGCGTGTCGATCAGGCAGAACATGCATCTCGTGAAGAACGTGATGCTGCCGATCGAGCTGATTCCCGTCCGCAGCGTCCTCGTCGGGATGGCGAGCGAGTTCGTCAGCATCGCCATCGTCCTGGTGCTCGTCACCGCGGGCGGCGCGCTGACCGCGCGCGTCGTCCTGCTGCCGGCGGCCGTGCTGCTCGAAGTGCTGTGGCTGGTCGGCCTGACCTGGATCCTGTCGAGCGTCACGGTGGCGCTGCCCGACGTCACGTACTTCGTGAACCTGTTCGTGTTCCTGCTGATGTTCGTCTCGCCGATCGGCTATCGTCCGGAGCTCGTGCCGGCGGCGCTGCGCTGGACGCTCTATCTGAATCCTGTCTTCTACATGACGCAGGCGTTCCGCGCGGCGCTGCTGGCGCCCGAGCATGCGAGCGTCAAGGTGTGGGCCGTCTACGTCGTGATGTCGCTCGGGACGTTCGCCGTCGGCAGCGCGTTCTTCCTCGCGTTCAAGGACGTACTGGTCGACTACGAATGACGCGCCGCACGCAAACGGCTGCGGTCGGCGCGGCGCTCGCCGCCGTGGCTGTGGTCGCCGTCTGGACGCGCTTCCAGTACATCAACCTGTACGGCGGCCGCGAGGTGTCCTATCTCGACTGGGCGAATGCGCACTACTTCGGCGGGATGACCGCCTTCTACGTCTCGGTGTCCGACGCACTCGCCGCCGGGCATCCGTACGTCACGCTCCACTATCCGCCCGGCTATCCGCTGTTCCTGGCGGCGCTGAAGCGGCTCGGCGTGACCGATCTCAACGACGTCCGAAGGATCCAGGCCGTGCTCGACGGGTGTGCGGTCTGCGCGATGTACGCGCTCGCGCGCTATCTCGGCCTCGGCAGGATCTGGTCGATCGCCGCCGCTGCCGTCTATGCCGTGTGGCCCTTGTGGGCGGCCGGATCGATCTGGATTCTCGCGGAATCCGCGTCGGTGCCGCTCGTCCTGCTCGCGCTGCTCGCGAGCGTCTGGGCCGGACTGGGCGGTGGGTGGTGGAGAGCAGCCGTCGCCGGCGTCCTGCTCGGCGCGAGCGCGCTCGTGCGACCCGATCTGCTGCTGTTGATCGTGCCGGCGCTCGGTGTCTTCGCGCTCGGCGGGGCATCGGCGCGAACCGCTCGCATTGCCGCCGCCGCCCTCGCCTTTGGCGTCGTCGTCGGCGCGTGGGGTGTCCACAATGTCAGGACGCACGGGCGCTGGGTGTTCTCGTCGAGTACTGGCGGGCTCAACATGTGGGAGGGCCTCGGTGAACGGCCGAATGCCTATGGGTACGTCACAGACGATTCGGCCGCCAACCATGTGCTGAAGTCGCGAGGGCTCGCGTGGTCGTCGCTCGAGGCGGACAGCTTCTTTCGCGCCGAGTACCTTCGAGCGTGGCGCGAACATCCGGGGTTCGTCATCCACACGATCGTCGAGCGCGAACCCCACGTCGTGTTCGAGTCGGAGCATCTGCAGCCGCTGTTCTTCGGACGCGCGCGTCAACTGCTGGACGTAGTCGGCATCTTCCTGGTCGCGCTGGCGATCTGGATCAGGCGCCGGGACGTCGTCGCATGGATGGTGCTGGCGGTGCCTCCTCTCTATGCGATGGCGACGATCGGGCTGTTGCACTACGAGCCGCGATACGTCCGATACGTCCAGCTCTCGTACGTCCTTGCATTCGTCCTGCTTGCCGCTGACGCATGGCGCCGGCTGTCGACGCCGCCGCGCGGCCTCATCGCAGCGGTCACGGCGACAGCCGCCTGGCTCCTCGTCGCTGTGTACGCTGCCAGAGAACTGCTGGCGCTGCACCTCGCTGCCATTCGATGAAACACGTCCCCGGCCTTGCCGTCATTGTCCCGTGCTACAACGAGGCGGCGGTGCTGCCGCAGACTTCCCGCGCGCTCATCGCGGCCGTCGAGGCGCTCGTCGACGCCGGGGCCGTCCGACCCGACAGCACGATTCACTTCATCGATGACGGCTCGGTGGATCGCACATGGGAGGCGATCACACAGCTCGCTGCATCGACCGCGCGCGTCCACGGCATCAAGCTGTCCCGAAACTATGGACATCAGCATGCGCTGCTTGCCGGTTTGCTGACGGCGGAGGGCGACGCCGTCATCAGCATCGACGCCGATCTGCAGGACGATGTGGCGGCGATGGCGGCGATGGTGGACGCGTACGCGCGCGGCGCCGACATCGTCTACGGCGTCCGTCGCACCAGATCGACGGATTCGTGGTTCAAGCGTGTCACCGGCGAGGGGTACTACCGATTCGCGCGAGTGATGGGCGTGCGGCTGGTGTTCAACCACGCCGACTTTCGGCTGCTGAGCCGGCGGGCAATCGAGGCGCTGCGCGAGTACAACGAACGGAATCTCTTCCTCCGCGGCATCATCCCGCAGCTCGGATTCTCCAGTGCGCGGGTTGAATACGATCGCCGGGAGCGCGCGGCGGGAGAGTCCAAGTATCCCCTGCGCAGGATGCTCGCGTTCGCGCTCGACGGCATCACATCCTTTTCGGCCCTCCCGCTGCGACTGATTACGCTTCTCGGTCTGGCGGTTTCGTTCGGGAGCTTTGCCGTCGCCGTGTGGGCGCTGTGGGTGAAGTTCGTCGAGCATTCGGCGGTACCGGGATGGACGTCCACCGTCGTGCCCGTGGCGCTGCTCGGCGGCATCCAGCTGCTGTGCACCGGCATCATCGGACAGTACGTCGCGAAGACCTACGTGGAGACGAAGGCCCGTCCTCGATTCACGATCGAGAAGGCGATCTGAGCGTGAGGTCGCTGACCGTCGTCCGGCCGGGGGTGCCGCGTGCGGCAGCGCAGCCCGGCGAGACGGTCATCACGTTTGACGAGTTCGCGGCCTGGATCAAGTCGGGACGCGTGCTGTCGAAGATCGGGCGCTACGACGAGTCGCGGATGCTCGTCCATCGGATCGAATCGGCCGGACGTCCGCTGCCGCTGAGCCTGGCGCTGCGCTGGATCACGCGCGGCGCCGTGCGGATCGAAGACGAGCGCGGGCGGACGCGGGTGATCGACGCCGGCACGCTGGCTCGCTGGGTCGCGCAGGCAGCCACCGAGCCGTTCAAGATCGAGGCGCTGCTGCGGCGCATGGACCACACGGTGCGCGCGTTAGAGAGCGAGGCGTCGCAGCGTCCCAGGGCGACGCTTGATCTGTCGAAGCCGCCGCTGTACCTGCGCTCGGATCTGAGCTTCGGCGTCCGCGCCGGCGGATCGGTGGGCCACATCGCCGGTGTCGTGAATGAGCTCGAACATTTTGCCGCGCCGCCGGTCGTCGTCTCGACCGACGAGGTCGCGACGGTGAACCCGCGGATCGAGCAGCATCTGGTCGCGCCATCCGAGGCGTTCTGGAATTTCAGAGAGCTGCCGACCTTCGTCCTGAACGAGACGCTCGAAGCCGAGGCCGAACGCGCGCTTGGCGGGCGCAGGCCGGCGTTCGTATATCAGCGCTACAGCCTCAACAACTTCACCGGCGTCCGGCTGGCGCGCCGGATGGGTGTGCCGCTCGTCATCGAGTACAACGGCTCGGAGATCTGGATGCGCCGGCACTGGGGCCATCCGCTCGCGCACGAGAGGCTGTCGGAACGGATCGAGCGGCTGGATCTCCGCGCCGCCGATCTCGTCGTGGTCGTCAGCACGCCGATGAAGGACGAGATCTGTGGACGCGGCGTCGAGCCGTCGCGTGTCGTGGTCAACCCGAACGGCGTCGACACCGATCGCTACAGTCCTGACGTCGACGGTTCAGCGGTGCGCGCACGGTACTCGCTGCAGGACGCCGTCGTTATCGGCTTCATCGGCACGTTCGGTCCATGGCATGGCGCCGACGTGCTCGCGCGCGCGTACGTGCGCCTG
This sequence comes from uncultured Bifidobacteriaceae bacterium, assembly GCA_964579765.1. Classification (GTDB taxonomy): domain Bacteria; phylum Acidobacteriota; class Vicinamibacteria; order Vicinamibacterales; family CAVVIG01; genus DATNBT01. The sequence goes on from CAZOIK010000429.1 coordinate 7,751, forward strand.
CGGGCGTCGCATCCAGACCTCGCGCCGCGCGTGCGCCTGCTCATGATCGGCGACGGCGTCACGCTCCCCGACAGCCGCCGTATCGTGAACGTAGGCAGCGCAACGGATGCAGCGGTGTTCACCGGCCTCGTACCTCAGGAACAAGGGGCGAGCCACCTCGCCGCATGCGACGTGCTCGTCTCGCCGCACGTTCCGAATCCGGACGGCACGCCCTTCTTCGGATCGCCGACCAAGCTCTTCGAATACATGGCGATGGGCAAGGCCATCGTCGCCTCGAAGCTCGATCAGATCGGCGAGGTCCTGGCGCACGAGAAGACCGCGCTGCTCGTGCCGCCTGGCGATGTCGACGCGTTGACCGACGCGCTCGCGCGACTGATTCGCGATCGCGCGCTGCGCGAGTGCCTGGGCGCCGAGGCGCGTCGCGCGGCCGTCGAGCGGCACACGTGGCGTGAGCATACCCGGCGGACGGTCGAGCGGCTGATGGCCGTGATGCAGGCCTGAAGGCCTGCACTACAAGTGAAGAAGCTGCTCGCCGTGTCGTGGGAGATGCCGCCGATGTACGGTCCGCGCGCGACACAGGTCGCTCGGACGCTCGGCGCGCTCTCGGCGCTCGGCTGGGAGTCGACCGTCGTCTGCCTCGATCCCCGTCGCGGGGGGCCGCACTGGCGCGACGGCCGCGATGTAGCGCTGCCGCCCGGCATCGGGACGATTCGCGTTCGCTCGCCGCAGGAGTCGCCGTTCGTGCGGGCCGCGTGGCGCCTGATGCCGGGCCTGCGCGAGCGTCCGGATCCGCAGTGGCTGTGGATCGCGCCGGCCGCGCGGGCGGCCGTGGACGCTGCTTCGCGGACGCGTTTCGACGTCCTCGTGAGCTTCGCGCAGCCCTGGTCCGATCATCTCGTCGGCCTGCGCGTGCGCCGCGAGACGAAGCTCCCGTGGATCGCGCACTTCAGCGATCCGTGGGTCGACAGCCCGTACTGGACGGGATCGGCGGCGCAGCGCGCCGCCGCCGAAGAGATGGAGGCCAGCGTGATCCGCGAGGCTGACGCGGTGGTCTTCGTCACGCAGCAAGCCGCTGAACTCGTGATGAAGAAGTATCCGCGCGAGCTGCAGGACAAAGTTGCGGTCGTGCCGCATGGATATGTCACGCCGGCCCTGAACGGGCCGGCCCACGACAGCCAAGCGGCGTCTCGGCCGCTGCGGCTCGTCTACACCGGGCGGTTCTACGGCGGCTTGCGCACGCCGGACGCGTTGCTTCGCGCGATCGCGGCGATGAACGCCGGCGACGCGATGCGCGACAGACTCGAGGTCACGTTCGTCGGGCCGTTCGTCACGCCATTCGAGCGCGCGGCCCGATCGCTCGGTCTCGATCGGCTCGTCCGATTTCGCGACAGGGTGCCGGCGGGCGAGGCGGAGGCGCTCGCGGCGGATGCCGATGTCCTCCTGGTGATCGACGCGCCGACCGACGGCCCGAGTCCCTTTCTGCCGAGCAAGCTCGTCGACTACCTCCCGCTGCGCAAGCCCATCCTCGGTCTCACGCCGCTCGAAGGCGCATCGGCGGCGCTGCTGCGGCGGCTCGGCGGGCTGGTTGCCGCGCCTGGCGATGAAGCCGGCATCCGCGCGGCGCTGACGGATCTGCTGCGCCGCTGGCGCGACGGCACGCTCGCGGTCGGCGCCGAGTTCGAGCGCGTGGCCTCCGAATACGAGATCGGCAGGACGACGGCGGCGTTCAGCGAGGTGTTGGCGCGCGTATCCGATGGAGTTTCGCGGCCCTGAAAGGGCCGCGCTACACCCAGGGTGGCGATACACCCAGGGCCGCGCGACATGATGAGGGTGCCGTCAGTGTTGCTCGTCGCAGGTGCGTACTATCCTGAGATCAGCGCCGCAGGACTGCAGTGTCAGGCCGTTGCCGCCGCAATGCGCGATCGCGCGCGCATGTCCGTCCTCGTGACGGCGGTCGATCCGGCGCTGCCGCCGGCGGAGACGATTGACGACATCCCTGTGACACGCGTCGGGGTCGATGTGCGCAGCGGCGCCTCGAAGGCCGGCGCGAGCCTGCGGCTCGCCCGCGTGCTCGCGCGTCTGCTGCCGCGCGTCGACCTCGTCCATCTCCACGGCGTCTCGCAGAAAAACGTGCCCGTCGCGCTGATGGCGGCGGCTTTTCGCCGGCCGGTCGTGCTGACACTGCACACGTCCGGACAGGACGAGCCGCAGGTCGCCGATACCCGCGGGAGGCTGTCGGCGTGGGCGTTCCGAACGGCCGACCTGATCCTTCCCGTCAGTCCCAACCTCGTGCGCCGCTGCGAAGAGGCGAGGATCGCGGCGGAGAGGATCCGGCTGACGCCGAACGGCATCGACGTCGATCGCTTCCGGCCGCCCTCGCCGGCGGAACGCGCGGCGCTCCGGCGCGAGATCGGCTGGAGCGAACGTGATCGCATTGTCGTCTTCGTGGGGTTCTTTTCGAGAGACAAGCGGCCCGACCTGTTGTTTCGCGCGTGGGCACGGACCGTCGAGAGGGGTATGTCGTCGAAGCTGGTGTTCATCGGCGCCACCGCGTCGCCGTACTTCGAGATCGACGAGTCCATCGCTCGCGGGATTCGTGACGGTGCGGCGGCCATGGGACGCGAAGCAGATGTGATCTTCGTCCCGCCCACGCACGCAATGGAGCAGTACTATCGAGCGGCGGACGCGTTCGTGCTGTCGTCGATCCGCGAGGCGCATCCGGTCGCGCTGCTCGAGGCGATGGCCTGCGGCTTGCCGTGCATCGCGACCCGGATCGAGGGCGCGACCGACGTCGTGATCGAAGACGGCGTCAACGGCCGCCTCGTCGAGCGCGACGACGAGCAGGGGCTGGCGGGGGTGCTCGGCGATCTGCTCGAGCATCCGTTCGACGCGGAGAAGTTGGGCCGCAAGGCTCGCGAGACGATTGTGAGCCGCTATACCATCGGGCAGACGGCAAACCGCTGGCTGGACGCGTATCGCACCGTTCTTCAATGACCACGACAACCAAAGTGCCTTTCGTCGACCTGCGTGCACAGTACGACGCGCTGAGGCCGAAGATCGACGCGGCCATCGCCTCCGTGCTCGCGCGCTCCGCCTACATCGGCGGCGCTGAGCTCGACGAGTTCCAGCGGTGGTTCGCGTCCTACTGCGGCGTCCGTCATGCGCTCGGCGTCTCGTCCGGCACGCGCGCGATCGAACTGGTGCTGCGAGGCTTGAACATCGGGGCGGGCGACGAGGTGATCACGTCCGCCAACACGTTCATCGCGACGGCGGCGGCGATCACCGCGGCCGGGGCGCGCCCGGTGCTCGTCGACGTCGAGGCGGCGACCGGCAATCTCGATCCGAACCGCATCGAGGCGGCGGTCACGCCGAAGACGAAGGCCGTGATACCCGTGCATCTGTACGGCCGGCCTGCGGCGATGCGCGAGATCCTGGAGGTGGCGGCGCGGCGGCAGCTCGCCGTCGTCGAAGACGCCGCGCAGGCCCATGGCGCCAGGTATCGCGGCGCCCGCGCGGGTTCGCTCGCGACTGCCGGATGCTTCAGCTTCTATCCGACCAAGAACCTGGGCGCCTTCGGCGACGGCGGCATGGTGACGACGAACGACGACGATCTGGCGCGCCGGATCGGGCTGCTGCGCGATCAGGGCCGTGTGAGTAAGTACGAGCACGCCGTCGTCGGATACACGGCGCGGCTCGACAATCTGCAGGCGGCCGTGCTGCGCGTCCAGGCCGACGTGCTCGACGAGTGGAACGCGCGCCGGCGCCAGATCGCGCGGTGGTACGAGGAAGCGCTGCCACGGGCGGCGTCGCGTCCGGCCGACGATCCGCGCGACGAGCCGGTTTACCATCTGTTCGTCGTCCGCGTGCCGCGGCGTGACGAGTTGCGCGCGGATCTCGAGGCGCGCGGCGTCGCGACGGCGATCCACTATCCGATCCCGATCCACCTGCAGCCCGCGTATCGCGAGCTGGGATATAGTGTGGGAGATTTCCCTGTCACCGAACGTCTCACGCGCGAACTCGTGTCGCTTCCGATGCATCCGTTCCTGACGCAGGCCGACGTGCGCCACGTGGCCGCGGCCGTGGCCGAGTTCCTGTCCCGATGCTGAAAGTCGGCCTGATCGGGTACGGCTACTGGGGCCCGAACCTCGCGCGAAATCTCTCTGAAGCCGACGGCGTCGAGCTGGCGATGATTGCGGACGCGCGGCCCGAGCGCCGGCAGGCCGCGGAGCGCCGCCATCCGGGCGTCAGTGTGTGCGCCGATGCCGCCCATCTCATCGAGAGCCGCGAGATCGACGCGGTCGTGATCGCCACGCCGCTGGCGACGCACCACGCGCTGGCCACGGAGGCGATGACTCGCGGCAAGCACGTGCTGGTCGAGAAGCCGCTCGCCGCGTCGCGCAGGGACGCGGAGGCGCTCGCGTCGCTCGCCGAGAAGCACGGCGTCTGCCTGATGGTCGACCACACGTTCGTGTACACGGGCGCCGTGCGGAAGATCCGATCGCTCATCGACGCCGGCGACCTCGGCGAGTTGCTGTACCTCGATTCGGTGCGCGTCAACCTCGGGCTGTTCCAGCAGGACTCGAACGTGATCTGGGACCTGGCCGTCCACGATCTGTCGGTCATGGACTACTTGATCGACGCGAAGCCCGTCGCGGTGTCGGCCGACGGCACGACGGTCTCGGGATACGATCACGAGAACATCGCGTACATCACGGTCCATTTCGACACAGGCTTTCTCGCGCATTTCCACGTGAACTGGCTCGCGCCAGTGAAGATCCGGCACATGCTCATCGGCGGCAGCCAGCGCATGCTTGTGTTCAACGACATGGAGCCGAGCGAGAAGGTGCTCGTCTACGACAAAGGGATCGACCTGAATCTGAACGAGCAGGACGATCAGGCACGCCGGCAGATCCTGGTTTCGTACCGAACCGGCGACATGTACGCGCCGAAGCTCGATCGCGCCGAAGCGCTCGCGGGCGTCATCTGCGAGTTCTCGGCGGCCATTGCACAGAAGCGGAAGCCGCTGACCGACGCGGCATCGGGCATCCGCGTGGTTTCGCTGCTCGAGGCAGCCGAGCAGTCCCTGCGATCCGAGGGACGACGGATTCGTCTGTGAAGCTGGGCAGGAGCAGCGGACACCGCGCCATCGCGTCGGACGTCAAACTCGGGCGAGACGTCAGGATCTACGACTTTGTCAACCTCTACGGCTGCGAGATCGGCGACGAGAGCAAGATCGGCACGTTCGTCGAGATACAGAAGCACGCGAAGATCGGCCGGCGCGTGAAGGTGTCGAGCCATACGTTCATCTGCGAGGGCGTGACGATCGAAGACAACGTGTTCGTCGGCCACGGCGTCATCTTCACCAACGATCTCTATCCGCGCGCCACCACGCCGTCCGGCGATCTGCAGACGGATGCAGACTGGAAGGTCGTGCCGACGCTCGTCCGCCGCGGCGCCTCCATCGGCTCCGGCGCGACGATTCTCTGTGGAGTGGTGATTGGCGAAGGCGCAATCGTCGGCGCCGGGAGCGTGGTCACGAAAGATGTTCCTGCCGGCATGATCGTCGCGGGCAATCCGGCGAAGGTGCTGCGTCCCATCGAGAGGCAGGCGTGAGCGTCATCCAGGACGGACGCGTGTTGATCACGGGCGGCTCCGGCCTCATCGGGTCGCACATTGTCGACGAGCTGCTGCGCCGCGGCGCGACCGACATTGTCGTCTTCGACGACTTCTCGCGCGGACGCCTGCAGAACCTGAGCGACGCGCTCGCCAGCGGCAGCGTCCGCATCATCGAGGGCGACGTCCGCAACCAGCGCGATGTCGAAGGCGCCATGGCGGGCGCGGTGGTGGTGTTTCACGAGGCGGCGATTCGCATCACGCAGTGCGCCGAAGAGCCGCGGCTCGCCAAGGACGTGCTCGTCGACGGCACCTTCAACGTGCTCGAGGCGGCTGTCCGCGCGGGCGTCACGCGTCTCGTCGCCGCGTCCTCGGCGTCGGTCTACGGTCTGGCTGAGGTGTTTCCGACCGAAGAGTCGCACCATCCGTACGCCAACCGCACGATCTACGGCGCCGCGAAGCTGTTCAACGAGAGCCTGCTGCGCAGCTTCAACGACATGTACAGTCTGAACTACGTCGCGCTGCGCCCATTCAACGTCTATGGCCCGCGCATGGACACATACGGCGCGTATACCGAAGTCCTGATCCGGTGGATGGACGCGATCGACGGCGGCCGGCCGCCCGTCATCTTCGGCGACGGCACGCAGACGATGGACTTCGTGCACGTGACGGATGTGGCGAAGGCGAGCGTGCTGGCGGCGCTGTCGGATGCGAGCGACGTGGTGTTCAATGTCGGCACAGGCGTCGAGACCTCGCTCAACGAGCTCGCGCGCATGCTGCTTCACGTCATGGGATCGACGCTGCACCCGCAGCATGCCGAGGCGAGAAAAGTGAATCCCGTCTCGCGCCGCCTCGCCTCGATCGATGCCGCGGCGCGCGTGCTCGGGTTCCGCGCGTCGGTGCCGCTCGAAGACGGCCTGCGCGACCTGGTCGCGTGGTGGAGGAGCGCGCGGACCGCTGCCGCTTCATGATTCCGCTCTCCCGTCCGGAATTCGGCGACGCCGAAACGCAGGCGGTCGCCGGCGTGCTCCAGAGCGGCTGGGTGTCGCAGGGCCCGAAGGTCGCCGCGTTCGAGTCGCTCGTCGCCGCGCGCGTCGGTGCGGCGCACGGCGTGGCCACGACATCGTGCACGACGGCGCTGCATCTGGCTCTGGTCGCGAGCGGTATCGGCGCCGGCGACGAGGTGATCTGCCCGTCGTACTCGTTCATCGCGACAGCCAACGCGATCCTGTACGCAGGCGCCACGCCCGTCTTCGCCGACATCGAGGACGACACCTGGAATCTCGACGCGCACGACGTCGCCGGACGGGTGACGGCGAAGACCAGGGCGATTCTCGTCGCGCATCAGGTCGGGCTGGCCGCGGACCTCGATCGGCTGAAGGCGGTCGCACCGGGTGGCGCGGTGCTCGTCGAGGACGCGGCGTGCGCGATCGGGTCCTTATATAAAGGGCGGCCGATTGGTTCGCACGGCAACGTCTCGTGCCTCAGCTTTCATCCGCGGAAGACGATCTCGCTCGGCGAAGGCGGCATGGTGCTGACCGACGACGCGGCGATCGCCGATCACGTTCGTGTCCTGCGATCGCACGGCGCCTCGGTCTCGGATCTCGATCGCCACCGAGCGCAGGGGCTCGTCTACGAGGAATATCGCGAGCTCGGCTACAACTACCGCATGACCGACATTCAGGCGGCGATCGGCATCGAGCAGCTGAAGAGGCTCGACGATCTGCTCGCCAGACGTCGCGCGGTCGCGCAACGCTACAACGCGGCCTTCTGCCACGTCGAACAGATTCAGACGCCTGCTGAACCTGGCTACGCGACACACGCTTACCAGTCCTACGCCATCCGCCTCCGGCCCGGATGCCGCGTGGGTCGTGACGACATGATGCGCGAGCTGATCGCCGCCGGCGTGTCGTGCCGTCGCGGCATCCCTCCGAGCCACCTCGAGCCGCTCTATCTGAGCCGTGGCCGCGTGTCGCTGCCGGTGACGGAAGCGGTGGCCGCCGAGTCGATCTTCCTTCCGATGTACGCCTCGCTGGCCGAGGCGGATCAGGCGGTCGTGATCGACGCCGTGCGCCGCATCGCCACCAGATGACCAGGGCACTCGTCGCCATCGTCGTCCCGGTGCACAACGAGAAGGACAACCTCGTGCGCTTCTACGACGAGGTGTCGGCGGTGATGCGCGGCCTCGGCGACTGCGACTGGGAGTTCGTCTTCGTCGATGATGGCAGCCGGGACGGCTCGTTCGAGATCCTGAGGTCGCTGCACGAGCGGGACGCGCGTGTCACTGCCCTGCGCTTTCCGCGCAACTTCGGCAGCCACGTGGCCATCGCCGCGGGCATCGATTACGCGACTGGTGACGCGGCGGTGATCATGGCCGCGGACCTCCAGGATCCGCCGTCGCTCATCACCGAGTTCGTCGCACGGTGGCGCGAAGGCTTCGACGTCGTCTGGGGCGCACGCAGTGGGAGAGCCGATGGGCGATTGCGCGCGTGGGCGATGAACCGGTTCTATGCGCTCGTGCGACGCATTGCGATCCCGAGTTATCCGAAGGGCGGCACCGGGAGCTTCTGTCTGATCACGAAGCCCGTGATGGACGCGTTCAGGCAGATGAACGAGCGCAACCGGCTCACGTTCGGTCTGATCGCGTGGGCGGGCTTTCGCGAGACACAGGTTCCGTATCACCGGCCGCGCCGGCTCGTCGGTTCGTCCTCGTGGACGACGAGCAAGATGCTCAAGGCGGCGGTCGATACGTTCGTCTCGTTTTCGTTCCTGCCGATCCGGGCCATTTCCATTCTCGGGCTGGTCGTCTCGGCGTTGAGCTTCCTCTTCGGCTTCTACGTGCTGATCGACAAGCTCGTGTTCGGCACGCGCGTCGCCGGCTGGGCGTCGGTGATGCTGGCGGTGCTCTTCCTCGGCGGCGTGCAGCTGGTGATGATCGGCGTGCTCGGTGAGTATCTCTGGCGCGCGCTCGACGAGGCCCGCGCGCGGCCCCTCTACATCCTCGAACGCACGCTGGGGATCAAAGAGAAGTCAGAAGTCAGAAGTTAGAAGTCATTGCGACTCCCCGAATTCATCATTGGCGGCGCGCCGCGCTCCGGCACGACATGGCTCTACGAGGTGCTCGACAGGCACCCCGGCGTTCACATGGCGAAGCCGCTCAAGCCGGAGCCGAAGTTCTTTCTGCGCGACGACGAGTACGCGAAAGGGCTCGCGTATTACTCAGACCGATGGTTCGCGGACGTGGGCGCGGGAAAAGTCGCGGGCGAGAAGAGCACCGACTATCTCGAGAGCGCTGCGGCAGCGTCGCGCCTCGCGCGCGACCTCCCGCACGTCAGGCTGATCTTTCTGCTGCGCGAGCCGGTCTCGCGTGCGTATTCGAACTATCTCTGGTCGAAGATGAACGGCCTCGAGAGCGAGAGCTTTGCTGATGCGCTGGCGCTCGAGGCGCAGCGCGAGCGCGAGCTCCCCGAGAAGTGGAAGTTCACGCGGCCGTTCTCCTACTACTCGCGCGGCCTGTACGCGGACCTGCTGGGGCCGTACTTCAGCACGTTCACGGAGCACCAGCTCCTGATCGTCCGCTTCGAGGACATCATCGAACGTCCGGCCGAGCTGGCGGAAACCGTTCATCGCTTCATCGGCGTCGCGCCGCGTCCGGCGGATGCCGCCGGCATCGGCGTCATCAATCCATCCGAGGGCGACACGGCCGCGCTCGGCGACGATGTGCGGTGTGCGCTGGCCGCGCGCTACGAGGAGCCGAACCGGCGGCTGGCCGCGCTGCTCGGACCTGCGTTTCCGACGTGGAAATAGAGGCGCTGCGTGACGTCCGGGTCACCTCGGTGGGGAGCCATGCCGACGCCGCGTGGGCCGAGGGCCGGCACTTCAAGATTCCCGCCGGCTTGCCGTCCCGGCTCAACTGGCACGTGACCGCGTCCGGCGATCTGTCGATCCGGCCCTCGTCTGCGACCGCGTCGCCGGCCGACGTGGCGGCGCTCCGCGAGCGCGCGGCGTTCACCGAGCGCGCGCCGATGAGCGCGCGGCTGCCCGTGAGCTACCAGCGCGTGCCGGGGCCGATGCGCGCGTCGATCGCGTCGCTCATCGGCCGGTGGAACCGCGGGCGAATCGGCCGATGGGCCGCGTTTCCCGGATGGCCGCTGGACCTCAGCGCCGATCTCCTGCGCGATCTGAGTGCGCCGCGCCGTCCGCGTCTGCCCGGGCCGTCGCCCGTCGTTCTGACGCACGACATCGATTCCGCGGAAGGCCTCGAGCACCTGGTCTCGCGCTTCCTTCCCCTCGAAGAAGCCGTCCGCGCGCGATCGACGAGCTTCATCGTCCCCTGCGCGTGGGAGGTCGACGAGGGGCTCGTGGCTGGCGTCATCGAGCACGGGCATGACGTCGGCGTCCACGGCTACGACCACAGCCACCGGACGCCGTTCGCCTCGGACGAGCAGCGCCGCCGGCGGCTCGACGCGGCGCTGCCGTTCGCCAAGCGGCACAGCAGCGTCGGGTATCGTGCGCCGTCGCTGCTGCGGACGCGCGCGCTGCTGCGCGATCTCGCCGGCCGCTACCACTACGACAGCAGCATCCCGACGTCAGGCGGGCTGTTTCCCGTGCCGAACAACGGCTGCGCGACGGCGCGCCCGTTCACGATCGAAGGCATCCGCGAGCTGCCGCTCTCGATGCCGCGCGACGGCAGCCTGCGGTTCCTCGGGTACTCGCCGGACGAGATCGCGGCGATGTGGATCGACTGCGCCGACGCGATCGCCCGCTCGGGCGGTGTCGTCGTCCTCCTGACGCACTGCGAGCGCCGCTTCAGCGGGACGGAGGCGATGCTCGGCGCGTACCGGCGCTTCCTCGACCACGTCGCCAGCCATGACGAACGGTTTGTCTTCAGCAGTGCGACAGACGTCGTGGATGAACGCGCCCACTAACCCCGCAGAGGGCAGACCTGAAGGTCTGCACTACGACTCGATGACGTGCTCGGCGCCGGCCGAGCGGTCGGCGCGCATGTGCGAGCTCGTCCTGGAGCATGTGAGCCACGATCGCGCGATCGAGCTCTTCGATCTCGGGTGCGGCACGGGCTCGCTCGTGTTTCTCCTCGCCGGCGCGCTTCCGCTGGCGACGATCGTCGGGATCGACGTGTCCGCGCCGAACATCGACGCCGCGGAGGCGCGCCGCTCGACGCTCGGCACAGCGGCGGCCGCGCGCGTGCGATTCGAGCGCGCCGACTACCTCGTTAGGCCCGCATCGCCGGTCGACGCGATCGTCTCCGACGGCGTCCTGCACCTGATCCCCGGCGACACTCGCGCGCTGTTCGCGAAGCTCGCGGCGGATCTTCGTCCACGCGGTGTGCTCGTCCTCTGTATGCCGTACGATTGCATGTACAACTACATGTTCGCGATGCTTCGCCGCGGGCTCCGGCTCATCCGATCGCGCGCGCTCGACGCGTTCATCCTTCGCATTGGCCGGATGCTCCATGGCGGCGACATGGGTGACGACGGACTGCGTGAACGGATTCCTTACATGTACATCGCGCCGGAGCGGCTCGCGGGACGACGGCTGCGGGAGCGGGTGGCGCCATCCGTCGGTCTCCAACTGCGGGCGCGTTATCCGATGAAGAGCGTCAGCCTGTCGCAGCTCAGGCACGAAGTGCTCGTCTTCGAAAAGGCGGCCTCGTGAGTGCAGGGCGAGGATTCACGTTGTGGTTCACCGGTCTGTCAGGCTCCGGGAAGTCGACGCTGTCGCGTGCGGTGGCGGACGCGCTGCGCGCGCGCGGTCACCGCGTCGAAGCGCTCGACGGAGATGAGATCAGGCAGCGTCTCAGCCACGGCCTCGGCTTCTCGAAAGCCGACCGCGACGAGAACATCCGGCGCATCGGCTTCGTCGCGCGGCTGCTCTCACGCAACGGCGCCGTCGCGATTGCCGCGGCGATCTCGCCGTACCGTGAGGTCCGTGACGAAATCCGACGCGAGCACGACGCGCCCTTCGTCGAAATCTTCCTCGACTGTCCGCTCGACACGCTCATCACGCGCGATCCAAAGGGTCTCTACGCCAGGGCGCTTCGCGGAGAGATCGCTCACTTCAGCGGCATCTCCGATCCGTACGAGCCGCCGATCGCGCCGGAGATCACGGTGCACACGGATTGCGAGAGCGTCGAGGCCTCGCGCGACGTGATTCTTCGCTGGCTCGAATCCAGGACGCTGCTGTGACGTTCACCCGCCGGCTGTATCTCGCTGCGCTCGGCGCGATCGCGCTCGTCTACCTGCACAACACGCTGCCGCATCTGACGATGATGCCGCGTGTGAATGTGGACGAGCCGTGGCTCATGGAGCGGGCGTATCAGGTGATCCGAACCGGCATCCCGAGCCAGCCGATGCTCGGACTGAAGACGGCGTACCTGCTGCAGGTCGGCTACGGCTACCTGCTCGCGCCGTGGATGGCGGTGTTCGGCGTCGGATTGTTCCAAGCGCGGTTGTTCAACGTGCTGCTCGGTCTGGGGACGGTGCTCCTTGTAGCGTCGATCGGGCGGCGCACCGTCGATCCGATCGCAGGCCTCACGGCCGCGGTCCTGCTGGCGGTCGACAGCAGTTTTCTCGGCGGCGCACGCAACGCCCGCACCGATCTGCCGTCGGTGTTCTTCGTCACGGCCGCGTTCGCGGCCTACGTCGTGGCGAGGCAGCGTTCGCGCGGCTGGTGGTTCGCGCTGAGCGGCGCGTCGCTCGGCGTCGCGATGCTCGTGCACGGCAACGCGTTCTGGGCCGGCCTCATTCTGTTCGCCTGGTACCTGCTCGACTACGGCCTCGCAGGGTTCGTCAATTCGTTCGGCTATGCGTTCGTCGGCGGCATGCTGGTGACGTTCGGGCCGTACCTGGCGGTCGTGCTCGCCCGCTGGCACGACGTGCAGGTGCAGATCGGCAATTTCGCCGGCGATCGCGTCCCGGCGTGGCGGCCGTCGGTCGTCCTGCACGAGGCGGCGCTCGAGATCGGACGCTATCGAGGCTGGTACTTCGGCCTCGTGACGAACTCAGTGCCCAACCCGCTGTTATGGACGTTCGAGGCTCTGACCGTAATCGGCATTCTGGTGCTGGCGCTTCGAGTCGTCATCGGACCGAAGGCGCAGGCGGAAGATCGCCACGGCGCCGCGCGTCTGCTGATTCTGTCTCTCGGCGCCGCCGCGATCTTCGCGTGCTTCATCAACAACAAGGTGCCGGTGTACATGCCGCACCTCCTGATCGGCTTCGCCCTCGCCGCCGGCGCCGGCGTGAGCGAGCTCACACAGTTGTTGCCGGGGTTCGCGTACCTCGGTCCACTCTTCGTCGCGCTGTACGCGGTGGCCGGGGTCGCCTACTACGAGAAGTGGTACTCCAGTGCAAGCAAGAGCGAGCTGCTGCCGTACGAGAGCACGGAGGCGACGCTGCGATTGCTCGCGCCGCCAGGCCCCAGCTACATCTACGCGTCGCCGCAGTTCTGGGTGCCGTTTCACGACGTGCCGGGGACATCTTTCTTCTCGTATGCCGAAGCCCAGCCGGTCGAACACGACGGTGTCGTCTCGCTGAACGGCGCGGCCGCCGACAAGCCCATCATTCTCCTTGTGGACGAGCTGCAGTGGCTGCCGGAGCTGACCGTCGGCATCTCGCAGCCGACGACGGCGTGGCAGCGGGAATGGACGCGGTTCATCGAGCAGAGATGCGCGCTCGACGCCGTCGCGTTCGGCACCGCGCACGGGACGATTGCCGCGTTTCTGTGCAGCCTCCACGCCGCGCCCCACGCTGCGCGCGTCCGGATAGTCGGCGGTACTACGGAGTACGAACCGGACGACACGGTGCTGGCACAGTCGAGCGAGGACCTCGCAGGGTGGACGCAGTACGATGATCCGCGCCGAACTTCGGCAGCGCAGCCGTCCGTCTCCGTCACGGCCGCAGGCCTGCGGATCTCGGGCACCGGCTGGCCCGGCATCGTGAAGATGTTCGACGCGACTGCGGGCGATCGTTATCTGGTGCGCACTCACACGGCGAATACACACGACGGCGACCTGCTCTACCTCGGCACCTGGCAGCAGCCGCAGGTCCGCTCGCTCGGCGGCGCCTCGTCGTCCGGGATCCCCGCGCCGCTGATCGCGGCGCCGTGGTTCCCGCATGATCGCGCGTTCGTCGCGACGGCGTCGAAAGTGCGCGTACTCGTTTACTCGGAAGCGCCGTCGACCGACTTTCTGATCTCGGCGCTCGACATCGTGCGCCTGCGCCCGACGGACCTGAAAGAGGCGTCGTACGACCACGGACGTGCGGAGGCCGCGCGTTGACCGGTCGGCTGCCGGATGTCCTCTGCGTCTCGTCGATCGACTGGGACTTCATCTGGCAGGGGCACCAGGAAATCATGTCGCGTATGGCCGCCGAGGGTCACCGCGTGCTGTTCGTCGAGAACACCGGCGTGCGCGCGCCCAAGGTGCGCGACCTGCCGCGCGTGCGCCAGCGGATCCGCAACTGGTGGCGCGGCACGAAAGGCTTCCGAGAAGAGCGCCTGAATCTTTTCATCTACTCGCCGCTGCTGCTGCCGCTGCCGTACTTCTGGCTCGCGCGCTGGATCAATCGCGTGCTGCTGGCGCGGGCGCTCCGCCGCTGGATGGATGCGGTCGGCTTCCACCGGCCGATCCTCTGGACGTTCCTGCCGACGCCGCTCGCGCTCGACGTGATCCGCGCCGTCGATCCGCAGGTGACGATCTACTACTGCATCGACGACCTGGCGTCGAGCTCGCCGGGGGCGCGCAAGATCGTCGCGAGCGAGGAGCGGCTGTTCCGGCGGGCCGATCTCGTGTTCGTCACGTCCGAGCGCCTGCGCGAACGCGCCGCGCGCTACAGCAGCCGCGTGCATCTGTTCCCTTTCGGTGTCAACCTCGAACGCTTCGACGCCGTCCGGCGCGCGCACAACGCACCGCCAGCGGATCTGGCGACGCTCGGCCGTCCGGTCGTCGGCTACGTCGGCGGGCTGCATCAGTGGGTCGACCAGTCGCTGCTCGTCGCGGTGGCCGGAAAGTTGCCGGAGATGAGCTTCGCGCTCGTCGGTCCCACGCAGACCGACGTGTCGGCGCTCGAGCAGTGTTCGAACGTCACGCTGTTCGGCCAGCGCGCGCATCCCGACGTGCCGAAGTACGTCAAGCAATTCGACGTCGGCATCGTGCCCTATCTGCTGACCGATTACACGGCGAACGTCTACCCGACGAAGCTGAACGAATACCTCGTCATGGGCATTCCCGTTGTCGCCACGGATCTGCCTGAGATACGCCGCTTCAACCGCGAGCACGGCGACGTCGTCGAGGTGGCCGGCACGGCCGACGCGTTTGCCGCGGCGATTAAGAAATCGCTCAACGGCGCCTCGTCGCCTGCGGTGGTGCAGCATCGCATCGACGTCGCGCAGTCGAACAGCTGGGAGCAGCGGATCGCGTCGATGGAAGGGCTCATCGACGAAGCGATTGCCAGACGGGAAGCGTCGGATCAGCGGTGGGACCAAGCGCTGCGGCGGATGTATCGGCGCACCCGCGCGCACGTGACGGAGATCGTCGTTGCGGTCATAGCCGCGTATCTGATGATCTTCCAGACGAACCTGGTGTGGCGGGTCGCCGCCCCGCTCCGGATGTCCGCACAACCGGTGCACGCCGACGCGATCGTGGTGTTCGCGGGCGGCGTCGGCGAGAACGGCAAGGCGGGCGGCGGTTCTCCGGAGCGTGTGGACGAGGCGGTCGCGCTGTATCGCGGCGGCTACGCCCCATACATGGTGATCTCCTCCGGCTACGTGTACAGCTTCAACGAGGCGCAGCAGTTGCGCGACCTGGCGGTGGCGAAGGGCGTACCGGTGGGCGCTATTGCCCTCGAAGAACGGGCGACGAACACCTACCAGAACGTTGCCTTCAGCGACGCGATTCTCCGCGATCATCACTGGACGTCGATCCTGCTGGTGAGCTCACCGTACCACATGCGTCGGGCGACGATGGTCTGGCACAAGGTGGCGCCCGAGATCGCGGTGACCCCGACGCCGCCGCCGCGCAGCCAGTTCTACGATCACACCCGCGGCGCGACGCTCGAGCAGGTCCGCGGCATCGTGTACGAGTATCTGGCGATTCTCGGCTACTGGCAGCGGGGCTGGGTGTGAAGAAGCTCGTCACGGTCGCGCTGCCGGCGACGATCATCGCCGTGCTCGTTGCCGCGCTCGCGGTGGAAATCTGGATCCGCGCGACGTGGGATCCGAAGCGGGGAACGCCGGGCCTGTTTCTGACCGATGCGGTGCGCGGGCAGCGGTTCGCGCCCAACTACGACGGGTGGTTCGCGGGCGTGCCGGTGCACATCAATAATCTTGGCTTCCGCGATCCGCGCGACTACTCGCTCGCGAAGGGACCGCACACGTTCCGGATCATCTTTCTCGGCGACTCGGTCACGTTCGGCCACAGCTCGGTCTACGAGCACACGTACCCGTATTTGCTAGAGCAGAAGTTGAGGACGTGGAGGCCCGACGTCGACTGGCAGGTCTGGAACCTGGGCGTCCCCGGCTACAACACGAGCCAGGAGCTCGCGCATCTCGACGAAGTCGGACCCGCGTTCGCCCCCGACCTCGTCATCGTCGGCTTCTTCGAGAACGACCTCGTCGACAACCGCGACGAGAGCCATCCCGGCGCGCTGAGAATTGCCGCGGCGAGGGTGCTGTCATTCGCGCAGCGGCACGTCTACTCGTTCGATCTGTACAAGAAGGTCGTTCTGCGCCTCGCCTGGCGGTTCTCCGCCTCCGATGCGTTCAAGCGCCGGCTCGAAGGCCTCGCCGATGACGAGAAGCTGCTCGCGACGGTCGAGGACGCGAGTCTGCTGAAACAGCAGGCGATCACGAACTTCGACAGGCTGACCGACGAGCAGCTCCGCGGATCGTGTCCGCACATGCCGCCGCCCAACCACGCGCTCATCGAGGCCGCGCAGCATCAGGACGGCTACGACCAGTGGTTGGCCGCCGTGCGTGGATTTCAGCGGCTGAACCGCGCGGGCAGATATCGCATCCTGTTTTTTCTCAACGTCCCGCCACCGCAATGTCCCGACACCGACGCGTTCTTTTATGACGAGGGCGACGGCGGCCTGAACGGCCTGTTCACGAAGGTGATGTCGGACGGCACGCCGGCTGTCAGCATGCACGACGCGCTGCTGCACGTCCGGCCGTCGCAGATGCCCGGCATCAAAGGACACTCGATCGGCAACAGCAACGTCGTGAAGGCGGAGGTGCTGTTCGATTACCTCACGACGAAGATGCTACCGTCGATCATGCCCGGCGCACTCGCTGCACGAGCCAATTGAGCGCGGCGGCCACGAAGACGAACATCAGCGGCTGCACCGTGACCGAGTAGCGCATGTTCGTCAGCAGCGGCGCGATCGTCGCCGGCACGTAGAGGATCAGCAGCAGCGGAAGTCCGGCTCCAGCGCCTCGTCTCCACAGGACCACCACGCCCGCGATGAACAGGCCGAGGAACGTCAGCGACGCCGCGGTCGCGGCAGCATAGATCACGGTCGCGCCGCGGAACTGCTGGTTGGTCCACTTGTCCCTCGATCCGACGATGACGAACACGCGGTAGGCGCGATAGATGGTGGCTGTCAGAAACGCGAGCGGCTCGCGCCGGATGTTGTCGAGCGCGAGCGCGGAGTACCGTCGCATCGCCTCTGGCTGTGCCCGGTAGAACTCGTCGTTGAACATCACTTCGTCCACTACCGCGCATCGCTTGTCGATGATGTCGACCGGCGGTACCGGGCGCGCGAGCGCCGCGAGCGACGCGTGCGTGCGCATCAGCACTTCGGCATTCGCCCCGATGAACGTTACGTCTGTCAGCCGCTCGTGCCCGGCGCGCGGAATCGAGATCGTCGAACTGCCGCCGATGGTGATGCGCGCAATGTCAGCGTCGTGATCGAAACGGACCGGCGGCACGGGCGCATCGTGCCCCTCGTACGCGATCTGCAGCAGTTTCTCAGCTGCTTGCCGCGCGTCGCCGACGCCCGCGCGCCGCAGCGCGTCGGCCGCCCGCAGCGGCTCGTTCCACGCCTCGTGGCGCGCCAGGCGGACGACGTCGAAGATGTCGAGGAGGTCGTCGTAGCGATCCGGATCGCCCAGATGATCCTGCGTGACGAAGTAGACCGATGGCGCCGCGGCGCCGAGCGGCGGCGTGTCGATCTCGGTGTTGCCGTTGTCGGACGGCCATGCCACGGCGAAGTAGTAGTAGTAGACGGCCTCGCGTTCTGGGGGAGGCGGGAGTTCGGTCGTGAATCTGCCGGTGATCGGATTGAGCGAGAGCGCCGCGCGGCGCTTCACAGGATCGAAATCGCTCCAGTAATTGAGCGTCAGTGTACCGTGGCGCTCCTCGAGGGCGCAGGTGTTGACGCCGCCGTGAACGAGAATCGGCACGTCGGCGAGGCTCGTGTACTCGAAGGCGGGCGACTCGAACACCGAGCGTGGGTTGTAGCCGCGGCTGTCGCGATAGGGGCCGACCTGCAGCGTGCCGTACCAGAGCTGCGCGCCGCCGTGCACGCTCGTCGGCAGCAGCGTGCTGGTCAGGCGATAGTTCCGGACGATCCACGGCGTCAGCGCCGCGCCGGCGCACGCCGCGAGCGGGAGCGCATGTGCGACGTTGCGGCGTATCGGGTGCTTCCAGATCACGTACGCGCCGAGCAGGGCCGGGATCAGGATCAGATTCGGCCGGAACTGCGACATGACGCCGGCGACGACGCCGGCCAGGGCAAAAGACGCCCGCTGATCCTGCTCGACGGCGGACAGGAAGATCAGGATGTCCGAGAGAAACAGCACCGTGCACACGGCGTCCGACGACTGCGTCGACGCGTAGACGGTGTTGAAGGAGAACGCTCCGAGCAGCAGCGCCGCGAGCGTGGCCGTCTTCTCATCCGTCCAGCGCCGCGCCAGCACATAGAGCAGCAGCGGCGTCGTGGCGTTCAGCGCGACCTGTACCAGCAGCGGGATCCAAGGCCGGTCGCCGAACAGGCGATAGAAGACTGCCAGGAAGTACGCGTATCCCCACGGCACGTCCATCGTGGGGAACGGCCGTCCCGCGGCGAGCGCCAGCGCGAGCTCGTGGTAGTGGTCGAAGCCGTTCCATCCCCACGGATGCGGCGCGCGCACGAACAGGAAAAAAAGGCCGATCAGCAGCGACAGCAGGCACGCCGCCCGCACAGTGCGGTTCATCGTCAGTAGAGCATCATACCGGTGAAGCTGTCCGTCATCATCCCCGTCTACAACGAAGAGCAGACGATCGTGGAGATCGTCGAGCGCGTGCGATCGGTCGAGCTGCCGGGGATCGACAAGGAAATCATCATCGCGAACGACGGCAGCAGCGACGGCACACGCGACGCGATGGCGCGCAGTGCCTGGAACGGCGACCCGCGCATCACGATCCACGAGCTGCAAATCAACGTCGGCAAAGGCGCGGCCGTGCGGCTCGGGCTTCGGTACGCGACGGGCGACGTCATCCTGATTCAGGATGCCGACCTCGAGCTCGACCCGCAGGAGTACGGCAGTCTGCTCGTGCCCATTCTCGAACAGCGTACGGACGTGGTGTACGGCTCACGATTCCTGAAGCCGACGTCGCCGCTGTCGCTGCGGACGAAGCTCGGGAACCGGCTGCTGACGATGGCCACCAACGTGCTGTTCGGCGCGCGGCTGACGGACATGGAGACCGCGTACAAGGTCTTTCGCCGTCACGTGCTCGACGGCATACGCCTGCGCTGTGTCGGCTTCGACTTCGAGCCGGAGCTCACGGCGAAGCTGCTGCGCTCTGGCCACCGGATTATCGAGGTGCCGATCAGCTATCACCCGCGCCGCGTCGACGAGGGTAAGAAGATCCGGTGGACGGACGGCATCGACGCGCTGTACGTGCTGCTCAAGTGCAGGTTCGGCTAGATGTGCGGCATCTGCGGTGAGCTGACCTTCGACGGCGCGCCCGTGAGCGCAGAGACGATCGCCGCCATGGGCGACCGGCTCGAGCACCGCGGGCCCGACGATCGCGGCGTGTTTGTCAGCGAGGATCGCCGCGCCGGCCTCGGCTTCCGCCGGCTCGCGATCATCGACCTGTCGCCGCTCGGGCACCAGCCGATGGCGAACGAGGACGGTCGAGTCTGGGTCGCGTTCAACGGCGAGATCTACAACTTCAAGGCGTTGCGATCGCGCCTGACGGCGAACGGCCATCGCTTCCGCTCGCAGAGCGACACGGAAGTGCTGGTGCATCTGTACGAAGATGTCGGACCGCGATTCGTCGACGAGATCGACGGGATGTTCGCGATCGCGCTGTGGGACGCGCGCGAGGGGCGGCTCGTGCTCGCGCGCGACCGCGCGGGGAAGAAGCCGCTGTACGTCTATCAGGATCGGCGTCGGCTGGTCTTCGGTTCGGAGATCAAGGCGATCTTCGCCCATCCCGAAGTGCCGATCGAGATCGACGAGACGCAGGTGCCAGCGTACTTCACGTTCGGCTACGTGCCGCACCCGAAGACTTTCTATCGGGGCGTCACGCAGATCGATCCGGCGAGTGTCGTCGTCGTCGACGCCGACGGACGAGTGGACGCGCGGCGCTACTGGACGCTGCGCTTCCCGGAGAGCGGCGCCGAGCCGAAGATCGATCGGTCAGCCGCGGCGGCGCGCGTGCGCGAGCTCGTGACCGACGCCGTGTCGCGCCGGCTCGTGAGCGACGTGCCCCTCGGCGCCTTCCTGAGCGCCGGCATCGACTCCACGATCGTCGTCGGCGTCATGAGCAGGCTGATGAGCGCGCCGGTGAAGACGTTCACTATCGGCTTCGAGGGTGCGCCGGCGTTCGACGAGACGGCGGCGGCGCGGCGGATCGCGGAACGGTTCAAGACCGAGCACACCGAGTTCCGCGTGAAGCCGTCGGCGGTCGATCTGATCGACCGGCTGATCTGGCATCACGACGGCCCGTTCGGCGATTCGTCGGCGATTCCGACGTTCCTCGTCTCTCAACTCACGCGGGCGCACGTGACCGTCGCGCTGACCGGCGACGGCGGCGACGAGCTGTTCGCGGGTTATCTGCGGTTTCAGGCGGCGCTCGCCGCCGATCGGCTGCCGGCCGGCGCGAAACCGCTGCTCGACGCGGCCTTGGCGCTGCTGCCGCGTGCGCCCCACGAACGACACGTCCTCGCTCGCGCCAGGCGCTTCGCGCGGTTCATGCATCTGCCGCTCGTCGAGCGCCTCGTGCGCTGGAACAGCATCTTTCAGGACGATCTGCCCGCGCTGCTCGAGGGCGATGCGCGCGTCGATCCGCTCGCGCACCTGGCGCGGGCTCTCGAGTCCGTGCAGTCCTCGTCGGCGCTCAACCGGCTGCTCGCGGCGAACTACGCGTCGTATCTGCCGGACGATCTGTTGATCAAGACCGATCGCGCGACGATGGCCAGTTCACTCGAGGCGCGGTCGCCACTGCTCGACACTGCGCTCACGGAGTACGCGGCGTCGCTGCCGGACGGCCTGAAGCTAGACGGGCGCCGAACGAAGGCCGTTCTGCGCGACGCGTTCGCGGATCTTATTCCGCCCGACATCGATCGCCGTCCGAAGACCGGCTTCGGCGTGCCGCTCGACGCGTGGTTCCGCGGCGAGCTGCACGACTACGTCCGCGACACGCTGCTCCCGGCGGATGCCGCGTCGAGACGATACGTGAAGCAGCACGCCGTCGAGGCGCTCGTGGACGGCCACCAGCAGGGGCACCTCAATGTCGGTCATCGACTCTGGACGCTCGTCTGTTTCGAGCGGTGGCTCCAGCTCGTCCGTGGATGGACCGTCGAGCGCCAGACGCGCTACCATGTCAGCCCACACTCACAGTGAGCCCCTGCCGTGATTGAACTGACGAGCTCGATAGCGGCGCCGTTCGCGCTGGCGCTCGTCCTGTCGCTGGTCTTCGTCCCGGTCGCGCGCAGCGTGGCCCGCCGGCTGGGGTACGTCGCCAAGCCGCGCGAAGATCACTGGCACAAGCGCCCGGTGGCGCTGTTTGGCGGCGCCGCGATCGCGACGAGCCTGTTCGCCTGCGTGCTCGTGTTCCACATCGGTCGCGAGCTGGTCGTACTCGCCGGCACGGCGGCCGCCATGTTCCTCGTCGGCTTCGTGGACGACCTGCTGACGCTGAAGCCGGCGACGAAGCTCATCGCGCAGATTGCCGGCGCGTCGATCCTGCTCTTTTTCGGCTACCGGCTGAACTGGCTGCATTCGTACACGCTCGACACGCTGCTGACGCTCGTCTGGGTCGTGGGCATGACGAATGCGTTCAACCTGCTCGACAACATGGACGGCCTGTGCAGCGGCATCGCGCTGATCGTCGGCGCGTCGCTGCTCATCAGCCTGCTGCCGGGCGCCGATCCGCACGCGTTCGCCGAGGCGCGCTATCTCGCGATGCTGCTCGGCGCGGTCGGCGGCTTCCTCGTCTACAACGCGTATCCGGCGTCGATCTTCATGGGCGACAGCGGCAG
>CAZOIK010000430.1:0-23369 GCA_964579765.1 uncultured Bifidobacteriaceae bacterium
GATTTCGCGCGCGCAGTAACGCTGTTTCTGCCGTCGTCGGCGCCGGCGAAGGGGATCGACGCGCTGAGCGCCATCGCCGCGGACGCGCGCATCGGACCGGACGTCTCGATCGGACCGTTCGTGACCATCGCCGCGGGCGCCTCCGTCGGCGCCCGCACGACGCTCTATCCGCACGTCGCGATCGGCGCAGGTGCCGTCGTCGGCGACGACTGCGTCATTCGCGCGCAGTGCTCGATCCGCGAGCGGGCCGTCCTCGGCAACCGTGTCATCCTGCACGACGGCGTCGTGGTCGGCAGCGAGGGTTTCGGGTTCGCCCGGCAGGCCGACGGGACGCATCTGAAGATCCCGCAGGGTGCGGGCGTCGTCATCGAAGACGACGTGGAGATCGGCGCGAACAGTACAATAGACCGGCCGGCCGTGGGAGAAACGCGGATTCAGGCCGGCACCAAGATCGACAACCTCGTGCACATCGCGCATGGCGTCAGCGTCGGACGCCGCGTGCTCATCGCCGCGCAGGTGGGCATCTCCGGAAGCGCCGTCATTGAAGACGACGTCATTCTGGCGGGGCAGGTGGGCGTCGCCGGTCATCTGCGCGTCGGCAAGGGCGCGATGGCGACGGCGCAGAGCGGCATTCCGAACTCCGTCGAACCGGGCGCGTACGTCTCAGGCTCGCCGGCGATGCCGCATCAGGACTGGCTCAAGGCGTCGGCGGCGTATCGCCAGCTGCCGGTGCTCAGAAAACGCGTCGCCGATCTCGAACGGCGGCTGATCGAACTCGAGGAGAAGCTCAAGGAATGAAGCGCGCCTTCTGCCGTGCCCTGTGCCCTCTGCTCTCTGCTCTGTTCCTGCTTCTCTTCCCCGTGTTCGCCTCTGCCCAGCAACCCGGACCCCAGCCGCTCGACGGACCGATCGATCATGTCGAGTTCCTGTCGCAGTACAACTTCCAGCTCGAGATGAACGCGCTGAGCGGCGACAACGGCCGCCAGTACCGCTGGGACTCGCACTTCGGCGGCGAGTTCGATCTGTTGAACTACGTCAAAGGTCGCGCGACGGTCGTCACCGACTACGAGGCCGTGCTCGGCAGCGAGTTCCGTCCGTTCGATCCGAACCAGGGCATTTACATCCTCGAGCCCGCGTTGTCGTGGTTCGTCGGCGACAACGAGGTCGCATTTGTGTTTCACCATGTGTCGCGGCATCTGAGCGACCGGCCCAAGACCTACGCCGTGGCCTACAACATCGTCGAGGGCCGGTACCTGCGGAAGTTCGAGCTGCCGCACGACGCGAGCCTCGCGGTGCGGACGAGCGCCGGCCGTCTCGCGCAGCATTCGCAGGTGGACTACACGTGGACGTGGGACTGGGACGTGATGGCGCGCGATCCGATGAACCCGCACCTCGAGCTCTACACGCGCACCAGCGGCGAGGTGTTCGGCGTGGACCCGCTCGTGCGCGGTCGGACCGGCGCGCAGCACACCACGCGTGTCGAGGTCGGCACGCGCGTGATCGGCACGAAGGCGGACCTCGAGATGTTCGTCGGCGCCGAACACCGCCTCGACGCGTCGATCATCGACTTCGTCCCCGTCTCGTGGGCGATCGCCGGCATCCGGGTCGCCAGCCACTAATGCGCGGCCCCGAAGGGACCGCGCTACGAACGAGGCGTCGCCGCGACAACATGGCGGCGCGCGCACGTGGGCGGCCCTTTCAGGGTCGCCGGGACGAAACGTAGGCGATAATCGATCCAAATGCCAGCACAGCGGCCCCGGCGTCTCGGAGCGGTAGCGGTCGCCGCCGCGCTCGCGCTTGCCGTCGCGACTCTTCACGCCGCCGTCCGCCCGCCGAAGCTCGAGTATCGAATCGCTACGCTGCCGAACGGCCTCACGGTGGTGCTCGAGGAGGACCACTCCGTGCCGATTGTGCACGTGAACCTCACGTATCACGTCGGCTCGAAAAACGAACGGCCGGGCCGCACCGGCTTTGCGCACCTGTTCGAACACTTGATGTTCAAGGGCTCGAAGAACGTCGAGCCCGAAGGGCACACGTCGATGATCGCGTCGGTCGGCGGTCAGAGCAACGCGTTCACGACCGAAGACGAGACGACGTTCTGGGAAACGGCGCCGTCGCAGTACCTGCCGCTGATGCTGTGGCTCGAGGCCGATCGGATGGCCACGCTCCGAATCAACAACGAGACGTTCGTCAGCGAGCGCGAGGTCGTGAAGGAAGAGCGGCGCCTCCGCATCGACAACCAGCCGTACGGCCGGCTGAACGAGATCATCTACGACCAGACGTTCACGACGCACCCCTACAAGCACCAGCCGATCGGCAGCATGGCTGACCTCGACGCCGCGACCGTGGACGACGTGCGCGATTTCTACCAGACGTTCTACGTGCCGGAGGACGCGACCCTGACGATCGTCGGCGACTTCGAGTACGACCAGGCGCTCGAACTCGTCTCGCACTATCTCGGCCGGGTGCCGAAGGCGGCCAGACCCGTGCCGCGCGACATCCCGAAAGAGCCGCCGCAAACGGCTGAGCGGCGCGTGACGCTGCACGAGCCGTGGCCGCTCCCGGCCGTCGTCGTCGCGTACCACGTCACCTACGACGGCAACCCCGATTCCTATCCGCTGCACATCGCGGGCAAGGTGCTCTCGGACGGCGAGAGCTCGCGCATTTACAAGAAGCTCGTCTACGAACAGCAGCTTGCGGTGGCGGCGTTCGGCGGCCCGAACCTCCTCGAGGATCCCAACCTCTTTTATGCCGTCGCGATCGTGCAGCCCGGCCGGAAGCCGGACGAGGCGATCGACGCGCTCGTCGCCGAGTTCGACCGTCTGAAGGACGAGCCCATCAGCGAGCGCGAGCTGCAGCGGACGAAGAACCAGTTCGCGCGCGACTACATCCTCAATCGCGAGTCCGATCAGGACAAGGCGCGCGTCCTCTCGCACGCCGTCGTCATCCACCACGACATCACGACGGCGGACGGCGAGTTCGACATCTTTCAGCGGCTGACCGCGGCCGACGTCCAGCGAGTTGCGCGGACCTATTTCAACGCGACCAACCGCACCGTGCTGACGCTGTTGCCGGAGCAGGAGGCACAGAGATGACGCGGAACCGCGTCCGTGGCCTGGTCCTCTTCGCCGCGCTGCTGTTCCCGTCTGTGTCTCCGGCGCAGTCGCTCCCGTGGCCGAGCGAATTCCCGCCGCGCGCGCTGCCGGCGCGCCCGGTCAACTTCCCCCCGTATCAAACGCAGATACTGCCCAACGGCCTGCGCGTGATCGCCGTGTCGCACCACGAGCAGCCGGTCATCAGCATGCGGCTGCTCGTCGGCGCCGGCGCCGCGCTCGATCCGAAGGGGAAGACGGGGCTCGCGAACCTCGCCGCCTCGCTGCTCGATCAGGGAACGACGAGCGCGTCGGCCGGCGAGTTGAACGACACGATCGATTTCATCGGCGGCGGCATGGGGGCGGGCGCGGGCACCGATCTCAGCTTCCTCAACATGATCGTGATGAAGGACAGCTTCACCAAAGGACTGCAGATGCTGTCCGACATGGCGCGACACCCGGCGTTTGCGCCCGCCGAGATCGCGCGGCAGCGTTCGCAGGTCTTGTCGTCGCTGCAGGTGAGCCTCGACGATCCCGACTTCATCGCCAACGCGGTGTTCGATCGCCTCGTCTACGGAGTCCACCCGTACGGACTCCCGCAGAGCGGGACGCCGGACACCCTGGAGGCGATCACGCGCGACGATCTCGTCGCCTTCCACGATCGCTATTTCGTGCCGAACAACGCGATTCTCGCCGTCGTCGGCGACGTGTCGGCGGACGAGGCGTTCGACGCCGTGCGCCGCGTCTTCGGCGACTGGGAGAAGCGCGACGTGGCGCCGCCCGTGTTCCCGCAGGCGCCGGACGCGATGCGGCGCGTGGTGGTGGTCAACAAACCCGACGCCGTGCAGACGGAAGTGCGCGTGGGGAACATCGGCATTCCGCGCAACCACCCTGATTACATGGCGGTGAACCTCGCGCTGCGGGTGCTCGGCGGCGAGGGCAGCAACCGCCTGCACCAGGTGCTGCGGACGGCGCGCGGGCTCACCTACGGCGCGCAGGCGAACTTCGACACGTTCAGGGACAGCGGCGACTTCGAGGCCGTGACGAACACGCGGACGGCCGCCACCGCCGAAGTGTTGCGGCTGATCGTCGATGAGATCTGGCGCCTGCAGCGCGAGCGCGTAAGTCAGCGCGAGCTTGCCGACGCGAAGGCGTATCTGACCGGCAGTTTCCCGCTGACGATCGAGACGCCGAATGCGATCGCGATGCAGATTCTGAACGTGTTGTTCTACGGCCTGCCCGTGAACGATCTGCAGAATTTTCGCGAGCGCGTGAACGCCGTCACGGTGGACGACATCCAGCGCGTCGCCCAGAAGTACCTGCGGCCCGATCAGCTGTCCGTCGTGCTCGTCGGCAACGCCGCCGGGTTCGCGGACCAGCTGAAGGGCGTCGGCTTCGGATCCTTCGAGACCGTGGACATCCAGAATCTCGATCTCACGGCGCCGGACTTCAAGCGCGCGCCGCGCCGGGCCGGAGCTTCCGCAGGGCGGCCCTCTCAGGCCCGCCGGAGCGTCGCCTATGCGTCGCTCAACGCCGTCGGTCAGGACGACGACGCCGCGGCCAAGGCGTTGCTCGATCGCGTCATCGCGGCAACCGGTGGCCTCGACGCGCTGCGCGGCGTGAAGACCGTGATCGCGAAACAGGTCGTGTCGAGTCCGACGCCGACCGGCTCCGTGGACGTGGACACGACGAGCTACATCGAGTACCCCGACAAATTCCGCGTGGAGGCGCAGACGCCCGCGGGACTGCTCGTCTCGGCGTTCGACGGCAAGACCGCGTGGGCGCGCGATCCCGGCGGCGTGCGTGCCGCGCCGCCCGAGATGACGGCCGAGGCCCGCAAGAACCTGACGCGCGACGCGATCTATCTGTTGCTCGCGGCCAAAGACGGCACCGTGCGCATCCGCCTGCTGCAGGACGTGCGCGACGCGCAGGGGAAGACCGAGCACGTGCTCGAGCTCACCGGCCAGGACGGCGAGCCGGTGACGCTCTACGTCGATCCGGACACGAACCTCGTGGCGAAGGAGACCTTCGCGGCCGGCGCGGCAGGGCAGGCGCTCGTGGAAGAGTCGTACTCCGACTACCGCCGCGTTGACGGCGTGGAGATGCCGTTCGCCGCGGAGCGGCGCGTGGGCCCCCTCGTCATCCGACGCCGCGTGACCGATCTGCGCGTCAACCTGCCGATCGAGGCGTCCTTCTTCACCCGACCGGGATCTTGAGGATCCTGATCTCGTGCGGCGAAGCGTCGGGCGATCTCTACGCCGGCGCGCTCGTGCGCGAACTGCGCGCGCAGGCGCCGGGTGTGGACGTCTTCGGCCTCGGCGGGCCGCGCTTCGTCGCCGCGGGCGGACGGCAGATCGCCGACTACCGCGGCTTCTCCGTCAACGGGCTGTTCGAAGTGCTCGGCAAGATTCCGCAGCTGGCGGCGGCGCGCCGGCGGCTCGTCGCCAGCGCCGAAGCGACGCCGCCCGACGTCTTCGTCCCGATTGACTTCTGGGGCTTCAACTACCGCCTCGCCCAGGCGATGACGAAGCGCGGCGTGCCCGTCGTCTACTACGTCAGCCCGCAGCTCTGGGCGTCGCGGCCGTGGCGAATGCGGAGCATGCGCGAGATCGCGTCGCGCGTCCTCGTGATCTTTCCGTTCGAAGAAGCGATCTACCGGAACGCCGGTGTGCCGGTGGAGTTCGTCGGCCATCCGCTCGTCGAGTTGACGACGGCGGGAGCGTCGGGCCGGCAGTTTCTCGAGGCGCACGGGTTGTCGCCGGCGTCGCCCACCGTCGCCGTCCTGCCGGGCAGCCGCACGAACGAAGTCGCGCGCATCCTGCCGGACCTCGTCGGCGCCGCGCAGCGGATTCGATCGGTCGTTCCTGACGTGCAGTTCGTCCTCGCCCGCGCGCCCAATCTGGCCGACGCGCTGTTCGAGCCGGTGCGGACGCTGCCGCGCGCGGCCGTGGTCGAAGGCGACGCGGACGGCGTCCTCGCGTCAGCCGACGTGACGCTGACCGCGTCAGGCACGGCGACCGTGCAGGCCGCGTTGCACGACACGCCGATGGTTATCGTCTACTGCGTGTCGCCGTTGACGTACGCGCTCGGGCGGCGGCTGCTGACGGTGGACACGTTCGGGATGGTCAATCTGATCGCGGGCCGCAAGATCGTCCCCGAGTTGATCCAGCACGAGTTCACGCCAGACGCCGTCGCGCGCGAGGCCGTCTCGATGCTGACCGACCCGGCGCGCGCGGCGCAGATCCGCGAAGGCCTGCGCGAGGTCCGCCACAAGCTCGGCTCGGTCGGCGCGAGCCAGCGCGCCGCGAAGGCCGTCCTGAGCGTCGCGTCCTTACTCGTGTAGTGCGGGCCTTCGGGCCCGCCTGCAGGGGCAGGCGACACGGACTATCATCCCCGCATGCCCGCCCTCGAATTCCGCGACGTGTCGTTTGCCAGACCGGGCGGAGTGCGGGTGCTCGAACGCTTCAACTTCTGGGTCGAGACCGGCGAGGTCGTCGCGCTCGTCGGCAGGAGCGGCGCCGGCAAATCGACCATTCTCAAGTTGATCAACCGCCTGCTCGAGCCGGACGCGGGCGACGTGCTCGTCGAGGGGACCGCCACGCGTGCGTGGGATCCGATTCGCCTGCGGCGCCGCGTCGGCTACGTCCTGCAGGACGTCGGTCTGTTTCCGCACATGACCGTCGGCGGCAACATCGGCGTCGTCCCTCGGCTCGAGGGCTGGCCTGCCGAGCGCGTCGAGGCGCGCGTCGGCGAGTTGCTCGATCTGATCGGCCTCGGCCGTGAGATGTTCGCGCATCGCTGGCCCGACGAGCTCTCGGGCGGACAGCGTCAGCGCGTCGGCGTCGCGCGCGCGCTCGCCGCCGACCCGCCGATCCTGCTGATGGACGAGCCGTTCGGCGCGCTCGATCCGGTCACGCGTGTCGAACTGCACGCCGAGTTCACGCGCATCCAGGCGCGCGTGCAGAAGACGGTGGTCATCGTCACGCACGACATGCGCGAAGCCGCGGCGCTCGCGTCGCGCATCGGCGTGCTCGACGCGGGCGGTCTCGTCGCCTGCGACACGCCCGCCGCGCTGTCCTCGTCGGCCGATCCGCGCGTGCGAACGCTCTTCGAGCCCGGCCGCCGCGGCTTCAGCGACGGCGGGCCATGAGACGCCTGCTGCTGTTCTGGGTGTCGCATCGCGCCGAGCTCGGCATGCTGCTTGCCCAGCACGTCCTGCTCGTCGCCTCGTCTACGCTCGCGGCGATCGCCATCGGCGTTCCGCTTGGCATCTTCGCGTCGCGGCGTCCGCGTCTGAGTGCGCCGATCGTCGGCGTCGCGAACATCGTCCAGACGATCCCCAGCCTCGCGATGTTCGGGTTCCTGCTGCCTGTGCCGCTCGTCGGCGGCGTCGGCGCGCGCGCGGCCGTCGTCGTGCTGATTCTCTACGGGCTGCTGCCGATTGTGCGGACGACGATCGCGGGCATCACGGGCATCGATCCCACGATCCGCGAAGCGGGCGTCGCGATGGGCATGACGGGCGGCGAGCTGCTGCGCATAGTCGAGCTGCCGCTCGCGCTGCCGTCAATCGCCGCCGGCGTGCGCGTGGCGGCGGTCGTCGGCGTCGGGTCGGCGACGATCGCGGCGGCCATCGGCGCCGGCGGGCTCGGCGAGTACATCTATCGCGGGCTGTCGATGGTGGACAGCACCGTGATTTTCGCGGGGGCGATTCCGGCGGCGCTCCTCGCGCTGGCGGTGGACGGGGGACTGCTCTGGGTGGAGCGCCAGCTGTCGTCGCGCCGGCGGACGGCTTCGCGCCGGACCGTGCTGGCGGCGGCGGGCATCGTCCTCGCCGTCGCGCTGGCGTCGGGCGGCGTCGCGGCCGCGCGGTCGGGCGGCGCGATCGTCGTCGGCTCGAAGAATTTCACCGAGCAGATCGTGCTGGGCGAGCTCGTCGCGCAGACGATCGAGCGCGACACGGGCCTGCGCGTCGAGCGCAAGCTGAACCTGGGCGGCACGCTGATCTGCGATCGTGCACTCCTCAGCGGCGACGTGGACGTCTACGTCGAATACACCGGCACGGCGCTCACCGCGATCTTTCATCAGCCGGTCGAGGCCGATGCCGGCGCCGTGTTCGAGACCGTGCGGAACGACTACGCCCAGACTGGACGCACGCTCCTGCCGCCGCTCGGCTTCGACAACACCTTCGCGATTCTGGTGCGTGGCCGCGACGCGCGGGCGCTCGGCCTCAAGACGATCGACGACGTGGCGCGCGTCGCGCCGCGCTGGCACGCGGGGTTCGGCTACGAGTTTCTCGAACGGCCGGACGGTTATCCCGGGCTTGCGAAGACCTACGGGTTGCATTTCGACGGCGAGCCGCACGTCATGGACCTGACGCTCAGCTACCGCGCGCTCGCATCGGGGCAGGTCGATCTGATTGCGGGGGACGCGACCGCGGGCCTCATCTCCGCCCTCGACCTCGTGCAGCTCGACGACGACCGGCATTACTTCCCGCCTTACGACGCGGCGCCCGTCGCGCGTGCGTCCACGCTTCTCAAATACCCGCAAGTCCGCCGCGCCCTCGAGCGTCTCGGCGGACGCGTCAGCGCCAGCGACATGCGCCGCATGAATTACGCCGTGGACGCGCTGCACAAGGACGCCGCGCAGGTCGTCCGCGACTTTCTGGCTGTGGTACGATGAGCTTTTCCTCGTGAGGAAACCGTCCGATGCGAAGCGCTGACAGTTTCGGCACCCGTACATCCCTTTCCACGACGAGCGGCGCGGTCACCTTCTTCAGCCTGCTCGCGCTCGAGCGCCGCGGCTTTCCCGGCATCTCGCGGCTCCCGTTCTCGCTCAAGATCCTCCTCGAGAACCTGCTGCGCAACGAGGACGGCCGCTTCGTGAAGCAGGCCGACATCGACGCGCTGGCGAAATGGGACGTCACGAGCAAGACGGCGCGCGAAATCTCGTTCATGCCCGCGCGCGTGCTGCTGCAGGACTTCACCGGCGTCCCCTGCGTCGTCGATCTCGCCGCGATGCGCGACGGCATCGTCCGCCTCGGCGGCGACCCCAACAAGGTCAACCCGCTGCAGCCGGTCGAACTCGTCATCGATCACTCGGTGCAGGTGGACTACTTTGGGCAGAAGAACGCGTTCGAGCTCAACGCCGAGCTCGAGTTCGCGCGCAACAAGGAGCGCTACGCGTTTCTCCGCTGGGGGCAGAACGCGTTCCGCAACTTCCGCGTCGTCCCGCCCGACACGGGCATCGTGCATCAGGTCAACCTCGAATACCTCGCGCGCGTCGTCATGACCGGCGACTCGGTGGACGGGACGATGGCGTTTCCCGACACGCTCGTCGGCACCGACTCGCATACGACGATGGTGAACGGCCTCGGAGTCGTGGGGTGGGGCGTCGGCGGCATCGAGGCCGAAGCCGCCATGCTCGGCCAGCCGCTCTCGATGCTGATTCCGCCGGTGCTTGGCGTGAAGCTGACGGGCCGTCTGCCCGAGGGCACGACGGCGACGGATCTCGTGCTGACGATCACCGAGCGGATGCGCAAGCACGGTGTCGTCGGCAAGTTCGTCGAGTTCTACGGTCCCGGCCTCGAACACCTGACGCTCGCCGATCGCGCGACCATCGGCAACATGTGTCCCGAGTACGGCGCGACGATCGCCGTGTTCCCGATCGACGCGATGACGATCGAGTACTTGAAGCTCAGCGCCCGTGAGGGCAACCGCATCGATTTGGTAGACACGTACGCGCACGCGCAGGGGCTGTTCCGCGACAAGAACTCGCCCGATCCGATCTACACGGAGACGATCGAGGTCGATCTCAGCGCGATCGAGCCGAGCCTCGCGGGACCGAAGCGGCCGCAGGATCGCGTGCCGCTCAAGTCGGCGAAGGAAGGCTTCAAGGCGGCGCTGCCGGGCATGATGGTCGCCCGGGGCAAGACCTCGTCCGCCGGTGGTGGCACGGCCGTCGCGGCGCCGTCGCAGGCGGCGATCGAGCACGGCTCGGTCGTGATCGCCGCCATCACGAGCTGCACGAACACGTCGAACCCGAGCGTGATGCTCGGCGCCGGCCTCGTCGCGAAGAAGGCGGTGGAGAAGGGGCTGCAGCGCAAGCCCTGGGTGAAGACCTCGCTCGCGCCGGGGTCGAAGGTCGTCACCGACTACCTCAAGGCCGCCGGTCTCGACACCTATCTCGATCAGCTTGGCTTCAACCTGGTCGGCTACGGCTGCACGACGTGCATCGGCAACAGCGGGCCGCTGCCTGACGACGTGTCCGCGGCCATCGACGCGGACAGCCTCGTCGTGGCGTCGGTACTGAGCGGCAACCGCAACTTCGAAGGACGCGTGCAGCAGCAGGTGCGCGCGAACTACCTCGCGTCGCCGCCGCTCGTCGTCGCGTACGCGCTGCTCGGGACGATGAACGTGGACATCACGACGGAACCGCTCGGGACGGGCAAGGACGGGAAGCCCGTCTACCTCCGCGACGTCTGGCCGACGCAGGCCGAGATCCAGCAGACGATGGTGTCCTCGGTGACGTCCGATCAGTTCCACAAGCAGTACTCGGACGTGTTCAAGGGCGACGCGCGCTGGCAGCAGCTCGCCGTCCCGACCGGCAACCGGTTCGTGTGGGAGGCCGACTCGACCTACGTCCGCAACCCGCCGTTCCTCGAGCACGTGACGCTCGAGCCCGAGCCGCTGAAGAACATCACGAACGCGCGCGTGCTGGCGCTGCTCGGCGACAGCATCACGACGGATCACATCTCGCCGGCCGGCTCGATCAAGAAGGACAGCCCCGCAGGAAAGTATCTGATCGAGCACGGCGTCCAGCCGGCCGACTTCAACTCGTACGGCGCGCGGCGCGGCAACCACGAAGTGATGATGCGCGGCACGTTCGCGAACACGCGGCTGCGCAACCAGGTCGCGCCGGGCACCGAGGGCGGGTTCACGACCTATCTGGGCCCGGGCGGAGCGAACGAGGTGATGACGATCTACGACGCGGCGATGAAGTACAAGGACGCGGGCGTCCCGCTGCTCGTCATCGCCGGCAAGGAGTACGGATCGGGATCGTCACGCGACTGGGCGGCCAAGGGCACACTGCTGCTCGGCGTGAAAGCGGTGATTGCGGAGAGCTTCGAGCGCATCCACCGCAGCAACCTCGTCAACATGGGCGTGCTGCCGCTGCAGTTCGTGAACGGCGAGTCGGCGGCGTCGATTGGTGTGACGGGGCGCGAGCCGTACTCGATTACCGGCATCGCCGACGGCCTCAAGCCGGGTGCGACGCTCACCGTGCAGACCGGCGGTGAGAACGGCAGCGCAAAGTCGTTCAAGGTGCTCGTCCGCATCGACACGCCGGAGGAACTGACGTCGTTCAAACACGGCGGCATCCTGCCGTACGTGTTGCGTCAGCTCGTCGCGAGGTAGCGGGGGGCCACAGAATTGCGGGATTGCAGGAGGGCAGAATTGCAGGATTGATTTGGAGATTCTGCCCTCGCGCAATCCTGCCATTCTGCCATTCTGCAATTCTGCAATTCTGTAATTCTGTGAACCAACGATGCCGTCATCTGATGCGTTGCAACAGAACACGGCCATCTGCCCTCGCGGACATAGACGTCCAAACGATCACATAGAGGCCGGGAACAGCGCTTGCGGAATCGCCCGGCATGGTTGACGAACACGCGTTCTGGGCCGAGATCGACGCGCTCGACGACGGGCTCGCACCGCCACCGGGGTTTCTCCCGGCGACAGATTCGCTCCTCGAGAGGCTGTGCACGGACAAGCCGCCGGCTCCGCCGTCGGCAGCGCAGCCGCTGACGGTGAGCGCGGCGCTCGTGGCGTTCATCGGCGCCTGCATCTTCGCCGGCGCGATGAGCGCGGCGTTCGTGTTTCACAGTCCGCTCGAGCGTCTGCTCGTACGCTGACGCCTCCGCCTTCCCGCCCTGGCCGAGGCTTTGACATCACGGGCCCCGACTGGATAATTGGGCGAGAGCCAGCGGTCGCGCGTTCTGCGATCGCGCCGAGGGAGGGAGCACGATGCGGACTCGAACGATCGTCGGCGGACTGTCGAGCGCGATCGGCGTCGCGGCGCTCATGACGGCCGTCTCCGCCGCAGGCCAGGCGCCCACGGCCAGGACGGCAACGGGACGCACCTTCGTCGCGCCGAAGACGGCGTGGGGCGATCCCGACATCAGCGGCACGTGGACGAGCGACGATCTGCGCGGCGTGCCGATGTCGCGTCCGGATCAGTACGGCACGCGCGCGGAGCTGAGCGACGAGGAGTTCGCCAAACGCGAGGCCGACAACGCGAAGACGCGCGAGCAGGAGCTCAACCGCGTCGGCGCGTTTCGCAACGACGTCGGCACGCGCACCGTCCGACAGACGTCGCTCGTGGTCGATCCGCCGGACGGCAAGGTGCCGGCGATGACGCCGGACGCGCAGCGGCGTGGCGCGCAGGTGACGCGGATTCGGAATGCGGCACCGCGCGACTGGTTCGACCGGAGTTTTTACGATCGCTGCATCACGCGCGGCGTCATGGGCTCGGTGCTGCCGGTCATCTACGGCAATGGCAACGAGATCCTCCAGTCGCCCGGCTACGTGACGATCACCTACGAGATGGTGCACGACACGCGCGTCATCCCGCTCGACGGCCGTCCGCACCTCGGCCGCGGCATCCAGCAGTATCTCGGCGACGCGCGCGGCCACTGGGACGGCAGCACGCTCGTCGTCGAGACGACGAACTTCAAGGGCGGCACGACCGGGGTCGGTCCCAACGGCGGCGCGGCGGCGACGAGCGACGCGCTCCGCATCGTCGAGCGCTTCACGCGCACGGCGCCGGACATCCTGATGTACGAAGCGACGATCGACGACCCGAAGACCTACACCAGGCCGTTCACAATCCGGATGCCGCTCGGCACCGAGCCCGGCTACCGCATCCTCCCGTACGAGTGCCACGAGGGGAACTTCGCGCTGAAGGACATCCTGAGTGCGGCGCGTGCCGAAGACCGGGCGATCGAGGACGCGATCAGGAAAGGCGAGCCGCCACCGAAGCCCACAGTGTGGCAGGGCTTCTTCCAGCCTGAGGTGCCCGCCACCGAAGCGACGCCGATCGGACGATAGGGGTCCGCGTTCAGTCGATGTGGATGATGCCGCGGCGCACCGAGACGCTGACCGCGGCCGTACGATCGTTGACGCCAAGCTTCGTGAAGATGTTCCGCAGGTGGACGCCGACCGTCTCCTCGCTCACGCCGAGCTGCTCGGCGATGTCGCGGTTGCGCAGGCCTTCGGCGACGAGCGCCACGATCTCGATCTCCCGCGGCGTCAGCGCCGGCTTGCGCGCGCGCGCGGTCATCAGGGCGCGCACCTGCGGATCGAGGGGTGACCCGCCTGCGTGCACTTCGCGAATGACGCGGATCAGGTCCGCCGACGTCGCGTCCTTGAAGAGGCACGCCGCCGCCCCGGCGGTGAGCGCGCGGTAGATGTCCTCGTCGCCGCGATACATCGTGAGCACGGTGATGCGCGCGTCGGGATCGAGGCGCCGGATCGCGCGAATCGTCTCGAGGCCGGTCATCCCGGGCAGGCGCAGATCCAGCAGCGTCACGTCGGGCCGGCACTTCGGGTACAAGTCGATCGCTTCCTCGCCCGTCGCCGCCGCCCCGACGACCTCCATGTCGTCCTGGTGGCCGATGACGACCTCGAGGCCGTCGCGGACGATCGGGTGATCGTCAACACACAACACGCGGATACGCGACTCGTGGGTCATCGCAGACGCCGGAGGCTCCAGCGCGACAGCAGCGGCAGCTCCACCGTGATCGCGGTGCCTGCGCCCGGATGCGACGCGACCACGCACGACCCGCCCGCGGCCGCCGCCCGCTCGCGCATCGCGCTCAGGCCGTAGTGCGCGCTGTCGCCCGTCGCGATCGCCGACGGCTCGAACCCGCATCCGTCGTCGGCCACCGTGAGCCGCAGCGCGCGGCGATCGTACGCGAGCGTCAGCGAAATGCACCGGGCCTTGCCGTGGCGGACGGCGTTGAGCACCGCCTCGCGCGCAATCCGCAGCAGGTGCTGGCCGACGCGCTCGGGGCACGGCCGCGGCGTGCCGACGACGTCAACCTGGAGCGTGACGTCCGAGGCGACGAGGCGCCGGACGCCGTCGCCGATCGCGTCGACGAGGCTGCGCGGCCGCGGATCGGGCGACCGCAGATCCCAGATCGACTCGCGGACCTCGAGCATGTGACGCGCCATCTGCTCGCGCACGCGCTGAAGCTGTGAAGCGGCGCCCGCGTCGGCACCGGCCACGCGCCCCGCGAGGCCGTCGAGCTGGAGCGCGAGCCCGGCGAGGCTTTGCAGCAGCGTGTCGTGGATTTCGCGGCCGAGGCGCATCCGTTCGCCGTACACGGCGGCGACCTCGCGATGCACCGCCCGGACGCGCAGCCGCCAGGCGCCGCCCGCGGCGAGCGCGAGCACGCCGACGCACAGGGCATAGAACCATCCGGTCTGGTAGAAGGCCTGCGCGATCCGGAAATCCCAGCCCGTCGTCTCCGAGGTCCACGCGCGCTCGGGGATTTCGGCGCGGACGACGAAGCGGTAGTCGCCGGCCGGGACGTGCGCGTAGAACGCCTGGCGCCGGAGGCCCGCGTCGATCCAGTCGCGGTCGTACCCCTCGAGGCGATAGCGAAAGCGTGTGCGCGACGGCGCCGTCAGCGTCGGAATCGTGAACTCGATGCGCAGGCGCGTGGTTCCTGCCGGCAGTGAGGCGCCGGGGGCGTCGAACGCCTCGTCGTCGGCGACCAGGCGTTCGACGTGCACGCGCGACGGAGGCGGCCGCAGCAGGTCGTCCACCGTGCGCGGATCCACGGTCGTGAGTCCCCGCCCCGTGACGAAGAAGAGCCGTCCGTCGCCCGCGCGCGCCGCCGAGCCGTTGCCCGCCGCGAACACCACGCCGGCGACGCCGTCGTCAACGTCGAACTCGCGGATGCGGACGGGCGCGCCGGACTGCTGGAGCGCGCGGTCGAATTCGTCAGGGTCGATGCGGACGATCGCCTCGTCGATGCCGAGCCACAGATAGCCGAGGTCGTCGGCGACCAGGGCACGGACGATGCGGCCGGACAGTGCCGACGGCCTGCTCAGGCTCGCGAAGCGTCCGGTCCGGAATCGCGTCAAGCCTTCGTTGGATCCGATCCAGATCGCGCCGTCGCGATCTTCGGCGATCGTGTTGACGCCGGTGCGGGCGCTCCCGTGCCAGCCCTCGGCCGCGCCGAACAGGCGAGGCGGCCCATCGAGCGGCGCCAGCCCCAGTTGGCCGTTCTCGAACACGACCCACAGCCGCTGCTGGTGATCGACGTGCACGAAGCTGATTGCCGTCTGCGCCGTCTCCCGAGCGAACGCATTGGACGCCAGCGTCCCGTGCGACCAGTGCGACAGCCGGCCCTTGTCGTCCACCAGCCAGAGTCCGCCGCGGCCGTCGGCCGCAAGGGATCGGATCTGCTCGGCACCCTCGATCGTCGGTCCGCGATCGAGGCGACTGCCACTGACGCGCCACGTCGTCGTGCCGGCTGCCGCCCAGAGGGCGCCGGTCCGATCCACATCGATCGCCGAGATGTCGATCCCGTCGAGGCCGGGCACGCGCGTGCCGGCGGCGCGCGACGACCCGGCAAGGCGGATGACGCCGTTGGCCGTCCCGATCCAGATGCCGTCGCGCGCGGCCGATTCCACCGTGCGCACGAGGCCGTAGTCCACGACCGGCGTCATCGTGTGGTGCAGGAGGCGCACGAGGCCGTGCGTCGTGCCGGCCCAGATGTTGCGCTCGCGATCCTCGAACACGTACCAGACGCCGTCACTCACCTGCTGCGCGTTGGTGCCGACGACGGACGGTCGCCCGGCGGCGGTACCGCGCACGCGCCAGAGCCCCTGACCGATCGTGCCGACCCAGAATTGCGCGCGCGAGTCGCGAAACAGGAAAAAGCCCCGACCCTGCAGCCCCCACCCGGGACGCGCGACAGCCGCGGGCCGGATGCCGACGGCCGGGTCGGTGACGAAGACACGCCCGTCCGCGTCTTCCGCCACGCCCATCACAGTGGCCGTGCGCGGCCCGACCGGGTGGAACCGGCCGTGCGCGTCGAGCGTCTGCAGGCCCATGCGCGTGCCGACCCAGAGCGTGCCGCGCCGTCCGAGGTACACGCGAAGCGCCTGCTGGCCGCGGACGCCGCCGGCGAGCGGCACCTCTTCCCAGCGCCGGCTGTGATGGAAGATCCCGCGATCGGTCGCCGCCCAGATGTCTCCCGACGCGTCTTCGCCGAGATCGGTCGCGGAGGCGTCGAGCGCCGTCTCGGGCGTGACGGGCAGCAGCTGGCGGTCGCGAATCACGCGGACGCCGTGACCGTCGCCGAAGCCGACCCACAGCGATCCGTCGCGTCGCGCGACGTGCAGCGCCATGACGGGCGCGTCCGGCAGCGGCGCGAGCCCGAGCGTGGCCGCGTCGGCGAAGCGGACGCCGTCGAACCGCCGCAGGCCCGACGGCCCGCCGACCCACAGATAGCCGCGGCGATCCTGCGCGATGCAGTAGATCGACCCGA
Organism: uncultured Bifidobacteriaceae bacterium; assembly: GCA_964579765.1. Classification (GTDB taxonomy): domain Bacteria; phylum Acidobacteriota; class Vicinamibacteria; order Vicinamibacterales; family CAVVIG01; genus DATNBT01. The sequence goes on from CAZOIK010000430.1 coordinate 16,651, forward strand.
GCGGGACGCCGTTCGACTCCGACCATGCAGTCACCGAGTAGTCCGCGATCGCACGTGTCGCGTCAGCCGTGTCGGCGGCCGAGGCGACGGCGGCGAGCATCGACAAGGCGGCGAACGCGGCCAGGGCAGGGCGCGTCATGAGGACGACACTATAGTCCTACCGAGATATCGGTATTGCGCGGGATCTCCCCAAATGGTGCAATGCGCGCGGTTTTTCCCAAGGCGAATGGAGGGAGACGCATGTACGGATGTCAATCCACGGATGACTTTGCGAGGAGAGGCTGGCGGATCTGGCTCTTCTGCCTCGCGATTGCGGCGGCGGTGTGGGCCCTGCCGCAAACGGCGTCGGCGCAGGCGATTGCAGGTGTGGTGAAGGACAGCTCGGGGGCCGTCCTCCCCGGCGTGACCGTCGAGGCCGCCAGCCCGGTGCTGATCGAGAAAGTGCGCACCGCGGTCAGCGACGGCACGGGCCAGTACCGGCTCGAGAACCTCGTCCCCGGCACGTACTCCGTCACCTACACGCTGCCCGGCTTCGTCACGCTCGAGCGCAAGGACGTCGGCGTGAACGCCGGCGTCACCGTGAGCCTCAACGTGGAGATGCGCGTGGGCGGCGTGGCGGAAACCATCACCGTCACGAGCGAGACGCCGGTCGTGGACGTGCAGAACAGCACGCGCGTGCAGCGCGTGCTCAGCAGCGAGGTGCTCGAAGCGCTGCCTGCGTCGCGCGGCTACGGCAACCTCCTGGCGACCGTGTCGGGCGTTCAGGCCAACGGCATCCAGAACGGCGGCATCAGCCCGACGATGGTGTTTTTCACGTCGCGGGGCGGCCGGAGCAACGAGGGGACGATCCAGATCGACGGCATGAACGTCGGCTCGGCGTTCAACGGCGGCGGCGTCGCCGGCTACGGCTACGACACCGCGAACGCCGCCGAAGTGCAGCTCACCGTGGCCGGCGGCCTCGGCGAGGCCGACCGCGGCGGTCCGCAGTTCAACATCGTCCCCAAGACGGGCGGCAACACGTTCGCGGGCACCTATTTCGGCAGCATCGCCGGCGAGTGGTCGCAGAGCAACAACGTGGACAGCCAGCTGCAGTCGTTCGGCATTCCCTCGCCGACCAAGATCATCCGGAACTGGGATACGAGCTACGCGCAGGGCGGGCCGATCAAGCGCGATCGCCTGTGGTTCTACGCCGTGGCCCGTACGTTCGGGGACTACACCGACATCGCCGGCCGGTTCGGCAACCTGAACGCGGGCAACCCGAACCTCTGGAGCTACGTCGCCGATCCGAGCATCACGCAGCGGTCGGCCAGCAGCCGCAAGATCGGCGGCGCGCGTCTGACCGGGCAGCTCTCGCCGCGGAACAAGGTGGGCGGCTACTTCGACTACCAGAAGATCTGCGTCGGCAGCTCGTACGCGAAGGACGCGAAGCAGTGCCGCGTGCGCGGCGACAACTGGATCGGCGTCGGCGGCTTCGGCACGTGGTCGCCCGAGGCGACGCACTCGCAGGACGACGCCGAGCACGTCATGCAGTTCACCTACAGCGCGCCGGTCACCAACCGGCTGCTGCTCGACGCGGCCTTCTCGCAGTTCTACAGCAACTGGGGCGGCGAGACGCCGGCCGGCGCGCTCGACTACGCGCCGTTCATCCCCGTGCAGGAGCAGAGTCTCGCCGGCGGCGTGCCGGTGCCCAACATGCTGTATCACGGCTTCGCGGGCCTGAGTAACAACCATCAGTCGCAGAACGTCTGGCGTGCGTCGGCCGCCTATGTGACCGGCACGCACAGCCTGAAGGTGGGCTACCAGGCCGGGTACGAGGTCACGAACATCTTCGGCAACTTCCCGGATCACGGGCTGCAGTACCGCTTCAACGCCGGCGTGCCGAACCTGATCACGCAGCGCATCACGCCGTGGCAGCAGGCCAACCGCACGCGCTACGACGCGTTCTACGGTCAGGACCAGTGGACGCAGGGCAAGCTGACGCTGCAGGGCGCGCTGCGGTACGAGCGCGCGTGGAGCTTCTTCCCGGCCGGCTTGAACGGCCTGCTCGCCGACAGCGTGTTCGGCGGCCCGACGCGGACGCTCGCCCGGGCGGACGGCGTCACCGGCTACAACGACATCGCGCCGCGCGTGGGCATGGCGTACGACGTGTTCGGCAACGGCAAGACGGCCATCAAGGTGAACGTCGCCAAGTACTGGCAGGCGGCGGCCAACGACGGCGTCTACATCGCCACCAACCCGGCATCGACCTTCGCGCAGACGGCCAACCGCGCGTGGACCGACGCGAACGGCAACTTCACGCCCGACTGCAACCTCCAGAGCCCGCTGGCGCAGGATACGCGCGCGACCGGCGGCGACTTCTGCGGCGCGCTGGACAACACGAACTTCTTTGCGCTCCAGCAGACCGGGTCGGTCCTGAGCACGGCGACCGTCATCAACCCGGCGCTGCTGAGCGGCTGGGGCGTGCGGCCGTACGACTGGCAGTTCAGCGCGGGCGTGCAGCAGGCCGTGCTGCCGCGCGTGTCGGTGGACCTGACGTTCAGCCGCCGGTGGTGGGGCAACTTCACCTACACGGACAATCGCGCCGTGGGGCCGAACGACTTCGACACCTTCAACTTCACGGTGCCGACCGACCCGCGCCTGCCGACGAGCGGCCAGACGCTGCAGTACATGCTGCTGAAGCCCGCCGCGCAGGGCAAAGTGGACAACTACCTCACGCTCGCCAGCGACTACGGCGACGTCTCGTACTACTGGCAGGGGCTCGACATGACGGTGAACGCCCGGACCAGCAAGGGCCTCACGCTCCAGGGCGGCTTCACGAGCGGCGCGGGCCACCGCAATCAGTGCGACCTCTGGACGGCGCTGCCGGAGCTCACGAACGTGCTCGGCGTGCTGCAACCGACGAGCGCCTGCCGCGCCGACGAGCCGTGGCTCTGGAACTGGCAGGGCCTCGCCGACTACAACGTCCCGAAGATCGACGTGGAAGTCAGCGCGATCATGCGGTCTCAGGCGAACGTCCAGGCGACCAACGACCCGGCGTCCACTGGTCTCTCGCAGAGCGCCAACTACTTCCTGCCGGCGTCGGCCGTCCAGTCGCAGCTCGGCCGCGGCCTCGCCGGCGGCGTGTCCACGGTGACACTGAACCTGGCCAGGCAGGGCGACGTGTATCCGGATCGGCTCAACACGGTGGATATGCGGTTCGTGAAGATCGTCCACATCGGCCGGACCCGCACCAAGATCGGCGTCGATCTCTATAACCTGTTCAACACCAACACGGGCACGGGGTTCAACCCCAACTTCGGAACCGACGGCAGCGCGTGGCTGCGTCCGAACGCGATTTTGAACCCGCGGTACCTGCGCTTCAACGCGACGGTCGATTTCTAAGCACAAAGGGCACGAAGAACTTCTCAACGCACGAAGAGCACTAGATAGACGAAGCCGGGCCTCGCGCCCGGCTTCGTTTTCCCGCCACGACCAAGCCCCTTCCGCGCGCGTCACAGACGCAGCTGCTGTCCGACCATCGCGACGTGAACGGCGTGAAGTGCCGTTCGGGCTATTTGAGGGCGCGCAGCGCCGGCTCGAGCCACGAGAACAGCAGGTTGTTGATCTCCGGAAACTGCACGGCCAGCACGCTCAGGAGCGGCACGGCGGCAAACGACGCGAGCCGGATGTAGAAGTCCGTGCCGAGCTGTCCGGGCTTCGTGTCGGTGATGTAGCTCAGCACTGCGTTCTTGTGCATGCGGGCGAAGATCACGGCCACCACTGTCACGATCAAGAGCAGCAGGACGATCAGCAGCGAATTGAACAACGGCCGCGGCCCGAAGGGATAGCTGACGAACGACAGCGCGATCAGCACGTACGTCCCGGCGACGCACATCACCAGCGTCCTCATGCGGGTGAGGACGACGAGGACGAAGTTCACGTACACGCGGGCCACGACGTTCTCCGCTTCGATCCGCAGGCGGTAGTCAGGCTTCGGTCCGTCGGGTGTCTCCGTCCACTTGTCGTCGAGCACCTTCAAGACGTCGCCAACCGCAGCGGCCACCTGCCGCCGCAGCGTGGCAAAGCGCGAGACGATCTGCCGCTCCTCGGCCACGCTGCGCGTGTCGTGCACCTTGGCGAGCCTCGCTTGATCGGGCGCGAGCGACGCGTGCGTCTCTGAAATCACGCGATCGCTCGCGAGACGCTGCAGCGCGTCGCACACCGGCGCGAGAAAGCGGCCGGAGTCGGTGAGCGGGCGTCCCGACGTGCGCCACATGGGCCGCCACGAGAAGTGACGCACGCGTTTGAAGGCCGGATCCATCGGCAGCGATTCGAGCACCGCAAGCAGCCGTTTGAACTCGCTCCACACCACGACCATGCGATAGAGGCTGCAGAAGAGGCCGAACACGACCAGGGCGAGCGCATACCCGTACCATTTCTCCCACGCGGCGGTCTCGAACGCCTGCACGGGATGCTGCCACTCGACGGCGGCGGCAAAGACGAGCGTCGTGATCGCGGCGAACCCGACGACGCGTACGTCGAAATTCCACGGGTCCATCACCACGCGCAGATCGCGGATCGCCTCTTCGCTGAGCCCTTGCAGGCGCGCCGACACGGGCCGGTTGCCGACCCGCAGGTCGCTGGTCGTCGGCAGGCGCGGCGTGCGCTCGTCGAGATACGAGAGCGCCGTGAGGCTGTACCAGGCACGCCACAAACCCGCGGCGAGCAGCAGCAGAAACGGCAGCAGCGGAGAGAGCCCGGACGTCAGGTGCAGCGCGCGATAAAACGCAAAGTCGCTCGCCGCATCGTCGCGCCAGTAGATCGCGAGCGACAGGGCGACGGCCGCGGCGGCGACGATGACGAGCCGGACGGCGATCGACGTGGGTGGGCGAGTCGGCGCCGGCCGCCGCATCGAGAAGCTGTAGCCCGAGACCAGCAGGAGCGCGATCGGCGCCGCACACGCCAGGGCGCCCCACGCGAGGCCGATGTCGTTGCCGTTCCCGATCCACCCCCGGACGAGCGGCCACAGCATCAGCGCAGACAGGATGGCAAGCAGGGTGGTCATCGCCCAGAGCACCCGCGCGCGCGATGCCGACGGCAGCCGTGCGAAGTTCGCGCGCAGCGGCGACGCGGCGGTCGCGGATCCCCAGAGCAGCAGGACGCTGTAGGTGCCGACGAGGAGGATCGAGAACACGCTGAACAGCCTGAAGGCGGCCGGCACCTTCGTGGCCGTGCGCGGCGTGAGGCACGCGTCGCTGGGACGCTCGCTGCCGACGTTCGGCAGCGTGGTCGTGATCGTGTGCTGCGAGTCCTTCTGCTCCGGCAAGTGAAGGGTCGAGACGCTCCAGTAGCCGACGTCGCCGAGCGCGACGAGCCAGAGCGGTGGCTGCCTGGGCTCCGCGGCCTGATCGCAGTCGGACGCCTGGAGTTCCGGGGTCGGAGACCCGTACTCCGCGTAAGGGAGCGTCGGCGGCACCGTCGAGTTGCTCAGCGTAGCGTTCGGATCGCTGGCGTATTTCACGGCAGCGAGCGTGGCGTTGTACGTGCCCACCGAATCGCTGCTCGGAAAGACGCGTTCGACATCGACGTCTCTCGGGTGTGACGACGGCGGCGGCGTCTCGGCATCCAGACGCGGCAGCAGCGGATACGGGGTGACGGCGAGGACGCCGCGCAGCTGCGGGTCGTCGCTCGCGCGGCGAAACAGCAGATCCGCGCCGATGGTGACGATGCGCCCGGCCGGGTAGGCGCGGCGCAGATACCGCGTCAGGAACAGCGTGTCGAGCGGATCCGTCGCGCGGACGATGAGATATTGAATGGCAGTCTTCTGCAGGCTCGACACGATGCCGAGCAGCACCGATTCCTGCGACAGCGGTGTCTGCGCGGCCGCGTACGGCGGCAGCGTGTCGCCGTCGGTCGCGCCGTCGGAGAAGTCGTCGCGCAGCGTCGAGCGCGGCTGCTGCGACGATGTGTCCGGCTGCGACTGGTTCTCGATCTCGTGCTGATAGGCGCTTCGAAGGTGCGCGATGTCGCGCGGGAAATACAGCACCTTGACGCCTGTGGGCACGTCGGCAATCCCGCCCCGTCCGTACAACGTTCCCTCTTCGGTCAGGAGCGCCACACGGTTCGCGTCATATCCGCGCTGGTCCAAATAGTGGACGAACGCGTGCAACGCGTACCGGTCCGACTGCTGGAACGTATGGAAGTACACGTCGGCCGGCCAGTCCTGCTTCACCGCGCCGTAGTCGCTCGTCGTGCCGCTGTCGATGACGACCTTCGGCAAATGGGCCGATTCGAGCAACTGACGCAACGGCGCGAGCGATCCGGAGAACGTCGGCCCGACAATCGACAACACCTTTGTCCCTGGTGGAACGGAGGCCAGCGCCAGCTTGAACTGTTCGCGGGTCACGCCCGCCGCCGGCTTCTCCCCGACGACGAACACGCGTATGGCGTGATTCTCGGCATTGCGAAACGTCAGCACGCCCGGAAAGCGTTCGCTCGCCTGCTCGTACCGTTCGCGGTCGAGTTTCTCGCGAAGCGTGGCGTTCGCGGCCGGCCCGTCGTGCGGCCAGGGGAGCGTCGTGCGCTGCAGCACGTACCCCGAGTCCTGGAACGCCTGGCTGATCGCGTCGAGCTGGCGATCGAACAACAGATCGAGATGCGTGTGCACGGGATCGGGAACGATCGCGATGAGGACGCCGTCGTCGTCTGTGAGGTCGTCCAGGGCGGCGTCGAAATCGGCG
>CAZOIK010000431.1:0-8519 GCA_964579765.1 uncultured Bifidobacteriaceae bacterium
CCTTGTAGGGAAGACTGGTGCGCGCGATCAGCTCGCGCCGGTACTGATACGGATCCTTCCCGGCGGCGCGCGCGAGCTCGTTGACGAAGCTCTCGCGATAGAACTCGTGCGCGGCCTGGCCGACGCCGCGACGCGTGCCGACCGGCACGTGAAAGTTCGTCGTGTGGAACGAGTAGCGGTAGCTCGGCACGAAGTAGCGCGACGTGACGTCGAAGGAGGCCTCCGGCCCGAAGCCGCCCTTCTGCATGGACGTCCGGACGTCGAGGGCGATGGGCCAGCCGTCGGCGTCGAGCCCCGCTTTGAGGCGCGCGACGCCCATCGCGCGATACGTGGTGCCGACGAAGTCTTCCTCGCGCGTCCAGAGCATGTGGATCGGCACGCCGCGGTGCGCGTTCGCGATCATGATGGCCTGCTCGGCCTGCGGGCCGTTGCCGTTGCGGCCGAAGCCGCCGCCGAGATGGCACAGGTGCAGATAGACCTGCTGCTCGGGGATGCCCGTGATCTTCGACGCGCTGAAACGCGTTTCCTGCGGGCTCTGATCGCCGATCCAGATGTCCACGCGATCGTCGGTGACGAGCACGGTGGCGTTGCCGGGTTCCATGCGCGCGCGGGCCAGGTACGGCGTCGAGTACGTCGCTTCGACGATCTGCGCGGCGCGGGCGAAGCCCGCGTCAACGTCGCCGTGGTTGACGCGCACGTTGCCCGCGTTGTCGAGCGCCGCCACGAGATCCGCGTGCATGCCCGCCGTGTTGACCGTCGCGAGCTCCGGCGGGATGTTCCATTCGATCGGCATCCGATCGAGCGCGACCCTGGCCTGATACCACGTGTCGGCGATGACGGCGACGCCGCCGCTGAACACGCGGCCGCGGCACAGCGCGGGATCCGGGATGGGGAATTGCACGGCGGAGCGCACGCCGGGCATCGCGCGGACCGCGTCGAAGTCGTAGCGCTTCACGTCGCCGCCGTAGACGGGACACGCCTTCACGGCCGCCCATTTCATCCCGGGCACGCGGACGTCGATGCCGTACACGGTCTGCCCGGTCACCTTCTGCGGCACGTCGCGGTTCTTCTGCTCGGTGCCCATCAGCGTCCATTTGTCCGGCGGCTTGATCGTGATCGTCTCGGGATGGGGATGCGGCGTGGCGGCGGCACGGCCGGCGATGCGGCCGAAGGTCGTCGCGCGGCCGCTCGGGGCGTGCGCGATGCGGCTGTCTTTCGCCGTCAGCTCGGCGACCGGCACGTTCCAGAGCGACGCCGCGGCGAGCAGCAGGCGCTCACGCGCTTCGGCGCCGGCGAGCTGCAGATAGTACCGGCCGTCTTTGACCGACGACGCGGCGTTGGTCCGCATGCGGCGATAGAGGCTGTCGGGAATCCCCGCCACGCCCGTGCGATCGCGAGTGCCGAACGTCGGTTCGCCGCCGCCCGCCGGATCGGTCGCGCCCTTGCCCGGGACCTTCAGCGTCCACTCGGGCGCCTTCTCGCGCGCGTCGCGGTTCGCCGACGCGTACTCCTGGCGCACCTTGCTCCAGTCGCATTGCAGTTCCTCGCACACCATCATCGCGTTCGAGGTCCAGACGCCCTGGCCGAGCTCGGTCTGGGCGATGCGGATGGTGACGGTGTCGTCCGGATCGATCACGATCCACGCGTTGATCTCGGGCGTCGTCTCCGCGTCCGCCTTCCCCGGCACCCAGAAGCCGAGCACGAACGCGCCGTGCGCCGCGGCGACGGCCGCCAGAAACTCGCGCCGGTTGACGCCTTCGTTCATCGCGCCGCCTTCATGAGATCGGCCGCGCGGTGAATCGCCTGCCGGACGCGGTGATACGTGCTGCACCGGCAGGCGTTGGTCACCTGCGCGTCGATGTCGGCGTCAGTCGGCGCCGGCCGCTGCTGCAGCAGCGCGAGCGCGCTCATGATCATGCCGGGCTGGCAGTAGCCGCACTGCGCCGTGTCGAATTCCTTCCAGGCGATCTGGATCGGATGGCTGCCGTCGGAGGAGACGCCTTCAATCGTGGCGATTCGCGTGTCAATCGCCATGGAGGCCGGGACGCTGCAGGAGCGCACGGCGCGGCCATCGACATGCAGCGTGCACGCGCCGCACTGGCCGATGCCGCAGCTGAACTTCGTGCCGGTCAGGCCGAGATGGTCGCGGATGACCCAGAGCAGTGGCGTCTGTGGGTCGGCATCGACACGATGGACGGTTCCGTTGACGGTCAGACTAAACGCCACCCGGCCTCCGGTTGGCGCATTGTAACCCCAGAACCCGCTACGCCTGCGGCAGGAGCACCGGCTGCGCCTCGCGGCGCCAGCCGTCTTCCCACGACATGCGCGCCGACTTGCGCGCGCCCGTCCGCAGGCGCTCGAACGTCTGATCGTCGGCGGGAAACGTCTCGAACAACTCGAACAGCACGTTCGCGAGCTGCTCCGCGGTCGAGAACAGCAGGCCGTTGCTGCCGTGGCGGACGCGTTCGGCGAGCGTCGCGCCGTAGTCGAGCGCGCAGACGGGCACGCCCGCGCCGAACATGTCGGCGACCTTCATCGGGATGTCGAGCCCCGACGACGACCGGTGCAGACAGAGGCCCAGATCGGCGCTGCCGACCACGCGCGGGTAGTCTTCGGGCTCGAGCCACCGCGCGCGCAGATGCACGCGCCGCGCAGGCAGGCCGGCAAAGCGGCGCTCGAATTCCGTCCGGCGCGCGCCGTCGCCCGTGACGAGGATCACCAGATCCGCGAACCGCCGCGACGCGCCCATGGCTTCCCAGCCGCGGATGCGATCCTCGAGGCGCCGCACCGCGTCGATGACGACGTCGAAGTCTTCGTCCTCGGTCCAGCTCGTGGGACAGACGATGAAGCCGACGAGCGCGCTGTGAATGCCGAGCCGTGTCAGCAGCGCCTGCCGGTAGCGCTCGCGATCGACGCGCGCCATCGGCGCGAAGATCGAGGCCGGCCGGTCGTACAGCACGTTGGTGTCTTTCAGGCCGAAGCGGCTCTTGAGAAACTCCGCGAGGCCGCGCGACACGCAGAGGCTGGCGTCGGCGTGCCGCGCGTCGCGGCGCTCGAGCCAGCGCGCGAGCCGCACCGCGGGATGCCACTGCCCCAGCCGCAGCCGCAGCACCGTGTAGCCGATGTTGTGCCAGTCGATGACGAAGCGAACGCCGGGCTTCTTCAGGGCGAGGCGGGTCACCGTCAGCGTCGGAAACGCCGGCGGATCCTGCACGAGCACCACGTCCGGTTTCGGCAGGCGGCGCAGCGTCTTCCAGAGGCGCAGGCCGATGCGCAGCGAGTCGATGAACGCGATCGGCGAATAGCTCAGCATCGGCATGCCGTGCTCGAGCCGCGAGGCCGAAAGGCGGTGGATCGTGATGCGCGGGTCGTCGGTGATCGCGTGCGACAGCGGCGTGCCTTCGAACCCGACGAGATCGACGTCCACGCCCAGCGCCGACAGCGCCTGCGCGTGATACCGCATCCGGGCGCTGCGCCCCAGATCTCCAAGTGCGACGACGACGGCTCTCATGACGGGAAGGTCGCGGGGGTTGGAACGGTATTTTACGTCAGGAGCGTCGGCAAACACGCGCGCCGGCAGGCCTGAAGGCCTGCCCTACACGGTGCGCGCTATGGCTCCAAGCGTTCGCCGGTGATCAGGCGCACGCCGCGCTGCAGCGTGATGTACGACCACGCCCACTCGCTCAGGACGACGAGGCGGTTGCGGAAGCCGATCAGCCAGAAGATGTGCAGGAACAGCCAGAACACCCACGCGAGCCAGCCGGACGCACGCACGGGCCCGATGTTGACGACGGCTTCGCCGCGGCCGATCGTCGCGACGCTGCCAAAGTCGGTGTAGCGGAACGGCGCGAGCGGCTCGCCGCGAATCGCCCGCAGCACGTTCTTCGCCGCGTGCGCCCCCTCCTGTTTCGCGACCTGCGCGACGCCGGGCAGCGGCCGCCCGTCCTGCACGAACGCGCAGATGTCGCCGGCGACGAAGACGTCCGGATGCCCGGGCACGGCGAGCGTCGGCTCGGCCGGCACGCGGCCCGCGCGATCGAGCGGCACGCCGAGCCACGTCCCCATCGGCGACGCGGCGACGCCGGCCGCCCACAGGATCGTCTGCGCCGCGATGCGCTCGCCGCCCGCCGTCACGCCCGCCTCGTCTATGCCCGTGACGACCGTGCTCGTGCGCACCTCGACGCCGAGCCGCTCGAGGGCGCGCCGCGCTTTGCGGCGAAGCGTCTCCGGAAACGTGCCGAGCACGTGCGGACTCCCTTCGAGCAGCAGAATCCGCGACGACTCGGGGCGGATGCGCCGGAAATCGTGGCGCAGCGCGTGCCGCGCGATCTCGGCGAGCGCGCCCGCCAGTTCCACGCCCGTCGGGCCGCCGCCGACGATGACAAACGTCAGCAGCCGCCGCTGCGCCGCGGGATCGCCTTCCCGCTCCGCCGCCTCGAACGCCAGCAGCACGCGCCGGCGCATCTCGAGCGCGTCGTCGAGCGTCTTGAGCCCGGGCGCGCGCGCCTCCCACTCGGGATGGCCGAAGTACGCGTGCGTCGCGCCGGTCGCCACGATCAGGTAGTCGTACGGCCGCGTGCCGCCGGCTTCGGTGGTGACGGTCTTTGCGGCCGGGTCGATCGCGAGGACGTCGGCGAGCAGCACCTCGACGTTCTGCTGACGGCGGAGAATCCAGCGGATGGGCGACGCGATGTCGCCCGGCGACAGCGCCGCCGTCGCGACCTGATAGAGCAGCGGCTGGAAGACGTGATGGTTGTGGCGATCGAGCAGCGTGACCGCGACCGGCGCGCCGTCGAACACGCGCGCCGCGTCGAGACCGGCGAAGCCGCCGCCGATGACGATCACGCGCGGAGTCGGCATGGTGCTATCGTACCCACGTGACGACGAAATCCGAACCGATTCTCGGCGGCCCCGTGTCGGTGGTCGAGACCGCGTGTCCGCTCGACTGTCCCGATTCCTGCAGCCTGGCCGTCACGGTCCAGCACGGCAAGGTGATCAACATCGACGGATCGTCGAAAAACCCCGTCACCAACAACTTCATCTGCGCGAAGGTGCGGAAGTTCGACGAGGTGGCGTACGGCCCCGATCGGCTCCTCTACCCGGCCGTGCGGAAAGGCCGTAAGGGCGAGGGCAGGTTCACGCGCGTGTCGTGGGATCACGCGCTCGAGCTCGTCGTCAACAAGATGCGCGAGGCGAAGACCACGGCCGGCGGCGCGTCGATTCTGCCCTACTCGTACGGCGGCTCGAACGGGCTGCTCACGCAGGACAACGTGGACGCGCAGATCTGGCGCCGGTTCGGCACGTCGCGCCTCGCGCGCACCGTCTGCGCGGCGCCAACCGGCGCGGCGAACATGGCGCTGTACGGCAAGATGGCGTCGGTCACGTATCAGGACTACCCGGAGGCGAACCTGATCGTGCTCTGGGGCGTCAATCCGTCCACCACCGGCATTCACCTCGTGCCGTACATCCGCGAGGCGCAGGCGCGTGGCGCCAGGCTCGTTGTCGTCGATCCGCGCACGACGCCGCTCGCGCGGTCCGCCGACATTCATCTCGCCGTGACGCCGGGGACCGACGTCGCCGTCGCGCTCGCGATGCACCGGTTTCTCTTCGAGAGCGGGCGTGCCGACGAGGCGTTTCTGCGGGAGCACGCGACCGGCGTTGACCGGCTGCGCGAGCGGGCGGAGCCGTGGACGATCGCGCGCGCCGCGGAGGTCGCCGGCGTCGATGCCGACGCGCTCGAGCGCGCCGCGCGGCTCTACGCCGAGAGCTCGCCGGCGCTCATCCGCTGCGGCTGGGGGCTCGAGCGCAATCGCAACGGCGGCAACGCGGTGATGGCCGTGCTGGCGCTGCCCGCCGTCGGCGGCAAGTTCGGCGTGCGCGGCGGCGGCTACTCGATGAGCAACTCCGCGTCGTGGCAGATCGAGCGCACGTGGATTGACGCGAAGGAGCCGGACACGCGGCTCGTCAACATGAACCATCTCGGCCGCGCGCTGACGGAGTTGGACGATCCACGGGTCAACGTGCTCTTCGTCTACAACGCGAACCCGGTGGCGACCGTGCCCGACCAGCGCCGCATCATCCGCGGCCTCGAACGCGACGATCTGTTCACCGTCGTCTTCGACCACGCGATGACCGACACGGCGCTCTACGCCGACGTCGTCCTGCCGGCGACGACGTTTCTCGAGGGGTACGACTTCGCGAAGGCGTACGGTCCGCTGCACATGACGCTGGCGCGTCCGGTCGTCGAGGCCGTCGGCGAGGCGCGGTCGAACGGAGACGTGTTCGGCGAGCTCGCGTCTCGTCTCGATCTGCTGCGCGAGGGGGAGGCAACGGGCGAGCTCGATTTGCTCGTGACCATCCTCGACGCGCTGCCGGACACGCTCGCCGCGGATCTTCGCGCGGACGGCGTGCCGACGGCGCCCGGCGGCAACCGGCCGGTGCAGTTCGTTGACGTCTTTCCAAACACGCCGGATCGCAAGGTGCACTTGTTTTCCGAGGCGCTCGAGCGCGAGGCGCCGATGGGCCTGTACGCGTACCAGCCCGACCCGGCGACCGACAGGTACCCGCTCGCCCTGATCTCGCCGTCGAGCGAGCGCACGATCAACTCGACGCTCGGACAGTTGCTCCGCCCCGAGGTCAAGCTGCTCATGCATCCCGACGACGCGCGGGCCCGTGGACTCGCTGACGGCGACGCCGTGCGGATCTTCAACGAGCTCGGCGAAGTCCACTGCGGGCTGCAGGTGCTGGCGACCGTGCGTCCCGGCACGGTGAGCCTGCCGAAGGGACTGTGGCGGCGGAGCACGCGCAACGGCGTCACGGGCACGGCGCTCGTGCCCGACGCGCTGACGGACCTGGCGGGCGGCGCGTGCTTCAACGACGCGCGCGTGCAGGTCGCGTCGCTGGCGCGCGCGTAGCGGCGGCGCGTCGGCGGGCCTGAAAGGCCCGCCCTCCGTACGTCGCGCATGTCGTGCGTTTCAGTGTTTGTGCTCTTGCTGCGGGACGTACTCGGGCGGGAGCGCCGATCCTTCGCCGAAGAGGAACTCCTCCATCTGCTTCGCCATCAGGTCCTGCGCTTCTTTCTGCCAGGGCATCAGGCGATATTCGTTGAGGATCATCTTCATGCGGTCTTCCCACATCTTCCAGGCCGCGGCCGAGATGTTCTCGTAGACGCGTTGACCGAGCTCGCCGGGCCACGGCGGCTCGTCGAGCCCCGGCAGCTCCTTGCCGAGCTTCTTGCACATCACTTTGCGCGGTTCAGCCATGGTCGGATTCTACCACCGCGTCGCGGAGCTCCCGCTCGACTTCCTCCGCCGTGGGCGCGCACGCATACGCGAACTGCCGCGCGCCGCCGCGCTTTGCGCCGCACGCAGCGGTCTCGCGGCGCCAGTTGCCCGGCGCGTCGCCGAGCGCGTGCCGCAGCAGCAGCTCCTCGTAAGAGATCTTCGCGCCCTGGCCGTCTTTCTGAAAGCGCAGCGCCTTCGCCCAGCCGGCGTCGAGCGGGCGCGCCGCGACGCCGAGCACGTAGACGCCGCGATCGCCGACGCGCAGCTCCGCGTGGATCGGGCCATGACGAAGGCCAATGGCCGCGGCGGCGCGTGAGGCGGCGTCCAGGATATCCCACTGCATCGGCTCGGGCGCGAGCGACGGCGTGACGTAGAGGGTGTCCTCGAAGATCGGGCCGTCGAGCGGATCGGGCTTGTCGAACAGCGCGAACGCGTTGAGCGCGCCGTGGTGCATCACGCCCTCGAGCGCGAACTCCCAGCCGTCGATGAACCCCTCGACGAGTGCGGTCCGGCGCTCGTCGTCGTCTTCACCGCTCGCCGCGGGCGAGCCGAGGAACCCGCGCACGCGGTCGAACGCGGCGACGAACGAGGCGGCGTCGTCGGCGCGCATGACTCCAGCGCCGCCCGAGGGCACCAGCGGTTTCACGACGCAGGGAAATTCGATCATCGAGGCGAGCGCGGCAGGATCAGCGTCGATCGACGTCGGGAAGAACCACGGCACGGGCAGATCCGTGTCGCGGAGGCGTTCGCGGGTGAGCAGCTTGTTGCGCGCGATGTCCGTCGCGCCCGGCGGATGGCCGGGGACGCCGAGCGCGCGGGCGACCGCCGCCGCGACGACCGCTCCGCGTCCGTCCGCCGCGAGACACGCGTCAACGGCATGCGACCTCGCCAGGTGGATGGCCGGCGGCGTGGCCGCCTCGATCGTCGCGCTCGCGTGCCGGTCCGACGCGACGAGACGTACGCCGAGACGCTCGGCCGCGTCGCCGAAGCTGCGACGCTGTTCGTGTCTGGTGTGGAGCAGCAGGACCGCGCGCGACATGACGACAACCGCGCGAACATTCTGTCACAGCGCGACAGAGACGTTGTAAGCTCGCTCGCGCATGCCAGACATCGCGACGACGCGCGCCGGACACCCGCCTGGCCTGTACGTGCTGTTCTTCACCGAGCTCTGGGAGCGCTACAGCTTTTATTCGATGATGGCGATCCTCGTTCTCTACATGAACGAGTCGTTGAAGT
>CAZOIK010000432.1:0-8240 GCA_964579765.1 uncultured Bifidobacteriaceae bacterium
ATCAACCTCGAGACCAGCGTCTCGTCGTGCGACGATTTCTGGCGGGGCAAGTGGATCTACTACCGGATGCACCCGGAGATCGTCGCGTGCCTGACCGCGGCGCGCATCGACGTCTGCGGGCTGGCCAACAACCACGTGCTCGACTACGGCTACGAGGGGCTCGTCGAGACGCTCGACGTGCTGTCGCGTGCGGGACTGAAAACCGCCGGCGCGGGCCGCACGCTCGCGCAGGCGCGGGCGCCGGCCGTCGTGCCGCTGCGCGACGGCGCCAGCGTCGCGGTGTTCGCCGTCGCCGACGGCTCGAGCGGCGTGCCGGCGGAGTGGGGCGCCCGCGACGACAGGCCCGGCGTCGATCGGCTGCCGGATCTTTCGGACGCGACGGTGGCGGCGCTCGCGCGTCGCATCGACCGCCTGCGAGCGCCACGGCCGATCGTCCTCGCGTCGATTCACTGGGGATCGAACTGGGGCTACGACGTCCCACGCGAGCACGTCCGGTTTGCCCGCCGGCTCGTTGACGTCGGCGTGGACATCGTGCACGGCCACTCGTCGCACCATCCGAGGCCGATCGAGGTCTATCGCGATCGGCTCATCCTGTACGGGTGCGGCGACTTCGTCAACGACTACGAAGGCATCGAAGGCCACGAGCGCTACCGCAGCGATCTCGTCGTCATGTACTTCGTGACCGTTGACGCCGGCAGCGGCGCGCTCGCCGTCGTCAGGCTGTCGCCGATGCGGACGAAGAAACTGCAGGTCGTCAGGGCCGCTGGCGCTGATGCCGCATGGGTGCGCGAGGCGCTCGATCGCATTAGCACGCCGTTCGGCGTGAGGGTCGATCCTGGGCCGGACGGCCAGTTGAGCGTTCGATGGTCTGGCGAGGACGGTCGTCACCACCCGCGATGAGCGGCGTCGTCAATCGCGCGGCGGGTGTCGGTGAGGAGCAGCATCACGAATCCGGCGATGAAGAGCACCACGAGCGAGAGGATGGCCTCACGGTACGAGCCGGTGACGCTCGCGACGAAGCCGAAGAGAAACGGCCCGACCCACGACGTGCTCTCCGTCAACTCGTACAGGCCGAAGAAGGCCGCTTCGTGTCCCTCGGGAATCATCCGGGAGAAGAGCGAGCGCGACAGCGCCTGCGATCCGCCGAGGACCGTCGCCAGCACGACGCCCATGATCCACGCCTGGGTCACGGTGTGAAGCGCCCCGTACGCGTAGAGGACGATGCCGATCCAGACGACGAGGGAGAGCAGGATGGCGGTTTTGGTGGTGACGGCATCCGCAACCCGGTTGAAGAGCAGCGCCCCGGCGCAGGCGACGAACTGCACTACCAGGATGAGCCCCATCAGGAAGGTCTCGTCCGTCGGCAGGCCGCGCGCGACGAAGAGCTCCTGCGCGAGGAAGACCGACGCGACAGCGATGACCGTCAGGATGGCGTCGTTGAACGTCGTGTAGGCGACGAGAAACCGCGAGGTGTGCGGCAGGCGCCGCAGCTGACGGCAGAGCGCGCGAAGTTCCGAAAAGCCGATCGCCACATACGATCGCCGCGGGCCGTTCGGATGCGCGGGAGGCCTCTCCGGCAGGCAGGCAAACGTGATCGACGCGAAGGCGCCCCACCAGACACCTGCCGACAGCAGCGAGATCCGCACCGCCAGCTCCGTTGAGACGCCGATCCGGTGCGCGGCGCCGACGAGCGCGAGGTTGGCCGCCAGCAGCAGGCCGCCTCCGAGATAGCCGGCCGCATAGCCCTCAGTCGAGATCCGATCCCGTTCGCGCTCGGTCGCGATGTCGTTGAGGAACGCGTTGTAGAGCACGATCGTGACGCCCGAGGCGAAGTTGGCGAGCACGAGCAGCAGGCCGCCGAGAAGATAGCGGTGGCCGGTGACGAAGAACATGAGGCATGTGGCGGCGACGCCCGCGTAGCAGAACGCCGCCATCAGCGTCTTCCGCGTGCCGCTGTAGTCCGCGATCGCGCCGAGCGGCGGCAGCAGCAGCACCTCGAGCACGACCGAGGCTGAAATGCAGAACGGGAAGAACGACAGCGCGGTGATCGATCCGAACGGTCCGAGCGCGGCGACGACGCCGTTGCGGCCGACGTCCGATTGCGCGAGCGCGGTCAGGTACGGCCCGGCGAGGACAGTGATGACGGTGGTCGTGAATCCGGAGTTCGCCCAGTCGTAGGCGATCCAGCCCATGACGTCACGTCGCGCACGATTCCTGAACTTGTCGAGCTCGCGCAACACGGCCAACGCCGCTTCCTGCACGGCGTACGCAAACCTGTGACCATTCCGCTCTGCCGGCGCAGCGACATCGTCGGATTTCTGGGACGCGTGTCTGGCATGGACGCTGCTGTGGTGTACGGCGGGCTGACCCTCGAGGGCGCCAGCTGAGCGGGCGGGAGGACCCATGTGGATCGTCGTCGTCATCGGCATCGGCGTGTTCGCGCTTGCCCATACGGCGCCGGCGCCCTTCCTGCTCGATGCCATGGCCGGAGATCGCGCGGTCTGGCACATGCCGCGGACCGATCCGCCGACGATCTATCTCACCTACGACGACGGCCCGAACCCATCGACGACGCCGGCGCTGCTCGACGTCCTGGCGCGTGAGCACGTTCAGGCGACATTCTTCGTGATCGACCGTCACGTGACGGCGGAGACGGTGCCGACTATCCGGCGCATGTTCGCCGACGGCCACGGCGTTGGTCTCCACACGGCGAGCCGCGCGGACATGTTCTGGTCGCCGTCAGGCTTCGCGGAGCGCATGAATGCGGCCGCGGATCGCATCGAGGCGCTGGCAGGACGGCGGCCGTGCCGGCTGTTCCGTCCGCACGCCGGCTGGCGCAGCAGCTCGATGTTCGCCGGCCTGGCGAAGATCGACTACCGGCTCGTCGGCTGGGGCTGGATGCGCTGGGACTGGAACTGGTTCCGCCCACGCACGGCCGACAGCATCGTGCATCGGCTCGCCGACCGCGTGTCGGCCGGCGACATCATCGTCATGCACGACGGTGACGAGAAGGCGCCCCGCAAGGATCAGCGGCAGACGGTCGAGGCGACCGCACGCCTGATTCCGCTCCTGCGCGCGCGGCTTCACGTTCGGAACGGTGTGCGCGCCGTGAACACGCTCGTCGATTTCTTCGATCGCTACATCCATGGCTCCGGGCAGGCGCTCGTGTACGACGACGGGTTCCGGCGATGGACGTACTCGCGGCAGCAGTTGCGGGCTGCGGCGTGCGCGTTCGCCGTGCGGCTCGAGGCGGCCGGCATCGGGTACGGCGACCGCGTGCTGATCTGGGGCGAGAGTCGCCCCGAGTGGGTGGCGGCGTTCTGGGGCTGCGTGCTGCGTGGGGCAGCCGTGATTCCGATCGACGCTTCGGCCACGCGCGATCTGATCGACCGCGTCATCGACGTGGCGAAGCCGTCGGGCATCGTGGCCGGCGACCCGGCCGGCGCGGTGCCGTGCCGATCGGTCAGGTGTGCCTGGTCCTGGCGTGACGTCGCGTGGAGCGGCACGGCCGCGCCGTCACGCGACGCTGCCATCACGGCAGACACGGTCGCCGAGATCGTCTTCACATCGGGCACGACCGGCGAGCCCAAGGGCGTCACCATCACGCACCGCAACATCCTGGCGAACATCACGCCGATCGAACGCGAAGCGATCGCGTACCGGCGCTACCTCTGGCCGTTCCGGCCGATTCGGTTTCTCGGCCTGCTGCCGCTCAGCCACATGTTCGGCCAGGCGCTGACAATCTTCTTTCCGCCGCTCGTTCGTGCCGCGGCCGTGTTCATGAAAGGCTACAACCCGGATCGGGTGATCGCGATGAGCCGGCGCCATCGCATCACGCTGATTGTGACGGTGCCACGCGTGCTGGAGCTGCTGCGCGATCGGATGGCGCATTCGCGTCCGGCGCTGGCGGCGCCATATCCGCCCGCATGTCCGCTGGTCGCACGCGTGTGGCACGGCCGCGCCGCACACCGCCTGCTCGGATGGCGATGCGCTGGGTTCGTCGTCGGCGGTGCGCCGCTCGACCTGGACGTCGAGAACTACTGGAGCGGTCTCGGCTTCGCGGTTATCCAGGGGTACGGGCTGACGGAGACGGCGCCGATCGTCGCGTGGAATCATCCGTTTCAGCTGCGGCACGGGACCGTGGGCCGTCCGATTGCCGGCGCCGACGTTCGGATTGCGGAGGACGGCGAAATCCTCGTCAGAGGACCGATCGTGACCACCGGCTACGTCAATGCGCCGGAAGAGACGCGCGCGGCGTTCGAGGGCGGCTGGTTCCACACCGGCGACATCGGGAGCGTGGACGACAGCGGGCATCTGGTGATCCGCGGCCGGAAGAAGGACGTGATCGCGACGGCGGAAGGCTTGAAGGTCTTTCCCGAGGACGTCGAACGGCTGCTCGATCGCATGCCGGGCGTGCGCGAGTCGGCGGTCGTTGGACGACGGATCGATCGCGTCGAGCACGTGCATGCCGTACTTCGTCTCGACGCAGGTGCGGATCCGGAAGCGATCGTCCGGCGCCTCAACGAGCAGCTCGCGCCGCATCAACGGATTCGCGACTTCACGGTCTGGACCGGCGGTCCGCTGCCGCGGACGGAGCCCATGCGGAAGCTGAAGCGCCACGAGATCCGCCGGCGTCTCGAGGCAGCGACCCCACCGAGCGGCGTCGCCGAGGTGCGCCCCGGCGACGTCGAGGCGCTGCTGTCGCGCTATGCGAAAGGCCGCGCGATCACGCCCGAGACGACGCTCGACGAGCTCGGCCTGACGTCGCTCGACAGAATCGAGCTGCTGATGTCGCTCGAAGAGCAGGGAGGCGCCGCGTTGAGCGAAACGGCGGTCGCCGAGGCGCGGACGATCGACGACGTGCGGCGGCTCGCGGAGCACGCCGCCGAAGGCGCGATTCCGGCCGAGCCGTTTCCGTTTCCGACGTGGAACCAGTGGCGCGTCGTACGAGCCGTCAGGAACGTCAGCCAGGCGACGTGGATTCTTCCGCTCGCGCGTCTCTATCTCGATCTGCGGGTCGTGGGCCGCCGCCATCTCGACGGGCTCGCGGGTCCGATCATCCTCGCGTCGAATCATCAGAGTCACTTCGACACGCCGGCCGTTCTCATGGCGCTGCCGGGCCGCTGGCGCCGCCGGATGGCCGTGGCGATGTGGAAGGAGTACTTCGACGCGCACTTTGCGCCCGACCGCTACACGTGGTGGGCGCATCTGCTGTCGAGCACGGTCTACTACCTCGTGGCGTTCTTCTTCGCCGCGTTCCCGCTGCCGCAGCTCGAGCCGGGCGCGCGCGAGACGCTGCGCTACGCCGGCGACCTGGTCGGCGACGGCGTCTCGATTCTCTTCTTTCCCGAAGGCACTCGCACCGAGCACGGCGAGATCGGCACGTTCCGGCCGGGCATCGGTTTGCTTGGCTCGAAGCTCGGCGTGCCGGTGGTGCCGGTGCGCCTCGAAGGCGTCGATCGCGTGCTTCACCATACGTGGCGGTGGCCCCGGCGCGGAACGGTGACGGTTGCGTTCGGCGCGCCGATGACGCTCAGCGGAACCAACTACGCGGCGCTCGCGCGGCAGGTGCAGGACGCGGTGACGCGGAACGCCGCTTGCAGCCCACCTTCATGATGCATCGCTCGATCGCCGGAATGCTGGCAGGAGAGGTCCCGTGAGCGCGACCGCCGTCGTGGATTTCGACGCCATCGGCCTGAAGGATCTCGCGACGGTCGGCGGCAAGAACGCCTCGCTCGGCGAGATGTTCCGCGCGCTCGCGCCGAAGGGCGTGGGTCTCCTCGACGGGTTTGCGACGACAGCGGACGCGTACTGGACGCTGCTGGCGACGGACGCCCTCGAGGCGCGGCTGCGGACGATCTTCACGCCATTCGATCCCGAAGATCTCGGTGAGCTGTCGGCCCGCGGACAGGCGGCCCGGACGGCCGTGCTGGAGACGCCGCTGCCGGAGGACCTGCGGACCGCAATTCTCGACGCCTACGATCGCCTCTGCGCGCGGCTCGGCCGCGAACCGGAACTTGCCGTCCGCTCGTCGGCGACGGCGGAAGATCTGCCGGAGGCTTCATTTGCCGGCGCGGCCGAGACGTTTCTCAACGTCCGTGGCCGCGACGGGCTGCTGCGCGCCGTGCACGCCTGCTACTCGTCGCTGTTCACCGATCGCGCGATCAGCTACCGTGCGCGTCTGGGCTACGACCAGCTGAAAGTCGCGCTCTCGGTCGGCGTCATGCCGATGGTGCGCTCCGACAAGGCGAGTTCGGGCGTGATGTTCACGCTCGACACCGAGTCGGGGTTTCGCGACGTGGTGACGGTCACCGGCACGTACGGCCTGGGCGAGTTCGTCGTGCAGGGCGTCGTCTCGCCGGACGAATGGATCGTGTTCACCCCGACGCTCGCCACGGGCCATCGGTCGATCATCGGACGCCGGCTCGGCACGAAGGAAGTCCGGCTCGTGTACGCCGACGGCAGCAAGGCCACGCGCAGCGAGCCGACGCCGGCCGCCGATCGCGCGCGCTTCTGTCTGAGCGACGACGACGTGCTGACGCTGGCGCGCTGGGGTGGTCTGATCGAAGCGCACTACTCGGCGCTGGCGGGTCGTCCGCAGCCGATGGACATCGAGTGGGCGAAAGACGGCGTGACGGGCAAGCTGGTGATCGTGCAGGCGCGCCCCGAGACCGTGCATTCCACGAAACCGCGCACGGCGGCGGCGGAGATGTTCCATCTCGCGGCCGCGCCGGGCTCGCCGCTGCTCACGGGACAGGCGGTCGGCGAGAAGATCGCGGCCGGCCGCGTGCGCGTCGTCCGTGACGCCGCTGCGCTCGACTCGGTGCAGGCCGGCGAGGTGCTCGCCGCCGAAATGACGGACCCGGACTGGGAGCCGGTCATGCGCCGCGTCGCCGCGATCGTCACGGACAAGGGCGGCCGGACGGCGCACGCCGCGATCGTGTCGCGGGAATTCGGGCTGCCGGCCATCGTCGGCACCGAGCGGGCGACCACGGTGCTGCGCGACGGCGACGAGGTGACCGTCTGCTGCGCGGAAGGCGCCGAAGGCCACGTGTATGCCGGTGCGGTCCCGTTCGCGGTGACGCGCGTCGATGCGTCCCAGGTGCCGCCGACACGGACGAAGGTGATGCTGATCGTCGGCGACCCGAGCCGCGCGTTCGCGCTTTCGGCGATCCCCAACGCCGGCGTCGGCCTGGCGCGCACGGAGTTCATCGTCACGAGCCACATCGGCGTCCACCCGATGGCGCTCGCGCGCTATCCGCGGCTGAAGGACACGGAGGCAGTGAAGGCGATCGCGCAGCGGATCGGCGAGGAGGACGCGACGCAGTACTTCATCCGCCGGTTCAGCGAGGGCGTAGCCCGGATTGCGGCGGCGTTTTACCCGAAGCCGGTCGTCGTCCGCATGAGCGACTTCAAGACGAACGAATACGCGCGGCTGCTGGGCGGCGGCGAGTTCGAGCCGCAGGAAGAGAATCCGATGATCGGGTTCCGGGGCGCCTCGCGGTACTACGATCCGCGGTACGCGGACGGCTTCGCGCTCGAGTGCGCGGCGTTGCTGCGCGCAAGGCGCGAGCTGGGCCTGACCAACGTCATCGTCATGATCCCGTTCTGCCGGACGGTGAACGAAGGACGGCGCGTGCTCGCGGCCATGGCGGAACACGGCCTGCGGCAGGGAGAGGACGGGCTGCAGGTGTATGCGATGTGCGAAGTGCCGTCGAACGCCGTGCTGGCCGAGGAGTTCCTCCAGGTGTTCGACGGCTTCTCGATCGGCTCGAACGACCTGACGCAACTCACGCTGGGGCTCGATCGCGACTCCGGCACCGTCGCGCATCTGTTCGACGAGCGCAACGACGCGGTGCGCTGGCTGATCGCGCGGGCGATTGCCGCCGCGCGGCGGCTGGGCAAGCCGATCGGCATCTGCGGCCAGGCGCCGTCGGACTATCCGGAGTTCGCGACGTGGCTCGTCGAGCAGGGGATCGACTCGATCTCGCTCAACCCCGACGTCGCGATCGCGACGGCCGTGCGTGTCGCGCAGGCCGAGGCCGCCGTCGCCGCCGGCCGGCGAGGCCTTGCCGTGCCCGGGAGGAACCCATGAACCTGACGCTGAGCGACGACGACGTCCATGTCCTCAGAGGCCTGCTACACGACTACCTGCCCGACCTGAAGTACCAGGCGGCGCGCGCCGAAGCGACCCAGATGCGGCATCTGATGACGATGCGCCAGACGCTGTGCGAGCGGCT
>CAZOIK010000433.1:0-13434 GCA_964579765.1 uncultured Bifidobacteriaceae bacterium
GTCGAAGGTGTGGATCCCGATGACATCGACGACACACCTGAAACGGCGAAGCGGCAATCGATGGCTGCGCGCAACCGACGGCTGCTCCGCAACTTCATCCGGCGCAATGTCAAGGCGCTCGAACACCCGAGCTTCAGAGACGGCGCCGGCCCGGGTGTCGTTGTGCCGCGACCACGACACTTCACCGAGCGCCTTCCACGGTCCCTGAATCGTCCCTGCGACCGCGACGTTGAGACCGCCCGGAAACGACGTGTCCGCGCCGGACGCCGACGCGTGCAGATACTGATAGCCGACCTCGACGTCCGCCGGCGCCGATTGCGCCGCCGCCGGCCGTACTGCGATTGCTGACAGAGCCACTGCGAAGAGCGTAGTCCCGAGAACCCGATACGAAACGTTCACGACGAACCTCCGAACGAGCCGCGTCCAGGCGGAGTCGCTCGCCCCGCGGCGAGAAGCGATGCGACCAACTGCAACGATTGACTCTTCGACGGTAGTACGTGCGGGCAACTCCGTACAAGAGGTGAACGCAAAAAGATCGTCGAAATGTCGCAAGGATTCGGCGTTTTGGATTGTGACTGCGGCGTATCATCGAGAGACAGAGAGACGGAGCGACGATGAACGTTTTGCTGCTCTCGATGCCGGATGCGTTCGAACACATGCCGCCGGTCGCGATCCGGATGCCCAACGGCGCGCTGGCCTCGCTCGCCGGCAACGTCGATGATCACCATCGCGTTTCGATTGCCGATCTGATCCTCGTTCACGACCGCGCCGTGGACGTCGTGGAACGCCTCGTTGACGATTTGCGGCCGGATGTCGTCGGGCTGTCGGTGATGACGTTCCAGCGCAGCACGGCGCTCGCGCTCGCGCGCGTCGTCCGCGCGCGCCGGCCAGAGACGACGATCGTCGTCGGCGGCTACGATCCGAGCCTCGCTCCGCACGCGTACACGACGAACGACGACGTGCAGTTCATCGTGCGCGGCGAAGGCGAACGGACATTCTGCGAGCTGCTGCGCGCGCTCGAATATGGCGGCGGCTTCGACCGTATCGCCGGGCTCGCCTATCGCTCACCGGACGGCTTCGTATTCAACGCCGCCCGTCCGATCGCGCGCCTGCAGTCGGACGCGCCGCGGCTGCCGAACCGCAGCGCACGCGTCCTCGGCGGCTACACGCTGCTCGGCCGGACGGTGGACGTCGTCGAGACGTCGAGAGGCTGCACCTACGACTGCAGCTTCTGCTCGATCATCGAGATGCGCGGCCGCAATTTCCACGTCTACCCGATCGAACGCGTGCTGGCCGACATCGCCGACGCGCGCAGTCACGGCGCGCGCGCCGTCTTCCTCGTGGACGACAACATCATGCTCGACGTCCGCCGCTTCGAGCAGATCTGCCGCGCCATCATCGACAGCGGCTTCGACGACGTCGACTACCTCGTGCAGGCGATGACGTCGCCGCTCGCGCAGCACGGCGCCACGCTCGCGCCGCTGATGCGGCGCGCCGGCTTCCGGTACGTGTTCCTCGGCATCGAGAACATCCTCGCCGACGATCTCGCGTTCCTGAAAGCCGCGGCCAAGAACACGAAACGCGAGCGCGGGCAGACGGCCGGCAACGCGTCGATCCAGGCGATCGAGCATCTGCATCGCCACGGCCTGTTCGTCGTCGGCGGCCTGATCGTCGGCAATCCCGACGACACGCGCGAGTCGATCGAAGCCAACCTGGAGTTCGCCAGGCGCTACGTCGACTGGCCGTACATCCAGCATCCGACGCCCTACCCCGGGACGCCGATGACGGAAGACTTCCGCGCGCGCGGGCTGATTGTGGACGAGGACCCGTCGCACTACGACGGGACGACCGCCGTCGTGCGCACCGACACCCTGGAACCGGCGGACATCGAATTCCTGCGATGGCGCGCCGAGCGATGGATCAAACTGCGGCACCTGCCGGCCGCGTTCGCCCACAGCCCGTGGTTCATCGTGCGGAACGGGCGCCGCATGCTGGCGCATACGTTCGCCGGCACCAGCCTGCGGTCGGTGTTCGGGTTCGAAGACGCGCGCGCCGTGTTCGACCGCTACCGGGCGGTCAGGCGCAGCGATCGCGAACGCCTCGCCCTGAATGTCTCTGCTCAGACTTCCAGCAACATCCGCGCGGGCGCCTCCACGGCCTCCTTCACGCGAGCCAGAAACAGCACGGCTTCACGGCCGTCGATGACGCGGTGATCGTAGGTGAGCGCGATGTACATCATCGGGCGGATGACGACCTGTCCGTCGCGTGCGACGGGACGATCCTGGATCGTGTGCAAGCCGAGAATCGCGCTCTGCGGAGGGTTCACGATGGGCGTCGACATGAGCGATCCGAACACGCCGCCGTTGCTGATGCTGAACGTCCCACCCTCGAGTTCCTCCGGCGTCAGCGCGCCGTCCTGCGCTCGTCTGGCGAACTCGGCGATGGCCGTCTCGATGGCGGCGAAGCCGAGGCGCTCGGCGCTCCGCAGCACCGGAACGACGAGGCCTTTCGCCGTGCTGACAGCGACGCCGATGTCGCAGTAGTTCCGATAGACGATCTCGTCGCCCCGCACTTCGGCGTTGACCTGTGGAAACGCGCGCAGGGCATCCACCGCCGCCCGCACGAAGAACGACATCAGGCCGAGCTTGACCTGGTGCTTCGCTTTGAAGGCGTCGCCGTACGTCCGGCGCAGCTCGCCGACGCCGCTCATGTCGATTTCGTTGAACGTCGTCAGCAGCGCGGCATCGTGGCCGGCCTGCACCAGTCGCTTCGCGATCGTCCGGCGCCAGAGGCTCATGTGCACGGCTTCTTCGGTGCGATCGCCGCCCGCGGCCGCCGGCGGCGATGCCGGACGCTGTTCCGGCGATGGCGTGTCTGCGCGCGGTGACGGCGGAGGAGCTGGCGCAGCCGCCGGCTTCGGCGCAGGAGGCGCGGCGACGGCGTGCTCGTCGATCTCTCCGATGACGTCGCCGACGTTCGCCGACTCGCCCGTTCGCGTGAGAATTTTCGTCAGCGTCCCGCTCGCAGGCGCCGGCAGCTCGACGGTCGCTTTCTCCGAGTCGAGGAGCACGACCGTCTCGTCCTGTTGCACGGCCTCGCCTTCGGCTTTCAGCCACTTGCCGATCTCGACCGACGTAATCGACTCGCCGGCTGGCGGCACCTTCAGTTGGACCGTCATGTCATCACTCCGTCGTCAGCGCCCGCAGGACCACGTCTTCCTGCTCGCGCCTGTGAACTGCCGCCGATCCCGCCGCCGGGCTCGCGGCGGGCGGCCGCGCGATGCACCGCACGCCCTCGCCGAGCTGCGCGCGCACGTACGTCCAGGCGCCCATGTTCTCCGGCTCTTCCTGCACCCACGTCGCCGCCCGGTACTGACGCGCGGCGTCTGGAAACGGATAGAGCTGCTCCAGTCGTACGATCGCCACGTCGTCTCGCTTCAACTCGGCGCGCTTCGCCGCGAGCTCGAAGTAGATCTTCCCCGTGCACAGGAGCACGCGCTCCGCGTGCGAATCGGCAATGACGCGCTCGAAGCGCCGGCCCGTGGCCAGATCCTCGAGCGTCGAGATCGACTGCGGATGGCGCAGCAGGCTCTTGGGCGTCATCACGACGAGCGGCTTCCGCCAACGCCGCAGCGCCTGACGCCGCAGCACGTGAAAGTACTGCGCCGGCGTCGTCGGGCAGACGATCTGCATGTTGTCTTCGGCGGCGAGCTGCAGGAAGCGCTCGAGGCGGGCGCTGGAGTGCTCCGGTCCCATGCCCTCGAAGCCGTGCGGCAGCAGCAGCACGAGGCCGCTCAGCCGCCGCCACTTGGTTTCCGCGCTCGCGATGAACTGATCGACGATCACCTGCGCGGCGTTGACGAAGTCGCCGAACTGCGCTTCCCAGAGCACGAGCGCGTCCGGAGCGTCGAGGCTGTAGCCGTATTCGAAGCCGAGGACGCCGAGCTCGGACAGCGGGCTGTTGCAGATGTCCACCGGCGCCTGCGCATCCGCCAGGTGCTGCAGGGGCACGTAGCGATGTCCGTCCTCGGCGTCGTGCAAGACCGCGTGGCGCTGCGTGAACGTGCCGCGTTCGCTGTCCTGCCCCGTCAGGCGGAGGCGCACGCCGGCCACGGCGAGCGTCGCGAACGCGAGCGATTCTGCGGCCGACCAGTCGAGGGGATGTTCGCCGCGCGACATCGCGATTCGCCGCGCCACGCCGCGCTGGATCTTCCGGTGCGGGTGGAAATCGGACGGAAACGTCGTCTGTGCGACCAGCAGATCCGAGAGCAGCACGCGCTCGGCGCCAGTCTCGACCTCGACGGCGTTCGCCTCGGGGCCGCCGACCCAGTCGGTCCACGCGTTGACGCCCTTCGGCGCAGGCACGCGCGACTTCTCGAGCTCGTGCTCGAATCGCTCGTGGCGCCGGGCGGCGATCTCGTCGGCCTGCTCGCGCGCGATCTCGCCGAGGCTCTGCAGGTGCTCCAGGTAGCCCTCGCGTACGGACGTCCGCCGCTCGATCGCCTGATAGAGCGTCGGCTGCGTGAACGTCGGCTCGTCGCTCTCGTTGTGCCCGCGGCGCCGGTAGCCCAGCATGTCGATGACGACGTCGGTTCGGAACGCCGCGCGGAAGTCGAGCGCGAGCCGCACGACCTGCGCCACGGCCTCCGGATCTTCCCCGTTCACGTGGAAGATCGGGATCTGCAGCATCTTCGCCACGTCCGTCGAGTACACGCTCGAGCGCCCCTCGTCGGGCGCCGTCGTGAACCCGATCTGGTTGTTGACGACGACGTGCAGCGTGCCGCCGACGCGGTAGGCCGCGAGTTGACTGAGGTTGAGCGTCTCCTGCACGACGCCTTCGCCGGCGAACGCCGCGTCGCCGTGGATGAGGAGCGCGAGGCCCTGCGTGCGTTCGCGATCGCCGACGCGATCCTGCTTGGCGCGCACGCGGCCGAGGACCACGGGATTCACGAACTCGACGTGGCTCGGGTTGAAGCAGAGCGAGAGGTGGATGGTCCGGCCGGCGCTCGTGATCCAGTCGCTGCCGTACCCGAGGTGATACCGGACGTCACCACGGCCCTCGCCGTGCTCGGCCGTGCCCATGAACTCGCGGAACATCTCGCGCGGGCTCTTGCCCATGATGTTCGCGAGGACGTTCAGCCGGCCGCGATGCGCCATGCCGAGCACGATCTCGCGCACGCCCTGCTCGCCCGCCTTCTCGATCGCGAGATCGAGCAGCGGGATTAGACTCTCCGAGCCCTCGAGCGAAAACGTCCGCGCGCCGACGAACTTCTGGCGGACGAAGTCTTCGAAGACGACGGCGTCGGTCAGCCGCGTCAGCACGCGGATCTGCTCCGCGCGCGTGAGCGTCAGCCGGTTCTCGCTGGTCTCCATCCGCTGCTGCAGCCACTCGCGCGTCGCCGCGTCGTCGATGTGCATGAACTGGACGCCGATCGATCGGCAGTACGTATTGCGCAGGCGCGTCACGACGTCGCGGAGCGGCATCGGCCGGCCGGCGAAGAACACCGTCTGCGCGAGATCGCGATCGGCGAAGCCGTACGTGGCGGGATCGAGTTCGGGCGGCGCCGGCCTCGGCCGCCCGAGCGGATCGACGTCCGCGGCGATGTGTCCGCGCACGCGGAAATTGCGGACGAGCCGGTCCACGCGCTCCTGCAGAGCCGCGGGCGTCGGCTCGCCAGGCGCCGCGAACAGACCGGCGGGCGGAAACGACGGACCGAGCGCGAAGTGCCCGTCGCCGCCAGCGCGCGCGAAGTAGCGCTGCCACGGCTCGGGCACGGCGGAACGATCGCGAATGTAGTCGGCGTACAGGCGCTCGACGTACGCGAGGTTCGCGGCGTTCGGCGTGTCGTCCGGCACTCTCTGGAGCGTATCAAAACGCACGCCGCCCGGTACGGGCAGTGCACGTGCCCCTGGGCGCGTACGAAGGCTCAGCCGGCCGGTCTCGACGCGGCGCCACGGCGCCGCGAACCGCCGGCTAACGCGTCGAGACGAGGCGCAGGTCGCGGCCGGCCGCCGCGCTGCGGTCCGGCCCCGACATCGCGGGCATCTGACGTTCGCGCGAGCGCGCGGCGAGGATGGTCGCGGCCAGATGGGGCGCGACGATCTGGACGACGCGCGCGTAGTCCGCGTTGAACTCGGCCGCCTCCGACGCATAGAGCGTCAGCACGGCCGCCAGTTCGTCGCCCATCGCGACCGGCACGCTCATGCAGCGGCGCAACGGCATCGCATCGTCGGAGACGCCGAGGTCGAGCGCGGCGTCCGCGTCGACGATCGGCTGGCGCCTGGCGGCGACCCAGCCGGTGAGGCGCTCGCCCATGCGGACCGACTGGCCGGCCACGCGCGCAGCGTGCGGTCCGAACGCGTCGGCCACCTGCAGGCGATCGCTGCGCTCGTCGGGCAGGAACCAGGCGCCGGTGATTCCCGGCATGACGCCGGCGACGAGCGTCGAGGCGAGCCCGAGCACGTCGAGCACGCTGTGATCGCCGCTGGCCACGCGCGCCAGGCTGACGAACGCGACGAGGTCGTGCGTCATCGCGGCAGGCACCACGAGAGGGGGCGGCTCGAGATCGCGCCGCGTCGCGCCGATTCGCCGCAGGACCTCCCGCTGCTCGGGCGTCTCGTCCTGCGCGATCGACACGCCCGGGTAGATGCGGACGAACGTCTCGACCACCCGCGGATCGTACATCGTGCCGCTGCGCTCGCGCAGAATCGCGACCGCCGCGTCGTCGGGCAACTTGCGGCGATAGGGCCGATCGGAGGTCAGCGCATCGAAGCAATCGACCACCGAGAGAATCCGCGCGCCGATCGGAATGGCCTCTCCGGCAATGCCGCGCGGATAGCCGCTGCCGTCCCAGTTCTCGTGATGGCACCGGACGATCGGCTCGACGGGAAACGAGAATCTCACCAGCGACAGGATGTCGGCGCCGATGTCCGCGTGCAGCTTCATCTTCTCGAACTCGGCGTCGGTCAGCTTGCCCGGCTTGTTCAGGATGTGCTCGGGGATCGCCAGCTTGCCCGTGTCGTGCAGCAGCGCGGCCGCCTCGAGGGCCTTGAGCGTGGGTTCGTCCGTGACGCTGAGCGCATGCGCGAGCGCCATGGCGTACGCCTGCACGCGCCGGACGTGGCTGTGCGTCACGTCGTCTTTCGCGTCGATGGCCATGGCCAGCGTCTCGACGGTCGAGTGATACAGACGATCCACGTCCGCGAGATGGCGGCGCGCGTCCTCGACGCGGCCGAACGACGCACGCAGCGTCAGGTGGAAGACCGCGAGCAGCGGCAGCACCAGGAGCGCCGCCGTCACGCTTCCCTCTTTCAGCAGCAGCACCAGACAGAACGCGATGGACGACGACGCCAGGTAGCCGACGGCGAGCCAGAGCAGGTGCGTCCGCCACACGCGCAGCGGCGAGGTGCCGGACTCGAGGCCCACGGCGACCGCGACGAAACCCGAGTTGAGGGCGTAATACGTCGAGGCGAGCACCAGCAGCGGCAGCACGAGCGAGCCGGGGCGGGCGGTGAGCACCGACAACGGCGTCGCGCCGGACAGCCGGAAGAAGAGCTCCGAGGCGACGAACATCGCGACGGCGGGCGCGAGCGCGTTGAACGCCACGCGTGAGGCGTCGTGGCCGCGGCGCGCCGACAGGACGGCTGCGCTGGTCCCGACGAGCACGGTCGCCGGTCCGGGACCGAAGAGCAGCGCACACGTGATGAAGAACGTGTCGGAGACGGAGATGCTCGCCGACACGGCCGCGATGTTCAGCTTGAACCAGCCGGTGAAGATGGCCAGCGCGCCGAGCATCAGCCATGCGAGCGGCTGGGGCGCCGAGACGGCGCACACTGCGGCGTACAGCAGCACGACGCCGCCGACAGCGATGACGCTGCCGACGTACGTGCGCAGCAGTCGAGCAGGCGACGTCGTCACGACCTCATTGCGCGCTGGGAGACACGAGCGTCGTGCCCCAGATAATCTCGTCGTTCTGCCAGTCGGTGCCCCAGATGATTTCCTGTCCCGACGGATCGTAGATGGTCGTACCCCAGATGATTTCCTGCTCGGAGGTCCACTGCCCCACGTCTCCGTACTGCAGCACCTTGGGCACGACATGCGCGAGCGGATTGGCGAGGCCGAGCAAGTTCAGATCGCCGAAGTGCAGCAGCGAGGGATCGAGCCAGACGAGCGGCGCGGTCAACGCCGACAGCAGCCGGATGCCGAGCCCCTGATAGAGGCGCGGGCCGAGCGTGCCTGCATCCCAGAAGGAGGCGCCGCTCGATCCCACGGTGAGATCGCCGATCGTCGTCGTAAGGAGCGAGGTCAGGCCGTTTGCGGCGATCTGCCGCGAGGCGCGGAAGTTGACGCTGCCGGCGCCGGCGCCCATCAGGCCGCCGCTGGCCATGTACGTCGCGCCGTTCTGCAACGCAAGCTTCACCTGCTGCGGCGTCAGCCTCGGCGATCCCTGCAGAAGCAGCGCCGCGCCGCCGCTGACCATGGGCGCGGCCATGCTGGTGCCGCTCAGGTACATGTAGGCATCGTTGCCGCCGCCGGCGACGTGCAGCATCGGGTACTGCGTCGACAGATACGAATTCGGCGCTTCGAGCGACACGATCTTCACGCCGGGCGCCACGACGTCCGGTTTGATGGCGAAGTCGAACGCCGTCGGGCCGCGCGAGCTGAAGGTCGCGACGGTGTCGTCGGACCGCTTTGCCGTGCCCCAGGTGTTCGACGCGCCGACCGTAATCGCGTACGGAGAATTGCCGGGCGAGGCGATGCTGCCGAGTACCATCTGCCCATTCGCGTTGAGCCCGTAGTTACCGGCAGCGGCCACCACGACGAGTCCCGCGTCGACGGCCTTCTGCACTTCCTGGCAGAGCGGGTCGAGCGTGCAGGACTCGAAGACCGGATGCCCGAGCGAGAGATTGATGACGCGGATGTTGTAGGCCGCCTTGTGCGCGATCACCCAGTCGATGCCCGCGATCACGTCGCTCGTGTATCCGGTGCCGTCCGCGCCGAGCACTCGCACGTTGACGAGCGAGGCGCCGGGCGCGATGCCGCTGTCGTACAGCGGCGTGGTGCCGGTCGCCACGCCTGCGATGATGCCCGCGACGTGTGTGCCATGGCCGAACGCATCGTCGGTCGACGGATCGCCCGTGACGGTGCTGACGCTGGCGATCACCTTGCTGGCGAGCGCACGAACCTGCGTCGAGATCCCCGAGTCGACCACCGCCACCGTGATCCGGCTGCCGTTGACCGGCGCCAGCGCGCCGATGCCGAGCAATCCGCGGCTGCCCGCTCGCACCTGATCCGCTCCGGTGGCTGGATTCGACACCGACATCCACACATGGACGGGAGCATCGCCCGACAGGTGCGGCACCTGCGGATCCGCAGCCAGTTCCGCCAACTCATCGCTGCTGCCGCTGACGACGGCTGCGCCCTCGAGCCGACGGACGATCTGCAGATGATGACGGGCGGCAA
Organism: uncultured Bifidobacteriaceae bacterium; assembly: GCA_964579765.1. GTDB lineage: Bacteria > Acidobacteriota > Vicinamibacteria > Vicinamibacterales > CAVVIG01 > DATNBT01. Next base: position 9,463 of record CAZOIK010000433.1, read on the forward strand.
TCGCGTCGAGGTCGCCGTCGGCGTCCTTCAGAATCACGCGCGTGCGAAGGATCGTGTGGCGGGCGAGATGCGCCGCGAGGTCCGCCGACAGCGCCGCGACGTGAGGAGGGTTGGCCCCACGCAGCGTCAGGCCGGATGCGACGACGCAAACCAGAACAGTGAGCAGCTTTGCGCAGCGTTTCATGAGTGACACCAGTGATCTGTTTCGGACACTGGCGCCGACTCAGCAAGTTGCACTCCAGGCTGTGAAACTGCTCGACGGCTTACAGCAACTCGCTGATTCGATGCATGTTGGACCAGGCGAGCGGCTTCTGTTCCGTTTGTCGGTCAAGACTCGAAATGAAACACTCATGAACGGAGTGGCCAATAACTTGGCCGCTAAGGTTTAATCCGTCAGCAAGTTGCTGACGCGTGTTCTGTTTCTGGTCGCGATGTGGCAGCTCCGCACACCTGACTTACTTATGGTGTCCCGAAGTATTTCACGAGTGCCGCGTCGTCGATGACGACGTAGCCGGGCGTCGGCGGCGAGTACATCCAGACCCGAATGGTGTCGCCGGCTCGGGCATCGAAGGCGATTGCGTACGGCGAGGCGCCGTAATCACCGAACGGACGAACGTCGATCGGCAGCGACTGCGCCGTGACGCCGTTGACGTTGACGCCGACCAGGCCGCCGGAGCGATCGGCCGTCGCGAAGGCGGTGAACGTGTACGAGCCGTCGGCTGGCGCGACGACCTCCTGGTACATCCCGCAGTCGGCGAACGTCGTCGTCCAGCACGCGCCGTTCTGCGCACCGCCGTGGGGCTGGTTCGTCTCGGACTTGGCGGCGACCGCGCGCAGCGGGTTGTCGGAGATCCACCCCGGCGATCCAAGGGACGGCGGCGTGTCGCTCTCGAATCCTGCGTCAACGACGAGGTTGCGGATCACGTCCACCGTGTCGAACACGGCCGTGTTCAGCGCGCTCGTCGTATGGCTCGTCACCGCGAGGCCGGCGGTCGCGTCGGGACCGAGCGGCAGCATGACCGAGCCCACCTGACGCCACTCACCCGTCGATGCATCGAGCACCGAGCCGGTGACGACCGAGTTCGCCGTGCCGTCCATGCGCGCCAGTTTCAGCGAGACGGGCAGCGGCGCTTGGAAGCCCCCGCCGAGGAACGCCGTCGCGCCGCCCGGCGCGGTCCGCGCCATGAACTCGATCGTGCCGTCCGGACGCGCATCGAGAATCACACTCGGCGCGCCCTGGTCGAGCGAGTCGCGGACCATGACGCCGGCCTTCGCGAACGCGTCGGTGCTTTGCAGGTTGACGACACGTGCGTCGATCTCGCCGCCGCTCGTCATCGACGCGTAGACATAGTGGAACGAATCCGCGGTGCCCCAGATGTCCGCGCCCGCGCCCGACACCGTGAACGTGCCGCCCGCTGCCGATCCGCTGCCCGCCACCCCGACGACGCCGATGTCGGCCTGCGACCACGTCAACGGCAGCGCGCCGCCCGCGCCCGCGGACGTAACGGACAACTGATCCACGATCGCCTGATTGAGGACGGACGTGTCGTGGCTCGTCACGGCAAGGCCCGCCAGCGCGTCGCCGTCGAGCGTGGCCGTGCCGAGCGGCGTCCATGTGGCGCCGTCCGTTGAGACCGACGCGCTCACCTCGGTGCCGCGTCGTGCGAGTTTCAGCCACGCAGCCGATGCGACGCGGGCGGATGCGAGAAACGTCGTGCTCGCGCCCGCGGACGACCGCGTCATGAACTCGACGTCGCCACCCGGCCTGACGTCGAGAACGACGTGCGCGGCGGACGGATCGGCGCTCTGCCGGATCATCACGCCCGCCTTGGCGAACGGCGACGTTATCTGCTCGCCGTCAACGCGCGCGACGACCGTGCCGTCGCCGACAAACGGCTGCGAGACGAACTGAAACGCGTCGGCCGTGCCCCAGATGTCGCCGCCCGCCCCCGCCACGTAGAAGACGCCGTTCGAAAACGACGAGACGCCGGGAATCCCGACGGCCCCCACGTCGGCCGTCGCCCACGGTGAAGGCGGCGGCCCCGTGACGACGAACAGCTCACTGCCGGAGCCGGCGAACGCCCACGCACCAGTCGATCCGCCGGAGAAGCGCAGCGGCCCGATCGACATCACGCCGCTGGCTCGCACGTCGGTTGAGAAAACCTGCTGCGTCATGGCGGCGTCCGAGTAGCCGGTGACCGTGCCGCGCAGGACGAATGGCGTCGAGAACGTCGCCGTGGCCCCGTCCGCGGCCGCCGGAACGGCAACCGGCTGCGCCGTGATCGTGAAGCGCCCGTCGATCCAGACCGAGCCGTACGTGACGCCGCCGACCAGCTCGGAAAACGGATGGTGGCCCGACGTCGTGGTCGCGATCGTGGTGCTCAGGTCGGCGCGAGTATCCGCCGCGAGCGTCGCGGCGGGACTCTGCAGCACTTCGCCGTTGAGCTCGGTGCCCGGCCCGCTGAGCTGGAAGCCGGCAAGGCTTCCGTCCCAGGGCAGCGCGATGCTGCCCGATGTCAGCGAAACGGCCTCGGCATGAAGGGACGAGACCGACGCCCCTAACGCGACACTCGACAGCGCGACGACACTGATCAGCCGACGTGCGATACACACCTGCGTCATGACGCCATCCGGACGCACAGACCGTGCCGTGCGGTCGTGCTTGGAGGCGGCGCACACAGGCAGTGTGAAGCTGAGCTTGACGCCGCTAGAAGTTGAAGCCGGCCACCAGCCGTACGTTGGCCACGCCCCACGCGGTCGCCCTCATCTCGGTGAAGAACCCGTTCGGACGGCGCACGCCGGCGATGAAGTTCCAGCCCGCGTCGAAGCTCGTGTCGCTGAAGTCGAAGCGCGTGTTGTTGGTCGTCGTGGGGCTCGCCACGTTCACGTTCGTCGGTGTGCCCACGCCGGAGAAGCTCTCGTGGCTCAGCGCGAAGTTCGGGCCGGTGCCGATGTAGGGCGCCCACGACGTCGTCCTCGTCGCTCCGGGGAAATCGTAGAGCACGTCGAGGTTGATGCCGAATTCGGTCGTCAGTTCGCCGAAGCCGAGTTCAACGCCGGGCCTGAAGACGATGTTGTTGTGGAAGAGCGGGCCGAAGTTCGCGTGGACACCGACGTCGATGAGTTCGGGGTTGAGCGCGACGCCGCCTTCGACGCCGATGCCGTAGCGGCGCACGGTGCTCGACACCGCGTTCGCGGCGTTCTGTGCGCCGGCGGGCACGTTGTCCGGCTTCGTCTGCGCCGACACCGCAAGCGGCGCCAGCAGCGACGCCGTGAATACTGCAAGACAGGATCTGATCGAGTTGTACGTCACGTGTTCCTCCCGCGTGACGCTTATGCAAACGTGAATGCCATAGGCACATCCCCAGCGCGGGCGCGACGTTTCCCGGCGGGCGCTGCTCTTGCAATCGAACGCTCGGGGTTTGACGGTGCACAACGCGATCGACGGCGTCGTTCGTGTTCCTGTTGTGTTCGTGAACGCGTACCTCGTTGACGTGAAGCGGGACGTGCCGGCGAGCGGATGGCTGCTGGTCGATACGGGACTTCGCGGTGCGGGCGCCGTCGCGATTCTGCGCGGCGCCGCCGCGCGCTACGGCCGTCGGCATCCGCCGCGCGCGATCGTGCTCACGCACGGCCATTTCGATCATTCCGGCAGCGCCGCGTGGCTCGCACGCCACTGGCACGTGCCGGTGTTCGCGCACGCGCTCGAGTTGCCGTACCTGACCGGCCGCTCGCGATATCCACCGGCCGATCCCACCGTGGGCGGCGCGCTCGCGATGATGTCGCGCGCGTTTCCCTCGGACGCGCCGGATCTGAGCCCGCACGTGCTCCCGCTGCCGTCGGACGGCAGCATCCCCGACGTCCCCGGATGGCACGCGATGCACACTCCGGGGCATACGCCGGGTCACGTGGCGCTCTGGCGTGAAGCGGACGCGCTGCTGCTCGCGGGCGACGCGCTCGCGACGATGAACC
>CAZOIK010000434.1:0-10708 GCA_964579765.1 uncultured Bifidobacteriaceae bacterium
CCGGATCTGCGTGCGCGGCGTCGAAGTGCTGCAGCGAGATCCCGCCGTTTGGATGCGCGTCGCTGTGGCACACCGCGCAGTACTTCTGGATAACTGCGTTCTGCTCGCGGGCCGGCATCAGGCTGTCGGCGCGCGCCGACGGCGCGACGACCGCAATGGCCAGCAGACCCGCCAGACAGGCAATCACATTCTTCATACAGCCGACACTCTACGCACAGCCTACCGGCGGCCAACTCCGCCGGTTGGTGGTCGCGTGCCTTTGACGTCGGGCGCGGCCGTCTGGTTGAAGCGACCAACCTCCGACCTCCGTCCTCTGCCCTCTGCCCTCTGCCCTCCGTCCTCTGATACGATCGCGACGTCGGGGCGTAGCGCAGCCTGGTAGCGCACCTGCCTTGGGCGCAGGGGGTCGCTGGTTCGAATCCAGTCGCCCCGACCATTTCACTCAAAAATCTCCGCAACACAAACAAAGTACGCGAGTTAGCTGAGTCCTCAGCGGTACTCGCGATCTGCCCCGCGTCGCCCCGAATCGCCGGTTTTTGCACCGAAGTGGTCACAAAAGTGGTTACAGCGAAACCACGCCTAAGTGATGCAAATCATGGCGGTTGTCGGAAATCAGCCGCCAAAACTGGCTACACGCGGCGACGTGCGGGCGCTCGAGGAGGGTTTCATGTTCGATGATCCTCGTTCCGACGACACTCGCGATCGTGACGACTGGCGTGAGCGCGACGCCACGCAGTGCTCTCAGCTCATGCCACTCTCTGAACGCGAAACGCTCCGAGTCAACATCGAAGGCCGTGCCTTGGAGAAGTCAGGACGAATCGATGAGGCGATCGCGCTCCACGAGTATGGCGTTGCCGGGGGAACGGACACACCCTTCACATACACCCGCCTCAGGATCCTGTATCGACGGCTAAAACGACCAGACGATGTCGATCGGATCAAGCGATTGATGATGGAGCAATGGGGCCGTTGGTGGTGATGTTTCGGAACGAGGTCGCCGCAAGCGAGATCACACGCCACGAAGGCAGTAGCAAGAGCACAGTTCATCTCGAAGAACTGGACCAGTCGTCAGTGCAGCGGTTTGGCCGAAGGAGGTGCTATCGTGCCGTCTCCACCTGTCCGTCCCGCCATTTCAGATGATGACGATTTCGAAACTGAAGTCGTCGGCGAATCGTTCCGACAGTCCGAACTCCGCGCACTGGATGGTCGGATCAACGTCGATCACCAAGGGCGGCGGACGTTCGCCGCTGCCCTTCGGGCAGAGCCGGACAATCCGCACGACAGTAGTGCAGTCGCAGTGGCGGCCGCCGACAACGGCGATCATCTAGGCTATTTGCCGCGCGAACTGGCCGCCAACTATCATTCCGCCCTTCTCCAGCGTGGCGGAGCGGAAGTACCGGCAATTCTGTTTGGCGGTAGCGCTCGCAAGCCTTCTTTAGGCGCATGGCTCGATCTCACGCCGCTAAATCGAGCGCTTGGCTTCGAATCGACGCCTGCTCCGGAGCCTCCAGTAGCCGAGCCTCCCGAAATCAAAGGGCTCCGATTTCAGACCACAACGAGAACACCGAACTCCGCCCTTGATCCCCATGGGCAACCATTGAGCCTCAGCTTTAACCGTGCGCGCCGCGCCGAACGCGACCTGTGCGAGCTTCTGGGCCTGGCGCGCGGCCTGCTTGCTGACGGCGTCGTGACGGAAAGCGAGGCATCGATCCTTCGTGACTGGGTGGGGCGTCACCCTGATGCCGTCGAACACTGGGCAGTTCGCACTATCCATCAGCGTCTGACAGCGCATTTCGAGGATGGAGTCATAGACGACGTCGAACGTGTGGATCTCAAACTTCTGTTGGACCAGCTTGTCAGCGGCGAGCTCTCCGCCGTGTGCAATGCGGACGCGGCGACGAGCCTTCCCTTGGACCAGCCGCCTCCGGCAATCGAATGGGTCGGGACTACGTACGTCTTTACCGGCAAGTTCGCCTTCGGACCACGCCGAGATTGCGAGCGTGAAGTCGAGAAGCGAGGTGGGACCTGTGAGTCAAACGTCACGAAGCGCACTTCGTTTTTGGTGATCGGGACTTTTGGAAGCAGCGACTGGGTGCATTCAGCGTTTGGACGAAAGATCGAGAAAGCCGTTTCATATCGCGACGGCGGGGTTCCACTTCGAATCGTGGCCGAAGACCATTGGGTCAGTGCGCTCAGTTGATTCTCGAAGCCTGTCCGGGTCCCTGTCAAACCACTCGCCCCATGTGCGAATGAAGCTGGTCTAACGTGAATCGAGGAGGGAGTGCTTGAATACATTCGCGCGGTGATAGTCCAAGTAGCCGTTCTGCTCTCTCGTGAACTCGCCGACGCGTACTCCGGCGTCGATGCCCCAGGCGTCCAGAAGCTTGTCGCGGACCTCCGGAACGATCACGAGCTCCTGGCTCGCTGAGAACGTGATGTAGCCTTCGTCGAAAAGGTGATCGATGTGGGGCGACAGCAGCAGGCCGTTGGATCCGTCGAGTCGCTCGGCGTCGGTCGCGTCGCGCCACGGCTTGATGTGACTTGCCTTCAGGTGTCGCGGCTCGTTCACGTGCGTCACGCGACAGGAGTCCTCGCGCAAAAGGACGTTGGCTCTGAATACTCCCTGGCCTCGCCGTGCCCGTACGAGCTGCTCGCGGAAGGTTGGCCCGGCCAGCGTCGCATCTATCGCGGCGGCTGCTTCGGAGTCGGTCGGCTCGGGCACCGTCTGAAGAACCGCGATCGCCGAGTACGCATCCCAGTACGCCTGCCCGATCAACCCGATGAGAGCGTCAGCGAGCGGCTGCGGCACCTCCGCAAGGTAGACCGACTGCAAGCCGTCTCCGCTCTCCTGGAGCGGCGAGTACTTCGCCGGCAGGAACGGCCGGAGGATCGCCGCGTGATCCTTCGGCCGGATCTGATTGTTCAGGGTGCAGTAGTCGACGGGAACGAACCAGCCTTCCTTCGACCAGTTCAGGCCGGCGTTGCCAAAGTCAGGCTTCGGCCCCGTCTGCGATCCGCCAGTGACAACGCCGATCGCTTTGATGCGCGTGTCGCAGAACGAGAACACGACGTCGCCCGGCGACACCTCTCGCATGTTCTCGTAGAACTGGTTGCGGGCTCCGTTCGCGTTCTGCTTCGGCGACCACATGAAGCTGCCGCGAACTTCGGCCCGATACGTCTGGTTCTGGTTAACCCACCAGTACCGCATTGCGATACAAGCGCTGACTATACCCTCGGAAGACCCACTGAGCCCACCGATCACGCTTCAGTGGTGGCCACATATGGTTATAGTGAGGTCATGGCTGCCGCTGGCATCCGGGATTTGAAAGACAACTTGAGTCGGTACATGCGGCGCGTGGAAGCCGGTGAACGAATCACGGTCACCAATCATGGACGGATCGTCGCCGAGTTGGTCCCGCCCGAAAAGACCCGTCAACCAGGCCGCAGTCGGTGGGATGCGCTACTTGCGGCAGGTGTTCTCCGCGCGCCACTCGAACACGGCGATCCCTTCGAGGATTGGCCTGAGATCCGCCTCCGACGCGGTACGGCAGCCGCACTGATTGGTGCGGACCGTGGCGAACCCTAGCTGACAAGACCCCGTGCCGATGTACGGATCGGCTTGATTGGACGGTGAAGTCGTGATCTTATAGGGCTATTGGACTTCGAGCCTGTGTTGGCCGAGAAGAAAGGAGGAACAGGATCTAAATGACAAGCGGACCGCCCGCGTGCGCAAAGACCTTGCCGCGACCGCACGCGCTTGGTCTCAGACGCGATCTCAGAAGTCCACAGTCGGACGGCCAGCTGGAGGGTGACCTGCCGGATTTCTTCGGACCAGTCGCTACTGGAGATTGGCGCTGACCGGACCGGTTAGTGGTTCTTCGTTCGCCGTTCTGTCCGCGCGAGCCGACATCGCGGGCGAGCGCCCTCCGTCACAGTCGCGTAGGCGCCCGGCTGCCGGCGCACGGGTGCGCCGACCATTTGTTTCGCGTGATCTCCTGGAGGACGTCGATCTCGAGATCGCGGTCGGCGACCATCTTCTTGAGCCGCCCGTTTTCCTGCTCCAACTGCCGGAGCCGCTTCACGTCGGCGGCCTCCAGCGTGCCGTAGCGCTGTCGCCAGGCGTCGATCGTGTGGTCGCTGATCCCGTGCTTCTTGGCGACCTCCGCGACGGGCTTCTGATCGGCCTCCCGGAGGATCGTCACCATCTGCTCGTCGGTGAATCGCATCTTCTTCATGGCCCCCTCAGTGGTCCGAGGGCGCCATTCTCTCAAGCTTCAGCTGGTCCGAGAAACGCCGGGCAGGTCAGTAATCGCGAACCATGTCGTGCACATGACGAAGTTGGTCGCGGGTCAGGAGAAATGCTTCGTTGACCCTTGCCGACGAATGCGTCGCCGATCTCCGGCACCGTGCGGCGGAACGGCTGAGGCGCTCGCGGCCCGTAGGCGGTCGCCCCCCACGGATCCCGGCCCATGGTTTCGGTCTGGCCGGCGGCAGAAACCGCGCAGTGCCCCCGGTCGGCGCGCCGTAACGGACGCCTTTGAAGACGTGGACGCCCTCATCGACGTAGCCGCGCATCTTCCCCAGCGTCGTCTCGACCGTCGTCTGGCGATTCGCGCGCTGTGCGAGCACGCGACGTGCTGCGCCGGCGAAGGCGACGCCGCCGAACGCGACAAACGATCGGCGGTTCATTGTGCGCGGACGGTGATGACGGCGCGACGGAGCACGTAGTCGTCGACGCCGGTCGCCTTCGCGGACTCGTCCCGCCAACTGATCTTGTACTGCGGCGCTTTCAGGTTCGCGCCCTGCAGCAGCATCGCCAGCTGCTCGGCGCGCCGCTTCGCGATGTCGGCGTCCTCCGACATGAGCTGTCCGTTCGACAGGCGCGCCGCGCCGCGATAGCCGACGATCTCGATGCCGCGTGCCTTGACGGCGCGCGCGAACTCCAGCACCTCCGTCAGCACGCGCGCATGGTTGAATCCGACGAGGGCGTCGAAGTCGTACGGCACGACGAACTCCTTCGTCGATGGCAGCGGGGCGGCCGCCTTCGCGGCGGGAGGCGCGTTGTCGAACGCCAGCCGTCCTTTGCTCGGACCCGGCGGACGCGGCGGCTCGAACGTCAGGTTGTAGCGCTCTTCGGCCGGCAGCATCGTGTTGCACGACGCGTCGAGCTCCGGCATCACGGACAGGTGCACCGGCTTCAGGACCTTGCCGCCGCAGATCCTGGGCTCGTCGGACACGACGCCTTCGACGAGCACGCGATGGCCGAGCCACGGCGGCGTGACCGGTGCCGTCACGTCGGACTGAATCGTCAGGTAGTAGAGCTCGCCCTCGTACTCGGAGAGCCAGCACGGGACAGACGCCGTATCGCGGACGATCGGGCAGCTCACGAAGTTCTTGCGCGTCTCCTGGGCGCCGGCGCGGGCGGCCGCGCCGCACGCGAGCCCGGCAACGGCCAGCAGCGCGCCGCATCGACGCATCCGAGGCATGGTCATCACAGCGCTCCCAGGAAGTTGACCAGATCCTGCTTCTCCTGGTCCGAGTAGCCGATGTTGTAGCGGCGGTCGTAGAAGTCGACCAGCTCGCGCAGCGTCGCCGCCGACCCGTTCGAGAAGTACGGCGCCCGCGCCGCGAGCCCGCGGAACTGCTCCATCACGATCGTGCCGACGTCGTTGCAGAGACCGGAGATGAGCGCGCGTCCGGGATCCTGCGTGTAGATGACGCGGCCGAGGAACGGATGCGGCCGCACGCCCGGCTTGCAGGTGACGCGGAAAAGCGGCATCTGCGGCCGGGCCTCGGTCCACGGATTCAGCGGCACCTCGCGGGCCCACGGCAGGTTGGTCGTGCCGATGTCCATCCAGCCGTTCGCCGTGTCCATTCCCGTCATGTGCATGCCGTGACACGTCGAGCAGGTCCGCTTGACGGGATTGCCGAGGCCGACGGAGTTGAGATGCATCGAGTCCTTGATCCAGAACGTGCGGAACATGAACACGTCGTGGCCGCGCGCGATGGACTCGCGCGACGCGTTGCGCGCGTTCACGGCCTCGTCGCCCGTTCGCGGCAGGTGCGTCCACTTGCCGGCCAGCGGGAAGACATACCGCGTGGTGTTGTTGCCGAGCACACCGGCGTCGCCCGCGGCGAGATTGCGCGGTCCGAAGGCGGGCGGACCATCGGGCTCGACCAGGCTGCCGGCGTCGCCTCGCGCGACCTGTGCGACATACACCTGCCGCTCGAATTCCGTGATGCGCGCGACCTGCGCGGCGCTGAGCGTGCCGGCAATCTGCAGGTGGTTCTTCGCGGCATCCTGGGCCTGAACGGCCAGCGTGGCCGCGCGCGCGTCGGACATCAGGTTCATGCTCGTCGGCCTGCCCGTCTCGTCGACCGCCGAGGGCATGCCGTTCTTGCCGATGAACGGTCCGACGCCGAAGTTCTGATGCGTCGTGTACTTCGTGTTGGCCACGGGCCGCGGACGACGGTAGACGGAGATGGTGGGATTGGGGCTGTGCAGCCCGTAGCGCGAATCGGTGTTGCAGCCGCCGGGATCGCGCACGACGTCAATCGAGAATTCCGGATCGATACGCGTGCCGTCCGGACGCTGCGGCGGCCACGGCAGCGCGATCCGGAACAGCCCGCGCTCGAGCAGCAGCGAGTGGGAACGCGGATCGTCGGGCGGCAGGTTCGGACAGTTCATGCCGTCCACGGCCGCAAACAGCGGGTCCTTGCCGCCGGTCGCCGTCCATCGCTCCTTGATGCTGCGGACGGAGATCGACATCCCGTCCGACGGCTGGTGGCACGTCACGCACGCGCGGCCGTTCGTGCCGATGGGCTCGAAGAACGGATGCCCTTTCGTCTCGACTGCACCGGAGGTGTTGAGTACGCCGAGCTCGCCCTGTTCGTTCGCGTACGTGGCGTACTCCGGCAGCGGCGTTCCCTGCCCCGGACTCCACCATGACGTATCCGTCCGGGGCGCCGCCGCCATCACGACCGCCGAGAGCCACACGGCCACAACGGACCAACGCATCATCGTTCTCCTCACGCGCCTCCTTACCGCGAGGCGGTCGTCTTGCGCGCGTCGTCGATCAGATCCAGCAGACCTTTGACGATGGACGACTCCGCGCATCCGGGCCGCAGCCGCGACGACAGCACTTCGAATGTGTACTTGCCGTACGACGCGTCATCCGGAATGTAGCCGGAGCGCGCCGCCCCGTTGGTCAGCGTCGCCATCATCGTCGCCTTGACCGGCGACTCACGCTTCAGCCGCTGCGCAATCGGATTGAAGACCTCCGCGTTCACCGCGCCGATCATCGCGTCGCCAATCTGCAGCACGCCAAGCCGGATGTCGACGGGCGGGGCATCTTTGTACGTGCCTTCGGATCCGGCGCGGCCGTCGTTGGTGCGCTCCCGACCGGGACATTGAATCGTCTTCTGGCTGCCGAACAACCGGACGTCCGTGTCGGTCCGGTCGATGTTCCGCATCACGTAGAGCACTTCTTCGCCGAGAAACTGCCCCATCGACGACACCATCTGGCGCTGCTGGTCCATCAGCCGCGCCACGGCGGGGTTGTTCCGGTCGAGGCCCTCGCCGCCCGGCGGCATCGCGTTGCTGATGTCGACGCCGCGTTTCGCGTAGTCCTTGATCCGGATCTCGCGCAGGTCGTATGTCTGTTGAAAGTAAATCGGATTCTGGTCCCCCGACGCGCCAGTCGACCAGACCGCGACGACGCTGCCGCCGAAGGCGTCTTCGACGTAGCGCTCGCTCGCCCCCGGGATGTCGCCGCTGATCTGATCGAGCTGTCCCGCGATCACGCCGTGCACGGCGTAGTTGAAGTACACCGCCAGCGGTTCGCCGCTCAGGCTCTCGAACTTCAGCACCGCGACCGTCTTGTCCGAAGGCCCTTCGCGGTTCGGGCCCTCCCACCACTTTCCGGTCTTCGGATCCGTGATCTGGCGGTTGACATTGATAAAGGACTCGCCCGTGCCGTAGCCGACGCGCGCCAGTGTCAGCCGCTGGCGAGCGAGCCTCGCCGCCTCGACGATCTTGCCGGCGTAGTCGGCGGCCGGCGGTCCCGGCACGCTGTGCGTGTGGCTCGCCGTCAGGAGCACGTTGGCGGGCGGAATGCCGAGCTCCGCGTCGAGCTGCCGCGTCACCGCCTGCCAGATCGCATCGGACAGCATGCCGGCATCGACCGTGATCAACGCGGCCCGATCGCCGCCGCTCTCGAGCACGATGGCTCTCGCGTACACGCGATCGAGGACGCCGCGGTAATTCTTCGGGAGGTCGGACGGGGCCGGCGTCACGTCGACTTTCGCGGCGCCCACGCGAAGCGGCGACGCACGGCGAGCCTCCTGCGCCCCGCCGATTCGAGCGCCCGCCATGACGATTACGAGAACCGCGGCGAGCAGGCGCAGGCGAACCGTCATCGCTGATCTCCTTGGCTATCGCCGGAAGATGGTTGCATCGATCGCCGCCGCCATGGCCGCATTGCCGGCATCGTTCGGGTGCACGTGGTCGCCCCCGTCGAATTCCGCGCGCAGCCTGCCGGGATGATCGGCATCACGCACCGCCGCGTCGAAGTCGATGACGGCATCGTAGGCATTGCTGGTCCGGATCCACCGGTTCACGGCCTGCCGAATGCGTTCGCCGGTGTCGGTGTAGGTATTGACGCCCTCCACCGGCATGATCGTCGCGCCGGCCACCTTGATGCCGTGGCGATGCGCCCGCTCGACGAGTTGTCGAAGGCCCCAGATCAGATCGTCGGCGGTCACGGCTTCGCTGGCGGGGGCGCCCGGCACCGCCGGAAACGTGATGTCGTTGATCCCGAACAGTACCGTCATCCAGCGCACGCCGGCCTGGCCGAGCACATCGCGATCGAAACGCGCGAGCGCGCTGATGCCGAAGCCGGGACGCAGCAACCGATTGCCCGACAGCCCGGCGTTGACGACGCTTTGTGCGCCGGCCCCGGCCGCGAGTTTCGCCGCGAGCAGCGACGGTCACGCGCGGTTGCTGTCGAGCGTCGCGCCGACGCCGTCCGTGATCGAGTCGCCGAACGCGACGACCGCACCTTCATCCGCCGGCGCCAGCACATCGACGCTGGCGAGCCAGAGAAACGCCGTGGTCGAGGCCGTGGCCGTCATCGTGGCCGCACCGGTGGCGTCGCCGCTGACGATGTACGCCGTGTGCATGCCGTCCGGATGAACCGTCGGTGCGCCGGTGTCCTGCGGCAGATACAGGGAGACGGCCAGATCCGCGAGTGCCGGGATGGCGAGATCCACCGGATCGCTGACGACGATCGTGCCCGGCGGCACGATGGTCGACGTCCGCCCGCCAAACGTCAACGCGCGATCGGAGGCGGGCACGATCGCCGCTCCGCTCGCGCGCAGGGCGACATGCGCGGCGCCGACGACGAGCGGCGGCTTCTCGAGCGCATTCGAGAGCGCGACGCGGACACGCCGTCCGCCGAGGCTCGCGTGCGCGATCATCCGTACGGTCTGTTGCTTCAGCGTCGCCGGGACGTGAGCCGCCGGCGGCGGCTGCACGATCTCATGATTGCCGAACGGCAGGCGTGTCGGGGCCAGCTGCTGCGCCGTCCCCCACGTCGTCACCCAGTGCTCCGCCGGGAGCGGTGACGAGGCGGCCTGCGCGCGAGGAGCGGCGCGCGGCTGCTGGCGGAAGAGCATCGGCACGGATTCGTGCAGGAGATTGCGCCAGACGCTGAACACGTGCCCGCCCGGGTAGTCCGCCCATCGCGCGTTGATCCCGCGATCCTGCAGCAGGTGGACGAGCCGCTGTCCGGGGGCGCGCATGCCGGTTTCCTGCTGGCCGGATCCCAGAAACAGCAGCTGCAGATTCTTCGACGTCGCGGTCGCATTCGCGAGGAGCTGTTTCCACGGCGCCTGTGTCTCGATCGGCTCGGCCGGCGGCCTGGGGCCCAGCGCGCCGAATCCGCCGCTGTACGCGAGGACGTAGCCGAAGCGCTCGGGGTGCGCGAGGCCGATCTCGATGCTCTGGAACGCGCCCATCGAGAGGCCGCCGATCGCGCGATGCGCGGGATCGGCAAGCACGCGGTAGCGCCGCTCCACCAGCGGGATGATCTGATCGAGCAGATCCCTCGTGAAGAGCGTGAAATTCAGCATGCCGGGATCGCCGTTGTACGGCGGCACGATCACGGCTGGCCCGACCGACGCGCTCTGGATCGGATGGCCGTGCGGCATCACGACGATCATCGGCGCCGCCTTGCCCTCGGCGATCAGGTTGTCGAGGATGATGTTCGCCCGGCCGTTCATCACCCAGCCGCTCTGCGTCTCGCCGTTGCCGTGCAGCAGGTAGTAGACCGGATACCGATCCGTCGACGCGTCGTAGCCTGGCGGCGTGTAGACCCAGAGGTATCGATCGACGCCCATCGCCGCCGACTCGTAGAGCACGATGCGGACCTCGCCGTGCGGCACCGGGCGCGCGTCGAAGAACGCCGGATCGTCGCCGGGCACTTCGACGAAGCTCGAGTTCGCCGTCCCGGCCGCACGCGGCATCTCGCTCGGGTTGGCGGGATCGGGCAGGTCGACGCCCTCGATGCGGAAGTTGTAGATCCAGATCTCTGGCGGCAGCGGCCCGATCGTGACGCTCCAGGTGCCGTCGGCCCCCCTGGTCATCGGCTGCGGCGCTCCGCCCCGGAGCACCTCGCCGACGAGATCGACGCGCGTCGCCTCAGGGGCA
>CAZOIK010000435.1:0-4890 GCA_964579765.1 uncultured Bifidobacteriaceae bacterium
AGGAAGATGAAGAGGCCGGCGAGGCCCAGCTCGATCTTCCACGTGTCCACGTGTCCGATGGCCGGGACCACGAGCGGCAGCGCGAGGAGCACGGCCATGATGACGCCGCCGGTGAAGCGCTTCACCATTACTTGGCGATCCGCGCTTCCCAGACCGGCGTCGCCAGCCCGTCGGCGTCCTCGTAGAACTGAATCGAGCCGGGCGCGCGCAGCTTCGCGATCAGGATGATCTGCCCGAGATGCTGCGAGAAGTGCTCGACGACGTGAAAGATGGCGGCGAGGACGGTGAGATCGCGGCCCTGGATCGTGCGCGGCGCGAGCAGGTCGGCGTCGGTCAGCGCGCCGAGGACGCGATCGACCTCGTCGAGCGTGCGATCGAGCGCCGCGAGGAGCTCGGCGCGGGGCAAACCCGAGCGCGCCTCGAATTCGCCAGCGCGGTGGCGGCTGTCGGGCTGGCGGCCGATGCCGCCGAGGATCCACTGCCGCACGTTGCCCGTGAGGTGGAGTAGCAGATTGCCCACGGAGTTCGACTGATCGTTGGCGCGCCACCACAGCGCCTCTTCCGGCAGGGCCTCGACGGCCAGGCGGATCTGGGTGCGGTACTCCGTCCCGAGGAAATAGCGCGCGCGCTCGAGGAAGACGGATGCGGCGGTCATCGCAGGCCTGTTCGCCGGAGTCTAACGAAAATTAATCCGCCCGTCACATGCTGCAGCGGACTGGATCCAGTGGCGCATCAGGAGACGGCTATCGACACGATGCGACATCGGCGACGCCGCTTACGTCTCGGCAACGGGAACCTACGGCGTTGCTCTTATTGATCGCGTGCGCGCGGCTCGCTACGCTGGATGTATCACGAGCCGATAGTTCCGCACGACGTCGGCCCGCGCTGGCGCGCGGTGCACGTCGCGGTTTTGCGCCGATGAGGTTCGCCATGTTGCCCTCCCACCTTCCGCGTGTAGTCATCGTTGACGCGTTCGACGAAGCCGACATGTATGCGTTCGCGCTGCAGCAGAAGGGGTTGTCCGTTCGCGTCGCCACCACGGGCGCGGATGGGCTGGCGGTGCTGGACATCTATGCGGCGGACGTGGTTGTGCTGGGGCTGCGGCTGCCGGACATGCCGGGCGTCGAGATCGTGCGCCGAATCAAGGCGCGGCGCCATGCGCCGGCCATCGTCCTCCTCGTCGGCCACAACTACGAGCCGACGCTGACGCCGCTCCGCGAGGCCGGGTGCGACGTGATGCTGATGAAGCCGTGCCTGCCTGAGGATCTGATGACCGAGATCACGCGTGCGAGCGCCCGCCGCCGGCCGGCGCCGGCAAAGGCCTCGCTGCGGCGGTTGAGCCTCGTCCGGCACCGCATCGCGTCCTCGTCCTGATCTCGACCCCGCCTGTTTTACCTCCGGCCGCTGCGCGCTGAGCGGTACAATCGCACCGCCTGGCGCCGGGGTGGCGGAACTGGCAGACGCACAGGACTTAAAATCCTGGGTCCCGCAAGGGGCGTGTGGGTTCGATCCCCGCCCCCGGCACCAAAAAATAAGGCAAAAACGCACGAATTGAGTCAGGCGCGCGTGAGCTCAACCTCGCCAAATTGACTTCGGGCTAACGCTGGGCTAAACGTTTCGGCATGCCGAGGGTGAACCTGACCGACCGCTTCGTGGCGAGTGCTCGAGCGGCCTCGCGTGTCGTCTATTTCGATACGAAGACTCGTGGACTTGCGCTTCGAATCACGCCCGCTGGCGCCAAGACGCGATAGATGTCGAGGGACGCGATCCAATAGCCGACGAACGAGCCGCTGCGCGCGAGCGGACGATTGAGCCCGTCACCGAACCTCCCGCCGTTTTCATATTCGCAGACATGGCGAAGCTGTACGAGACGTTTGCGAAGGGACGGAAGAAGTCCTGGCAGGACGATGTAGGAAGATCAAGAAGTACCTGATTCCTCGATGGGGCTCGATGCCGCTCCGGGACATCACGCGCGCCCACGTCCATGAGCTTCTCGACGGCCTCGTCGCACAAGGGATGACCGTTGGCGTCAATCGCGTCCAGGCAGTCATCTCTAGATTGTTCACCGTCGCCCTTGATCGATCCTTGGTCGACGCGCATCCAGCAGCTCGCATGATCAAGCGGTTTCAGGAGCGTCCCTCCGATCGTGTACTCACTGACGACGAATTGCGGAAGCCTTGGACGGGCCTTGATGCACATCCGGGACGCGCTTCTGACGTGTTGCGCCTACGGCTGCTGCTTGGTCAACGCGGAGCAGAAGTGATTGGGATGAAGCGGGATGAAGTCGATTTCGTGAAGAAGACTTGGGAGCTTCCGCCTGCTCGGACCAAGAACGGTCGCCCACACGTTGTGCCGCTTCCGCCGACGGCGATCGCCCTGCTGCAACGCGTTCGAACCGATGTGCCCGAGGATGAGGCCGTGTTTCGGGGACTCGCTCCGTGGACTGATGGTCTGCGTTCGCTATCGGCGATTCACAACGGCGCGTACGAGTGGAAGGATCTTCGTCGCACTGTCGGGACTCGTCTTGCGAGCCTGGGGTTCAGCGAGGAAGTGATCGGCCGAACCCTGAATCACGCTCGCTACACCGTGACGTCCAGGCATTACATCAAACACACATACCTCGCTGAGACACGGCACGCGCTTGAGGCTTGGGACACGGTCCTGGCGGACATCATTGCTGGCAGAGAGATGTCCCCGTCTTCCGTAGTCCGGTTCCGGCGATGAGTAAAGGCGTTTCGACCCTCTTATTACGCGAGCTTTGCGTGTCCCATTGCGGAGCCAGCGTGGTGGTCCCTGGCTTGTACGCGCTGCGCCTCACATGGTTGGTCCTGCCTTTCTACATCGTTCTCGCGTATCTCTTCCGTGCGCACGGATGGTGGTGGCGGCTGTTTGTCATGGCACTCTACTTTTCAGTTCCTGTCGCCGTTTTTTCATCGCACGGCGAGTATGTCCGCCACGACTCGCAGTCGCTGGGACGCGTCTTCGACAATGGGAGGCGTCCTCGGGCGGATGGAGTCAGGACGTCGCGTCGGCGATGTAACAGCCTACGGCCTGCGTGAACCGCTGCGCGATCGGCGTGCCAGCCAGCGTCGCCGTGATCGCGTCCCGCAGGTCGTGACGCGTCGCGGCCGGCCGCTCGACGCCAATAGCCGAATACCGGTCGTCGATGCGGCCGCGGTACATCAGGATGCCGCGGGCGTCGTAGACGGCCGCCTCCGGCGTGATCGTCGCGCCTGCGGCGTTCGCGAGACGGTGGCCGGCGTCGCGGAGCGGCATGCCGGGAAACCGGAACGACGCGACCTGCTCGCGAATCTTCGTCGCGCTGTCCTCGGGATCGGGATACACGAGCCAGAACGCCACGCCGTTGTTGGCGAACGCATCGTGCATGGCGCGGAGATCGGGCGCGTAGCGGTTCGAGACAGGGCACTCTGTGCTGACGAAGAGCAGCACCGTCGCCCTGACGCCGGCGGCTGGCTGCAAGGGATCCACGAGCTGGCCGTCGAGCGCCGGTACGCTGACGGACAGGGCGGTTGCGAGTGCGAGCACGGCAGCCTTGAGCATCACGCCCTCGATTCTACGCCGCCTTGGCGCGGCTCAATGAAAGTACGGCTTGGTCCCCTGCGGCAACGGCGTTTCATCGAGTGTCACCATCATCGAGCCAATCTGGTACAGCGCCATCGTCCCGACGAGATCGACGGCCCCGCGATCGCCGCCGAGCACCTGTTTGGCGCGCTGAAGCGTCTCGTCGCTCACGCTGCGCTTCGACATGAACTCGGTGGAGAAGTTGTAGATCGCCTCGACGTCAGGTTCCATCGCGGCGGGCCGCACGCCCGTGCGAATCGACTCGACCACGGCCGCCGGCACGCCGTTGCGAACGGCGGCGTTGTGATGAGCGTTCCAGATGTATTCCGCTGACCAGTGCTTCGCCACCACGAGGATCGCGAGCTCGTTCAGCTTCGGGGGCACGCTCGAGAACCCGTCGCGACCCGCGAAGCGGGAATACGCGATGGCTTTCTGCGTGAGATCGCCGAGCGTCGGGCTGACCATCATCACGCCGAGCGGTCCGGAAATGGCGCCGCGCGGTCCGCTCAGAATGCTTTCGGCGTATTGCTTCTGCTCCGGCGTCAGCGTGTCGTAGTCGGTGGGCGTGGCGATCCGGTTGCCGCGCAGGGTCGACATCGTTCGGCGCAACTGCTCGATGGTCGGCGTGCGCGTGGTCTGCTGCGCGACCGCCACCGAGGCAGCTGCCAGGGCCAGTCCCGCACACACGACGATGATCTGGCGACGATTCATGGGATCTCCTCTGAGGATCAGGACGGCAGATTCAGGAACTCGCGGACGATCTTCATGAAGCCGGCCGTGTCTTCCTCGTCCGGGTAGTGGCCCAGGCCTGGCATGACGACGATGCGCACGTCGGGGAGCGTGCGCTTCAGCTTCTCTTGCGTGTCGGGCGGGACGATCCGGCTGGCGCCTCCGAGCACGTACAGCGTCGGCGCCGTAATCCGGCTCACCGACTCCCACAGTTCGGTTTCGACGAAGCCCTTGACCAGATTGGGATCGCGCTTCCAGATCACACGTCCGTCGTCGCGCTTTTTGATGCCGTAGTGCGCGTAGGTTCTGAGGAGCGGCTCCGGCGTGCGCCGGTTCTGTTTGACGAGTTGCGCGATGAGCTCGTCTTCGTTCGCCCAGCCGTCCTTCTCGCGCTCGAACCGCCGGCCCAGCGCGTCGGCGATGCTCTGAGGCCGTTCGGGACCGACGTCTTCGGCGACCAGCCGGTCGACGCGATCGGGATGGAGGCCGGCATACACTTGCACGACGCGTCCGCCCGTGGAGTTGCCGAGCAGCGACACCTTCGGCAGGCGCAGCCGATCGACGAGCGCCTCGAGATCC